>JBOHWH010000184.1:0-60180 GCA_050736695.1 Binataceae bacterium (SeqCode) | reverse complement strand
CTTGGAGCTTGCTTCGACCATCGGGCGCACCGCAAAAGCCTTCCTGAATCTGCGCCGCATCATCCGCCGAGATCCCCCCGACCTGCTGATTCTAATCGACTATGCCGAGTTCAATCTGATCCTCTCGGGCGTCGCCAAGCGCGCGAGCGTGAAGGTGCTGTACTACATCACGCCCCAGGTGTGGGCGTGGCGGCGCGGCCGGGTCAAGAAAATTTCCGCGCGCGCCGAGCGGATGGCGGTGGTGCTGCCGTTCGAAAAAGAGGTCTTCGCCGCCGCCGGCGATCGTGCGAGCTTCGTCGGCCATCCCCTGCTCGATCGGGTCGCATCGGCCACGCCGCGCGCCGAGACTCTCGCGCGCCATCGCCTGGCCGCCGACGCGCGCATACTGGCGCTCCTTCCCGGCAGCCGCCGCGCCGAGGTTCGCTTCATGCTGCCCGCGTTCGCCGAGGCCGCCAGAATCCTCGCGCGTGATCACGGGCTGACACCGGTGCTCGCGCTCGCACCCACGCTCAGCGCCGGCACTGTCGCCGGACAGGCGCGCGCCGACCTGTCCGGAATCCGTATAATCACGGGCGACACGTATAGTATTATCGCGGCCAGCGAGATTGCGCTGGTCACCTCGGGCACCGCTACTCTCGAGACCGCGCTGCTCGGCTGCCCGATGGTGATAGCCTACAAAGTCTCGGCGCTAACCTATATTCTGGGCAGGATGCTGATTACCGGAGTGGATTATATCGGGATGCCAAATATTCTGGCGGGACGGAAGATCGTACCAGAACTAATTCAAGGCGAAATGACGGCGAGCAACCTTGTGCGCGCCGCCGAACCTTTGCTGAGCGATACCATCCACAACCAGACCGTCGCCGCGCTCCGTTCCCTGCGCGAGCTCCTTGGCGCTCCCGGAGCGGCCGCGCGTGTCGCCGCGATCGCGCTCGAGATTTCCGCATGAAGCTCTTCTCGCCGATGCATCGGCGCCTTTTCAACTACCTGCGCCCGTATCTGTTCCCGTACACGTTTCTGTTGGGCGTATCGATGCTGGTGCTGGCGGGCGCGAACGCCGGAATCCCGTTCGTGATCAAGAACTTCGTCAACGATATGACGCGGATGCAGGGTGCCGGCGGGCTGCACATGCTCTCTTTTATGCTGGCGGGTCTGTTTCTGCTGCGCGCTGGCGGAAACCTTACCGACGATTATTTGAGCGCTTACATCGCGCAGAAACTCGTGCTCGATATGCGCTCCGGCTTGAACGAAAGCCTGCAGCGTCAGTCGCTGAGTTTTTTCAATCGCACACCGACCGGCATGATGGTTTCGCGGGTGCTCAACGACGTGAACGTGGTGGTCCAGACGCTGAGCAACGGCGTGTTCTCGCTCTTCGGCGACGGACTTTCGCTGATCGCGCTGATCCTCGCGGCCTTCTACATGGATTGGCAGCTCGCGCTGGTCGCGTTCATCGGATTTCCGATCACGATCGGCCCGATCGTCAGCTTCTCCAAACGCGTGCGCAAGGAAACCAAGAACGCGCAGAAACAGCTTGGCGGCCTGCAGGCGCTGCTGCAGGAAACCTTTCAGGGCAATCGCGTGGTCAAGGCGTTCGGGATGGAAGATTACGAGCGCCGCCGCTTCAACGCCGAGCTGCGCCGCCTGTTCCGAATCTACATGCGCGTCGCGCGAATCAAGGCGGTAACCGGACCGATGATCGAGTCGCTCGGCGCGGTCGCCGTCGTGGTCGTGGTCTGGTGGGCGTTTCCTTCCGTTGCCGCGGGACGGCGCACGCTCGGTTCGTTCGCCGGATTCTTCACCACTATGCTGCTGGTTTACAGTCCGTTCAAATCGGTCAGCAAAACCAACAACACCATCCAGCAGGGACTTGCCGCCTCCGAACGCGTGTTCGAGATGATGGACGAGCCCAGCGACGTCCCCGAAGATCCTGAAGGCGTGGAGCTCGGCGCGGGCGCGCACGGCGTCCGCTTCGAGCACGTGAGCTTCCGCTACGGCGCACAATGGGTGCTGCGCGATATCAATCTAGAGGTCGGCGCGGGCAAAGTCGTAGCCCTGGTCGGGATGAGCGGCGGCGGCAAGTCCACGATCGCGGATTTGATCCCGCGTTTCTACGACGTGCAGGAAGGCCGCATCGCTGTCGATGGAATCGACGTGCGGCGCATCAAGATCGATTCGCTGCGCGCGCAAATCGGCCTGGTGACGCAGAATACGTTTCTGTTCAACGACACCATCCGCGCCAATATCGCCTACGGCTCAGAGTCGCGAAAGCTCGAACGCGTGACCGCCGCCGCGAAACTCGCCAACGCGCACGACTTTATAATGCGGCTGCCCAAAGCCTACGACACGATCGTCGGCGAGCTGGGAATCCGCCTGAGCGGCGGTGAGCGCCAGCGAATCGCGATTGCGCGCGCCCTGCTTAAAGACGCGCCGATCCTGATTCTGGACGAAGCAACCTCTTCGCTCGATTCCGAGTCCGAGCGCTCGGTGCAGGAGGCGCTGGAACTGCTGATGCGTAACCGCACCACCCTGATGATCGCGCATCGCCTGTCCACCGTCCGCCGCGCCGATCGAATCGTAGTCGTCGTTCATGGCCGAATTGTCGAAGAAGGCACTCACGATGAACTCCTGGTGCGCGACGGCGAATATCGCAAGCTCTACGACCTCCAGTTCGCCTCGGGCGAAGAAACGATCCCCGAAGGCGGCTTGGTGAACTAAGCGGCATGCCGCGCGAATTTCGCGCGGGACCGCGGTGAATCCGTGATGCTTCGCGCAATCTACAACGTGCTTTGGTACCCGGCTCTGCCGTTTGCCTTGGCTACCGCCGGCGCGCGCGATCGGCAGGACCGGCGCGAACGGATGGGCTCGGTTGCGCTCGCGCCCAACGGCGCCGGTCCGCGCATCTGGATTCACGCTTCGTCGGTCGGCGAAATTGAAGCGATCCGCCCGGTCGCCGCCGGACTGTATCGCGAACTCGGCGGCTCGCGGATTATCGTCACCACCATGACTGCAACCGGCCGCGACGCCGCGCGCCGCCGTATCCCTTCCGCCGCCGTCTGCGCGCTCGCCCCGCTCGATTGTCCCGCGACGGTGCGCAGGTTCCTGCGCGGGGTGCGTCCGAACCTGGTTTTAATTGGCGAGACTGAACTGTGGCCGAACTATTTTATCGAAGCGCGCCGCGCCGGCGCACGCATCGCGATCGTCAACGGACGAATCTCCGAACGCTCGCTGCGCCGCTACCGGCGCGCGAAATCGCTGTTCGGCCACGCGCTCGCGTCGGCGCATCTGATTCTCGCGCAGAGTGAAGAAGACGCGCGCCGCTACGCCTCGCTTGGCGCCTCGCGCGATCGAATTACGGTGACCGGCAATACCAAGTTCGATGTCTCCTTCGCGGGCGAGGAAGTTGCGCTCCGCGACGCGCTCGTGCGGTTCGCGTCCGGGCGTCCTTTGCTGGTGGCAGGCTCGACCGCGCGCGGCGAAGAAGCGATTGTGCTGGCGGCGTTCCAGATCCTGCGCAAGCGTTTTCCCGCACTCGCGCTGGTGCTCGCGCCGCGCCATCCCGCGCGCACCCCCGAAGTCGAGGAGACTCTGCGCGCCGCCGGCATTTCCTATCTCCGCGCAAGCGTGCTCGAGACCGGCGCGCCGCCTCGGGCCGAAGATGCCTCGGTGCTGCTGCTCGATACGATGGGCGAGTTACGCGGGATGTATCGGCGCGCCAGCGTCGCATTCGTTGGCGGCAGCTTGATCGCCGGACGCGGCGGCCAGAACGTCGGTGAGCCGGCCGCGGTTTCCGCTCCCGTCATGTTCGGCCCTTTCCATGAAAACCAGCGCACGATGGCACAGGCACTCGTTGAATCCGGCGGCGGAGTTATCGTACGCGACGTAGCCGAACTCGCTGAGCAATGCGCGCGATGGCTCGGTGACGAGAGCGCTCGCGTCCGCTCCGGCGTGCGCGCGAAAGCCGCCGCCGAGAGCGCGGGAGGCGCCGCTCACGCCACCGTCGAGCATCTGCGCCGGCTCGCCGCGGACGTGTGACGCGCGATGCCCCCTCGAAAAGCGCGCCACCTGCGTCTTGAACGCCTATGGCGCGGCGACCTGCGCGGCAGCGATCACCTCCTCTCAATTCCACTGCGCGGCGCATCCGGCATCTTCCGCGCCGCCGCCGCCGCACGAAACCTGTGGTGGCGATGGCACGCGAGCGACGCCGGCGCGCCCATAATCAGCGTCGGCAATCTGACCGTCGGCGGTAACGCTAAAACCCCCTTCACAATATTTCTGGCCACGCGCCTGCAAGCTCGCGGACTCAGCATCGCGATTGTCAGCCGAGGCTATAGCGGCGCGCGCGACTCCGCGCATGCGGCGCTGGTCTCAGATCGTGGTGAGATGCTGCTCGACGCGGCCCAGGCAGGCGACGAGCCGGCAATGATGACGCGGCGCTTCGATGGACCGATCGCGGTCGCGCGCAGGCGGCTCGACGCGATCGAGCTTTTGCGCTCACGCGGCCCGTTGGACGCGATCATTCTCGATGACGGCTTCCAGCACGCGCGTCTGCGCCGCGAGGTTGATCTGGTGCTGATCAGCCGCGAACGCGGACTCGGCAACGGATGGATGCTCCCCGCGGGCCCGATGCGCGAACCGCTCACTGCGCTGCGCCGCGCGGCGGCAGTCGTGATCGTTTCGGCGGATTTAAGCCTCAAGTCCGCGCTTTCGACGACACAACTCACGCGAATCAACCAGGGTCGCGTGCTTCACGCCGCGCTTCGACCGCATAGTCTCGTCAGTGTCGCAAACGGCGGCTGGCATGAATCCGCAGCGTCGCTAACCGGACGCCGCGTGCTCGCAGTCAGCGGGCTTGCCGATCCTGCGGCGTTTCATGCAATGATCCGCGAGCTTGAGGGCGATCTGGTCGGCGTCCTCGACTTCCCGGACCATCATTTTTATACCAACACCGATTGGCAGGAGATCGCGGCCGCCGCGCGCGGCATCGATCTGATCGTCACGACTGAAAAAGACCTGGTGAAGCTCGAGCGATTTCCGTTCGCGCGCGATTCCTTGTACGCTCTGCGCCTTGAGGTGACGATGGCGGAAGACGACGCGGGGGCACTCGATGAGTTGATCCTCGCGCGAATCGGCGCACCCGACACGCGCGCCGCCGCCGCACAGGAGGTTTCCCGCGATGCCCGTTAGCCAGGAGTTGCTTGAGATCCTCGCCTGCCCGAAATGCAAAGGCGGCCTGCACCTTACCGATGCGAAAGACGGACTGGTCTGCGACGGCTGCCGGCTCGTTTATCCGATTCGCGAAGACATCCCGATCATGCTGATCGATGAGGCTCAGCCGCTAAAGTGACGCGCTCGCCGCATTCGCCATGATCCGGCTCGACGCCGGGCGCACACGCAAACTCGCGTGGTGGGCGCTCGCCATCTACATCGTTGCACTGGGAGTCTCGGCCACGCTTCGCATGCAGGGCGACTTCGCGGTCTATTACCGCGCGGGCCATCGCGTGCTGCACGGCGCGGCGATCTACCCTCCGGACGAGAAAGATCGCTTCCTCTATGCTCCGATTTTCGCAATCGCGCTGGCGCCGTTTGCGATGCTGCCGCGGCACGCGGCGCAGGGCGCGTTTTTTATCATCAACGCGTGGGGACTGGTTGCGTTGATATTCGGATCGGGCGCGATGCTCTTTGGACGCGCGCGGACTCTTCCCGCGACGCTGATCGTCGTCCCGGTTCTGCTGACCTGTATCCTGATCAACAATAATTTCGAGCACGGGCAAGTTAATCTGCCGGTGCTGGCGCTCTGCGCGTGGGCGATCATCTATGCGCGCGAGTCGCGCTCGGTAGCTTCAGGAGCGATGCTCGCCGCGGCGATCCTGGTAAAGCCATTTGCACTGCTCGCCGGGCTCTACCTCTTGCTGCGCGGCCGATTCACCGCCGTTGCCTGGACGATCATAGCCGCCTTCGTGCTGCTCGCCGCGCCAATCCTGGTCTTCGGGCCGCACCGGATGATCGATCAAACCGCCGACTACATCCGATCGGTCGCATCGATGACCGATCGCTATCGCACGATGCTCACCAATCAATCCGCGGTCGCATGGATCGCGCGGCTGGAGCTGCGTGCCGGCGCAGATACGGCCGCGGCTGGCGCGCGTCCGCTGTGGATGGGGATGGGATTCGAGGCCGTGCTGATCGCGCTCGAGGCGCAATGGATCTGGCGCGCGGTTCGCGCGCGCGGCGACGAAATCGAGCGCGATCGCTCGGCGCTGGCAGGCCTCTTCTGCCTGATGCCCGGGTTTGCACCGATTTCCTGGAAGAGTTATTTCGCGGCGCTGATCGTGCCGTACATGCTGATCGTCGCGATGCTGACGGCCGCGCCGCCGCCAGGCGCGCGCTTGCGGCCCAAGGCGCTGGCGTACTTCGTAGTCTCGGTGCTGCTGAACTTCGCGCCGGGCCGCCGGCTCGGCAACCTTGCGCTCTTCTACTCGGCGCATTTTCTATCCTCGATCGCCGCATTCTTTGCCGTTGCGACCGGAGTGTGGCGGATGCCGGCCGGACCGGTTGCCGGCGAGAACGATTCCGGCGCGATCGAAACCGCGCAATGAAACCGCGAACACAAATCGATTGGCGGCCCGATCCGAATTTCGTCCGGATCGAGCTCGACCGGCGCATGCTAATCCTGCACCGCGAGATTCTTCCTTATGCTGCCGTCATCGCGGTGCGGCTGCGCGCCCTCGAATCGCCCAAGCGCGGCGCCGGAGCTGGGAATCGTGCGAGCGGCTTTCGGATCAGCCTCGGCGGCGGACCCGAGTTGTTCGCACGGCGCGCACGACGCGGCGGGATGATGCGCTTTGTGCTGGAGGAAACCTTCTTTGGTCTTAAGCCGCGTCCGCTAAAGGAGCTGATCGTCGCCGCCGAGGCGAGCCGACGCGGGATCGGCGTCGCGGAGCCGATGGGCGCGTGCGTCGAGTCAGTCGGTCCCGGTTTTTATCGCGGGTTTTTCCTGACCCGCGCGATTCCAGGAATGACGCTGTGGGAATTTGTGCGGGCCGACGACGATCCTGTGGTGCGCGGCCATGTCCTGCTGAAGTCGCGCGCCGCGATCGCCACCATGCACAACCTCGGCTTGTTCCATGCCGACCTGAACCTGCACAATCTGTTCGTCACGCAATCGGGCGAGAGCTTCGCGGTCGTGATTCTGGATCTCGACAAGGCTCGCCTCTATAACGCTCCGCTTTCGCCGGCGCTCAGACGCGACAACGCGCAGCGCTTGATCCGCTCGGCCCGCAAGCTCGATCCATCCGGCCGCTACTTCGACGACGCCGCGCTCCGAGTTCTCGATGTCAGTTAGCCGGCCGCGATCAGGCTTGGCGCTTCATCGCGATAACTTCGATCTCGATTCTGGCCTTGCGCGGCAGCGCCGCCGCCTGAACCGTCGAGCGGGCGGGAAACGGCGGCTCGAAGTGCTCGCCGTAGATGCGGTTGATCAGATCGAAGTCGCCCAGGTCAGCTAAAAAAATAGTCGTCTTGACCACATCGGCAAAACCCAAGCCCGCCGCGCCCAGAAGCTCGCGGATATTGGCGAGCACGCGCCGCGTCTCGGACTCGATTCCGCCGGGAACGATCGCGCCGGTATGAGGATCGAGCCCGATCTGCCCCGAGCAAAAAACCAACCGCCCGTTCTCGACCGCCTGCGAATACGGCCCGATAGCCGCCGGCGCGTTTCTGGTTTCGAGCGCGCGCTTCATGGCTGGTCACGCGTAGCGTTATGGTAGCCGATTCGCGATACGCGCATCACGCCGTCGATGGCGCCAATCGCGTTCATCAGCATGTTGAGTTGCCGCGCGCTCGACACGCTGACCTCGAAGATCGAAAGTGCGCGTCCGTCCGAGCCGCGCGTCTTTACTTCCGCAGTCGAGATATTCACGCCCGCCGAAGCGATCGTCCGCGTCATCGCGGCCAAGAGCCCCGGCTGATCGACGCACAGCACCTCAAGGCGGATCGGACGCGGAGCTTCTTCGCCGTCCTTCCAGACCACCGGCACGCGGCGCTGGGGATCGGTCGCCAGCGCGTGCTGGCACGAGGCGACGTGTACCGTGACGCCGCGCCCGCGCGTGATGAATCCGGTTATGGCCTCGCCCGGAAGCGGACTGCAGCATCGCGCGAACCGCACCAGAACGTCGCCGATACCCGAAACGACAACCGCGCCGCTCGCGGCCTTACGCGCGGCTTTCTCGGCGCGCTCCCGAGTGGTCGCCGGCGCGACCGGCGGAGGCGGCGCGACTTTGCCGTCGCGGTAAAGCTTCAACTCGTCGGGCGTCAATGCCTTATTCAGGAACTGCCCTGACGTGATTATTCCGTAGCCGATCGCCGCGAGCAGGCCGTCGATATCACGCTGCGAAAATTCTTTCAGCATCGGCTCGAGCCGCTTCGCGCTGCGCAGTTGCGCGACGCTAAGATGAATTCCCTCGAGCTCGCGATCGAGCAGTTGCAAGCCCATCTCGCGCGAGCGCTCGGCCTGCTGCGCGCGCAGCCATTGCCGGATTCGCGACTTGGCGCGCGCGGTGACGCAGAAGTTCGCCCAGTCTTTTCCGGGCGTCTGGCGCTCAGCGGTGACGACTTCGATCGTGTCGCCTGAGCGCATCTTGTATCGCAGCGGAACCATCCGCCCGTTGACCCGCGCGCCGGACAGATGCGCGCCGACCTGCGAGTGGATGCGGTACGCGAAATCGATCACCGTCGCGCCCGCCGGAAAATCCAGCACGTCGCCCTTGGGTGTGAAAACGAAAACCTCTTCGGGAAACAGGTCGTCCTTGACGGTCGAAAGAAATTCCTGCGGGTCCTTCAGGTTCTGCTGCCATTCGATCAGACGGCGCAGCCACGCGAAGCGTTCCGTCTCCTTGAGCTCTTTGGAGCGTACCCCTTCCTTGTAGGTCCAGTGCGCGGCGATTCCGCCCTCGGCGACCTCGTGCATCTCGCGCGTGCGAATCTGCACTTCCATCCGCTGTCCGCGCGGCCCGATCAGCGTCGAATGCAGCGACTGGTACATGTTCGCTTTCGGCAGCGCGATGTAATCCTTGAAGCGGCCCGGCACCGGCTTCCAGTTCGCATGCACCACTCCCAGGGCTTCGTAACATTCGCGCACCGTGGCCACGATGATGCGGAACGCGACCAGGTCGTAAATTTGATCGAAAGAAAGCGCGAGCTCCTGCATCTTGGAGTGGATCGAAAAAAAATGTTTCGGCCGCCCGGTGACTTCCGCCTTGACCCCGGCCTCCTGCAGGCGCCGCGACAGGATCGCGATCACGTCGCGGATATATTCCTCGCGCTCCTTGCGGGTCTTGGCGACGAACGCCTTGAGGGTCAGATACGACGACGGATTCAGATAGCGAAACGAGTGGTCTTCGAGCTCCGACTTGAGCCAGTAGATGCCGAGCCGATGCGCAATCGGCGCGTAAATCTCGATCGTCTCGCGCGAGATTTCGAGTTGGCGATCCGCGGGCAGCGACTCAAGCGTGCGCATGTTGTGCAGGCGGTCGGCCAGCTTGATCAGAACCACCCGGATGTCGTGCGACATCGCGATTATCATCTTGCGGAAGTTTTCCGCCTGCTTTTCCGCGTGGCTCTGGAAGGTGATCTTCGAAACCTTGGTCAGCCCATCGACGAGCTGCGCAACCTCGTCGCCAAAACGCGCGCGCACCTCATCGAGGGGCGTCGCGGTGTCCTCGACCACGTCGTGCAATAGCGCGGCGACAATCGACGCAAGGTCGAGCTTCAGCTCGCCCGCGATCATCGCAACATTCAGCGGATGCGTGACATACGGTTCGCCCGAAACGCGTTTCTGCTCCGCATGCATCTGTGCGGAGAAATCGTACGCGCGGCGGATCAGAGCAAGGTCGGCGGCAGGATTGTAGGATTGCACCCGCGCAAGCAGGGGCGCGAGTTCGTCGAGCGGAGCGGCAGCTTGCGCTAGCTCTTCCACGGCGCGAACCCCTCGCGCAGGCGGCCGGCTCTCAAACGTTCGGCCTTGACGATCGCTTCAAGCTCGCCAACTGAACGGTTGATTTCATTGTTGATGATCAGAAAATCGTACGAGGGCCATTCTTTGGCTTCCTCGCGCGCGCGCCCTAGACGGCGCTGGATCGAATCTTCGCTCTCGGTGCCGCGTCCGCGCAGGCGCCCTTCCAGTTCGGCGAAGCTGGGCGGCAGGACGAAAATCGTAACCCCATCGCGCGGATACTTGGCGCGAATCTGACTCGCACCCTGGATATCGATATCCAGCAGGATGTCGCGGCCCTCGCTGACCGCGGCTTCCAGCGGCGCACGCGGCGTCCCGTACGAGGCGTCGAAGACGGTCGCCCATTCGGCCAGTCTACCGGCGTCGCGCTTGGCGATGAATTCCGCTTCGCTCACGAAATGATAATCGATTCCCTCAGCTTCTGCTCCGCGCGCGGGCCGCGTGGTCAGCGAGACAGAAAATTCCAGTCCCGCGATTCCTTTGAGGGCCGCGCGGTAGAGCGTAGTCTTGCCCGCTCCAGACGGGGCGGAAAGTATAAAGATTATACCGCGTCTGGGAGGCGGAAGGTGTATCGATTTCGACACTATAAGAGCGTCCGGCGGATTGCAAATAATGTTTTATACTACGCCTACTCGACGTTTTGCACCTGCTCGCGCATCTTTTCCGCCTCCGCCTTCACCTCGACAGTTACCTGCGACAGTGCGGCATTTTGCGATTTCGACCCCATCGTATTCACTTCGCGATTAATTTCCTGAAGCAAAAACTCGATCGATTTGCCAACCGGGCCCTTGCGATCGAGCAGCGCTTCCAACCCTTCGAGATGGGTTTTCAGCCGCGTGATCTCCTCGCTGATATCGCCGTGCTGCGACGCGGCCGACGCCTCTTCGTACATGCGTTTCTCGTTGACCGGTAGCGCGGCCAGCAGCTCGCGAATCCGCGCCTCGAAGGTTTTCATTATCTCGGCGCGAGTTTCTTCCGCGAGCTTCTCAATTCGTGGAAGCGCCGCATGGATCCGCCTGACCCGCTCGCCAAAATCGCGGCGCATGCTGTTGCCTTCGCGCACGCGGTCGGTATCGAGCGCCTTGAGGGCGCCCCTAAGCGCGGTCATCGCCAGGGCCACGGCGGCGCGCGCGTCGCTCTCTTCTTCGACGACGTGAAAAATTTCGGGGCGGTTCAGAATCGCCTCGATTCCCGGCTCGCCATTCAGATGCAGGCGCTTGCCAAGGCGGCGCAGCTCGGCGACGTACTGATTGGCAAGCTTTTCGTTGACCTCGAGCCGCGTGGGCGGCGGCTTGAGCGCGGTGTATTTTATGAACAGCTCGACCCGGCCGCGCCCAACCGAGGCCTGAATCAGCTTGCGGATGTCGGCTTCGTATTCGCCCCATCCGCGCGGCAGGTTTAGTTTCAGCTCGAGGAACCGCTGGTTGAGCGAGCGAACCTCGGCAATCACGCGGACTCCCGCGCGCGCAATCACCGCCCTTCCAAATCCTGTCATGCTCCGCATCGTGATCAGATCTTCCTTCCGATCGCGGCAATGCAGGCACGGTAGAGTTCGACCGTCCGCGCCGCCATCGCGCTCATAGAAAATTTCCGCTCCGCGCAAATTCGTGCTGCCTGTCCCATCGCTGCGCGCTCCTGCGGCGACGCCGCCATCCGCATGATAGCGGCCGCGAGCGCTTCGCTGTCGCCGGGCGCGACCAGCATCCCGGTCACCCCATCTTCGATTACGTCCCCGATTCCTCCGGTGCCGCTTGCGACGATAGCCAGTCCGCTCGCCGCCGCTTCGAGAACCGCAACACCCAGCCCTTCGCGCAGGGATGGGAACGCAAAGATATCGGTTGCGGCCAGCACGGTGCGAACGTCATCGATACGCCCCAGAAAGCGCACTTGGCGCGCAACCCCCAGCATCTCGGCGTCCCGCTGCAAATCCGCATGCAGGCTGCCGTCACCGGCAATCACACAGGCGAGGTTCGCGCCCTTGCCTGCGCGCACGATGCGCGCGATCGCTTCGAGCAGATGGCGATGCCCCTTGCGCGGCTCGAGCATCCCGACAGATCCGAGCACGAGCGCCTCGGGCGCGAGGCCAAGCCCGGCGCGGGCGGCGGCGCGCGTGCCCGAATCGGCGAGGCGAAAATGCTCGCAATCGACGCCGCTTGGGATGATCGTCACCCGCTCTCGCACGACACCGGCTTTCGCCAGCGAATCGGCGACGCCATGGGAAATCGCCGCAACGCCATCCACCGCGCGGCCATACAAAAGCGGTGCGAAGACCCGGTTCGGGCGGTAATCCATCCTGCGGGTCACCACCAGCGCGCGCGCAAATCCGCGCGCGTACGGCGCCATCGCATGCGCGCGCGAGGTATGAAAATGCACGATATCGTAACGGCCGCGGCGCAGGATTGCGCGAAACCGAATCGCCGCCGGCAGGTCAACCGAGTTGCGGATCCTGAGCGGATAGCAAGTTACGCCTTGGTGCCGCGCGCGCTCGTAGAGGCGGCCCGCGGGATCGCAAATCAATTCGGCGCGATGCCCCAACCGCAGCAGTTCGAGCGTGAGCCCCAGCACCTGCGTCTCTCCACCGGCGAAACCGTGCTCGGGATCGACGCCGGCGATGCGCAGCGGTTCATTCGATTGGGAATCGGGCGGTCCATGTGGAGGAATTTTCACGCGGACTGTCGCTGCGCCTCAGTCGAGGAAGCGGTAGTAGAAGATCGCGCAGATCGCGGTAAGCGCGTCGCGCCAACCGATCTTCTTGCCTTCATCGTAAGTGCGCCCCGAGTACGAAATCGGAACTTCATAAATTCGCCATCGCGCCCGCGCCGCCTTCGCCGTGATTTCCGGCTCGAACGTAAAGCGATCGCCCGAAAGTTTTAGCTGCATCAGCTTGTCGCGCACAAAAGCCTTTTGCCCGGTCTCCATGTCGCTCAAGTTGAGATCGCTGATGATGTTCGACGCAAGCGTCAGCATCCTGTTGCCCAGGTAGTGCCAGAACAAGAGCACGCGATGCGGTCCGCCGAGGAAGCGCGAGCCGTACACCATATCGGCGCGGCCGTCGAGCAGCGGGCCGATCATGAGCCGGTAATCTGCCGGGTCGTATTCGAGGTCGGCGTCCTGCACGAACACGTATGGATTCACCGCGGCCGCAAATCCCAGCCTGAGCGCGGCGCCTTTACCCTTGTTCTGCGAATGAAAAAAGCATCGCACCTTGGGATGCTCGAATTTCCGCAGATACTCGCGGGTGCCGTCGCTCGATCCGTCATCGACCACGATCACTTCGGCGTCGAAGCCGCACTTGAGCGCGCGATCGATAATCGTGCCGATTGTGCTCACTTCGTTGAACACGGGAATCACGACGGAGATTTTTGTCGTTTGATCCGTCATCTGACCCGCTAGGCCTCCCGTACCCCGCCGGCCGCGGACATTCGCGGCGCGCCAAATGCTTCTGACGCGCCGTCGCGCGCGATTCGCGCGGCGAGCATCCCGAGCACGCGGCGTAACTCCTCGCGTCCGCGCGGCGGCGTCATCGCCGCCGCATAGCTTGACCACACGCGCATCCGATCGCTGCGGCTTAGGCCGGGAAAGCTGAAGCGCCCGAGCTGAACCAGGTTCCGCAGTCGCGCGCGCGCCGGAATCCAGATTCCGTGTCTGCGCGTGCGTTCGTGATCGATAAACGAGACCAGCGCCGACTCGTCCGCGATAATGTTGAACGGGGTCAGATCGCCGTGGATAAAACGCGCGCTATGCAGGCGGGCAATTTCAGCGCCGACCGCGCGGAGCACAATCCGCTTGCGCGCGAACTCGACTTCCGGCGCGCCGCGCAGATATCGCGTGGCGAGGACTCCCGGCGCGCGGCGCGTCATCACCAGCTCACGCCCGCTCGACAGGTCGCGGCCCCACAGCACCACCGGAGGCGCGTTCAGCCCCGCACGGCAAATCGCCTCCGAAATCGCGCCGACGTGCTCCGCGCGCGAGCCGGAAATCCATCGCTTCAATTTTTCGAATCCTCGCGCCGCGTCGGTAATCTTTATGAAGAATTGATGGTCGGACGGCCCGCCGATACGCACGTGATAGGTCGAGCCGCGGCGTGAACGCCGCAGAAGCCTGGTGCTGCGTCCAAAAGCCGCGTCGAGCGCCGCCAAGACGACCGCTTCGCGCAGTTCCGCCTCAAGCGCCTGGGAGCCCGCCAGGCTAAGCCGCCATCGGTCGCGCTCGATTACGCCGCCGATCGTCATGTCCCCGGTCACGCGCGTGTCTCGCTCAAGGCGGCTGCGAATGCATCCATAGACTCGGACGGCGCCGTGCCCAGCGCGCGCCGGACCGTCGCGGCTATGTCGGCCGGCGCGATCCGGCGCATGCATTCGCGGCCGATTGGACAATCGCGCAGGTAGCACGGATGGCACGGGATCGCACCGGTGAGCGCAAACTCGGCGTAACCCCACGGCGCGGACCGCTCCGGCGCGGTCGCGCCCCACAGCGACACGACCGGGCATCGCACGGCAGCCGCGATATGCATCGGACCCGAGTCGGGACCGAACGCGGCGGCACACTCGGGGAAGATCGCAATCAGGTCGCGCAAGCGCGTGCGTCCCGCGAGATTGAGCGAAGGAACATCGCCAAGATTGCGCATCACCGCGGCTGCGATTTTGATCTCATCGGAACCGCCGAGCAGGACTGGGAACAGCGGCGCGCCGCCGCCGGGTCGGGCCAACTCCCTAATCGCGGCGGCGGCCGATTCGGGAAAATAAATCCGGCTCGGCCACGACGACCCGAGAATCACGCCGAGGAGCGGACGTGGCGCGCCTGACAGCAATTCGCGCGCGCGCGATTTCTCTTCGGCCGAGGCTTCGAGCCCGAACTCGATTGGCGCGGGCTGCAATCCCAGGCGATCGCCGAACGCCTGATACTGGAGCAGCTTGCGGCGGAGATTCGGCTGCGGCGCAAGCTGGATAGTCGAGAAGCGATGGTTCTGTTCCTTGGTGTTCGCGGCGCCGAATCCGATTCGATCGCGCGCGCCCGAGACGAGCGACGTGACGCCGCTTTTCAGATGGCGCTGCAGATCGACGACGAGATCGAACTTTCCGCGCCGGACTTCGCGCAGAAATGGAATGAACGACCACGGCGCGCGCCGGCGATCATAGACAATAACCTCGTCGAGCCACGGATGGCGTTCGAGAATCGGCGCCGATTTCGGCTCGACCGCCCACGCGATGAACGTCTCGGGCCATGCGCGCCGCATCCGGCCGAGCAGAGGCAGCGCGCGCACTACGTCGCCGATCGCGCCGTGCAGGACGATCAATATTCGCCCCGGAGTGCGTGCCAGCGCCGGAGCGGAAATAGTTTCGAGGTCGTTCATGGTCGCGGCGGACGCAGGCCGCCCCTTGCGCAGATGATATCGGCGGCGGGCGTGCGGGCAAAGCCGGGCTGATGGCCGATGCGGCGGAAGAATCCCGCACCCCCTCCTTTAATCCTCCCCCATGTCAAACCATGGAGGAGGAATCAGACGGGTTTGCCGTTTTTCGACAACCTCTCATCTTGAGCGGAGGCCGCTGCGGCCGGCCCCTCCGTCATCTTGAGCGGAGGCCGCTGCGGCCGTAGTCGAAAGATCCCGGACGCCCATGCACACTCTCACGATTGCATACTTTGAACTCGGGGCCGACCCGCATCCTCTCGCCATTCTGATCCTCATTCGCCGGTCCGAGCGGTGTGGCTTGTTCTGTTTCACCTCGCCCCTTCAGGTCGCGGCGGGGACGGTAGATTTCACAAACCAAGAGCTTGCCGAAGGAATTCCGGTCTAGGGCGACCAGTCTGCCCTCTGCGCCCGCATACGAGTAAGACTCTGGCTTGCGCCGGGAATGAATGCGCTGGGGGGCAATCCTGATGGCTTGCGCAGGCGCACGAGCCGCATATAAAACGCGCGGTAATGACTCCGACTTCCGCCTCCACCGCGCCGTCTTCCGGTGCCGCTCGTGATCGCGCGTATTCGAGCGGTCCGATCGTCTTGTTGCTGACGATTATCCTTACGATATCGGCGATCCAGAAAACCGATCCGCCGCGGGCCGTCGGCATCGGCGCTCCGGTAACGGATTTTTCGGCGGCGCGCGCGATGCCTGAAGTTCGCGAAATCGCCGCGCGGCCTCATCCGCTAGCGTCGCAAGACGTGGCGCGTGTGCGCGGTTACCTGGTAAAGCGCCTGACTGCGCTTGGTGCCGCCCCTCAAGTTCAAACCGCAACCGTGGCGGCTACAAACCGTGCGGGACTGCGAACCTTCGCGATTGTCAACAACCTCGTCGCGCGTATCCCTGGCACCGCAAGCACCGGCGCGGTCATGATAGTCGCACATTACGATTCGGTCCCGAGCGGACCGGGCGCGGGCGACGACTCCGCGGCCGTCTCGGCGATTCTCGAAACGATCCGTGCGCTCAAAAGCGGCGCAGCGCTACGCAATGATCTGATCATCCTCTTCACCGGCGGCGAAGAGCTCGGGATGCTCGGCGCCAAGGCGTTTGTCGAAAACTATCCCGGGCTGCGCGACGTAAAAATCGTGCTCAACTTCGAGATGCGCGGCGATTACGGTCCGGTCGTGATGTTCCAGACCAGCTCGGACAACACGTGGCTGATTCGCGCGCTGACGGCGGCGCCATCGCTCCGTGCAAGCTCGCTCGCGCCGGCGCTCTATAAACTCTTGCCGAATGATACCGATCTAACGATCTTTTTGCGCGCCGGTATGGCCGGAATGAACTTCGCCGCGAGCGGGGGCTTGCCGCGCTATCACACCCGGCTCGACGACGTCGCGAATCTCGATCCGCGCTCGCTGCAGCATCAGGGGAGCTATGCGCTAGCGCTCGCGCGCGAATTCGGGGCGGATGATTTGAGCAAGCCTCACACGGGCGACGCGATCTATTTTTCCGTTTTCGGCCACTTTTTTCACTATCCGGCGCAACTCGCGATGCCATTTGCGATTCTGGCCGCAGTGGCTTTACTGATCGCACTGATCGCGGGCGTTTGGCGCGGACTCTTCACCGTCGGCGGGATTTTTGCCGGTTTCGGAATTTATGCGGCGGCGATCGTGCTGGCGTTGGTCGAGGGCCGCATCGTCTTTGCGCTGTTCGCGCATTTCGCCTTGCACGAGATGCTGCCGATTGGCACGACGTACGGCGGCCCTTTGCTTGTCGCGGCATCGGTCGCCTTCATTGTTGCGACTCTGTGCGCGATCTACTCATGGCTGGCGCGCCATCTATCGCGCGCGAATCTTGCCGCGGGCGCTCTCGTGATCTGGGCGGTGCTTGCGCTGGTGTGCTCGGCCGCGCTGCCGGGCGGCAGTTATCTGCTCGTCTGGCCGCTGATTTTCGCCGCGCTCATGCTCGACGTTCGATGGCTCAGGCAATCGCGTGATTCGATCGCGCCGATTCTGGCGGCGTTGATCGCGACAATTCCGTGCGCCGTCATGATCGCGCCCACTTTTGCGCCCGCCGGCGATGCGACCGCGATGATGTTCTTGTTGAGCGCGGTTCTGGCGGTGCTGATGTTCGGAATATTTTTGCCGTACGTCGATCTGCTTTCGGGAAATCGAGAAGGACTGCTAACCGCCGGAGTGGCCGTCGCGGGAGTCGCGCTGTTCGCGATCGGTATACGCGAGAGCCGCTTCAGCAACGCGCAACCGCGGCCCGACAGCATCTTCTATATGCTCGACGCGAACTCCGGCGACGCAATTTGGGCGAGTCTCGACCCTGCGCCCGATCATTGGACATCGCAATTCTTTCAGAGCCATGTGCGCGCCGGATCGCTCGCGCTGCTCACGGGAGAACTGACCCCGCCGCGAGAAGATACTGAGTCGGCCACGCGCAAGCCGGAGTTTGCCGCCGGACGCTTCTGCCAGTTGAATCGCGGCGCAACGATCGAGGGCGACGCGCCGCCTGCGGAGCTCCCCGCGCCGGAGCTGAACGTAATCGACGACTCGACTTCCGCCGGCGTCCGAACGGTAACGATGCACATCGCGTCGGCGCGGCATGCGCCGATCGTATGGATCACAATTGCGCGTGGAGTGAAGGTGCTGGATTCATCGATCGATGGAAAATCGCCCGGCTCCGGAGCAAGCGACGGTTATTCCGCGTGGTTCTGGAACGCACCCGAGCGTGGGTTCGATCTGACGCTGAAGATCGAGCAGACGGGTCCGGTCAGGATCAACGTGACTGATCAAAGCGATTCGCTGCCGAGCTTTCCCCCGATGGCGATTTCCCCGCGGCCTGAGGACGTGATGCCGGCGCCATTTCTCTTCTTCGATTCCTCGACCCTGATTCGCAAGACTTTCATCGTCGGCGGATCGCCCAAAATCCCAAACGCGTAACCGCGCGCCAAAAAAAAGCCCCGCATGATTTGGGGGCTTCAAGAAATCATGATCGAGCCGTCCGAGCTTTAGTCACCCTGATGCTCGACGAAGGCTACGCACTGGTCCTGATTCTTGAACGGCGGCTGACTGAAGCTCTGCCATCCGCCATCCTTGCAATCTTTTATCAACTGCGGCTGGAGAGCATGCACAGAGGTATCGTCGAGCGGGAGTTGATCGATCTCCTGGTTCGCGAACCATCCATAGGCATTCCCGCCCACTGCGGAAACCGGGAGCGCTTGCCCTTCGGTGCACAGGCCGAGCGACTGCGGCATGTCGCAATTCGGATGAAGGGTCCAGCTCGCAGCGACCGCGCCGGTCTGCTTGTTTGTGATCGTCATATCAACTTCGAGGTTGCCGCTGGAGTCCGGCTTGAACACATGCTCGAACGTGTACCATCCCGACGCCGTGATGCACTGGGGATTGTGATTCGAATCCTCAGGCGACGCACTCTCACGCAGCGTGTTGGTTGAGGCCGCAACCACGAAGTGCGAATTGCCGGCCGCCACGCCCGACGCGACGCATGGATCGTTCGGAATCGCAGTGCCGACATTGAAAACGTAATCCTGCAGGAACTGGCCAGTCGAATCGTTCAGCGCCGAGTCCCAATCGAAGCGGTAGTCTTTGTGCGACGCCGCGAAAGCGGTGTCCAGGTAGATATCAGCCGAGGTCGAAACTCCACCGGCCGGGAAACGACCGGCCGAAAAGCTGAGCCCCCAATCGGTGTATGGCCCGATGCAATCCTTGGAGCCGGGAGCGCATTGCGGATTTCCGGCGTTTCCAAAATTGGCGCTGGGATCGACATGCAGCCGCGCGTGGTAGCCGCCCTGAGAGGATCCAATTCCATCAGCGTAGCCGCCCGAAGTCGAATATCCGGAGGGAACGCGAGTGACACTGCCGTTACCCTGGTTGTACCAGGCTCCAGTGTCAGCCTCGAACCCTTCGGAAAAGGACTGCGCACGCGCCGCCACAGGAAGCATCAGCAACGCGATTATCGCGAGCGTACGAATGGCGAATGCTCTCAATCTCCCACCGCCCAAATCGGAATCCCCTACGTCTCTGGAGAAGCGCCGTAGCCAACAGTCCCAGCCCGGTAGAGACGCCCTATTTATCGTTATCAAAACCGGCAGAGATGGCGCAATCGCCGAAATTAACAGACGTTCACGACCCTCAACGATCGCATTCGCCGCCAATCATGTTGATCATGCCAAAAGTCGTAATGACATCGGGAATCATATGCCCAATAAGCATCTGGCCGACCGCCGCCATCCCGAAAAAACACGGCGGACGCACCCGCACCCTATAGGGCCTGCCACTACCGTCGCTGACCACGTAGAAGCCCAGCTCGCCGTTGGCCCCTTCAACAGCGGTATAGGTCTCGCCGGCGGGCACCTTGATGCCTTCCATCACCAGCTTGAAATGATTCATCAAGCCTTCGATCGAGTTGTACACCCGTTCCTTGGGCGGCATCACGACTCGCGGATTGTCGATCGACACCGGCCCCTCTGGTAGCGAGGCCATCGCCTGCTCGATTATCCGCTGGGATTGCTCGATCTCCTGAAAGCGGACGTTGAAGCGATCGTAGTTATCGCCGTGCTCGCCGACAGGAACGTCAAAATCGAAGCGATCGTACACCAGGTAAGGATGCGCCTTGCGAACGTCGTAGGAGACGCCGGAGGCGCGCAGAAGGGGACCGGTGAGTCCGTAGGAGATAACATCCTGACGCGGGATAACGCCGATGTCGCTCATCCGATCGACAAAGACGCGATTGCGGGTGAGCAGCTTGTCGCAGTCGGACATAACCGAATCCAGGCATTTGAACGACGCGCGCATCCGCTGCGAAAAATCCGCAGGCAGGTCGGTCGCAAGTCCGCCAACGCGGCACCAGGTGACCGTCAGCCGCGCACCGGTCACCGCCTCGATCAAATCATATAAAAACTCGCGCGCCTCGAGCATATAGAACATCACGCTCTGCGCGCCGACTTCGCCCGAAGCCATCCCGAGGCAGGTCAGATGGTCGGCGATACGCGAGACCTCGCTCATGATAACGCGGACGTACTTGCATCGCTCGGTGGTCTCGAGATCGAGCAGATTCTCGACCGCCAGCGCGAACCCGACGTTGTTGATGCATGGCGACGCGTAATTCAGCCGATCGGTGTAAGGAAACACCTGCGTCCAGGTCCCCTGCTCGCACATCTTTTCGAACCCGCGATGCAGGTAGCCGACCTCGACGTCGCAGTCCACGATCCGTTCGCCGTCGAGCTTGAGATTGAACTTGATGGTGCCGTGCGACGCCGGATGCGACGGCCCCATCTGGATCTCCATCACCTCGTCGGCGGGATCCGCGGCCTCGAGCTTGTTTTTCCAGCGGGCGGGTAGTGGCATCGGCGTCTCTGCTTCGGCAGTCAGGTCCGTTAGTTACCGGGGTATTTAGTTACCGGGACATTGGAATCGGCTTAACGATCGGGTCGATCTCGGGCACGATCGGCTGGCGCTTTTGATACGGGTAATCCTTGCGCAGTGGATGTCCGACGAAGGTGTCGTAGAGCAGGATGCGCCGCAAGTCCGGATGCCCGCGGAACTCGATGCCGAACATGTCGTAGCATTCGCGCTCGAGCCAATCGGCCGCCTTCCAGACGGAGATTGCGCTGGCGGCCCACGCGTCGTCGCCCGCAATCGCCAGCTTCACGCGCAGGCGATGGTTTCGCGTAAGCGAGTTCAGGTTGTAAACCACCTCGAAGCGCGGCTTGCGGCCGGGCCAATCCACCGCGGTCAGATCCGACAAAGAGTTGAACTCGAAGCCCGGTTCGAGCGCCAGCGCGCCCAGGATCTCGAGCGCGTTCTCGCGCGCAACGACGATACAATCCTGGCCGTGCGTCTTGTCGGCTTGCAAAATCGCGGCGCCGAAGCGTTCCTTTACTTTTTCGATAAGCATGGTTTCATTCTCGCGCGCTATCGGCGCTATCGGATCTGCCGCCGCGCACCAGACGTTCTGGCAGGTCTAGTCCCAATCAAGCGCGCCGCGCTGCCACGCATAAATCAGGCCGACGGAAAGAATCGCAATAAAGACCACGGCCTCGACGAATCCAAACATCCCGAGCTTGCGGATTTCGACCGCCCACGGATAGAGGAAAACCAGATCGACGTCGAAGATCAGGAACAGCAGCGCGGTCAGATAGAACCGCACCGAGAATCGTCCCCATGCGCTGCCGCTTGCGGGATTGCCGCATTCGAACGCTTCGCTTTTGATTGCGTTCGGCCGCTTGGGCCCGATGATCGAATTGATCGAGACCATCACACCCACAACGATGGCGGCAAAAATGAAGGTTACGAGGACAGGAATCCAGTTCGTCATCTGCTTCTAGCCTTTGATCGGACTCGCGCGCGCCGCGCGAGTCATCTCTATCAATACCGGATGAAGGCGCGCTATTCCAACCGGCGATTATTCCCCCGATCGATTCGGGTCGCAAAAGCCGGCCATCGCATACCGATCGTTCAGTTTTCTTCGCCTAACACGCATAAATTAAACTTAATAAGATTTAGCGCCGCGATTATGCAGCTAGGACCTTGGCTCTGATTGGGAGGATACGATCTGTTTTATGATTCAGGGCCTATTTGGCTCATTGTTTATTATCCTGGATTAGGCGCATTGACATATGGCAGTCATATTACTAATCAAGAGAACCAGTCATCAAATCGTTTGGAGACCGTTGCTAACCTCCGGCAATGCGTCCGGAGAGGAGGTGCTTATGGAGCGTGCACGCTGGTCGTTCACCTTCTGTCTCACTCTGGTGGCATCGATGGTTCTGCTGTGCGCCATCCCAGCCGCCGCGCAGGTCAAGCCGGGCGACCGGATCACTCCTGAGAACGCGTACAAGGTGAAAGACCTTGTCTCGCCGGGCGTATACTGGCGAGTGCAAAACGGCATGCAGATGGAAATCGCGCCGACCGAACGGATCGATTGGCCACCGCCCTACAAGGAAGCAACCGAGAAATATTCTCCGCAGGTCAGGCTCAGCAATGATCACCGCTCGCTGGTGGGCTACGTGGCAGGACAGCCGTTTCCGCTGCTCGACCCGAATGACCCGGAAGTCGCGGATAAGATCATGTGGAATTATTTCTTCCGCCCGATCTCGACCGACGACTACGACTTGCGCTACTTCGACTGCGAAAGCGTATACGGCGGGCTGCATAAACCCTACAAGGTGCTCTGGTACTACTCGGTCGGCCACTATGCCGGTTACAACGAGGTTGGCCGCACCGAGGTTAATCCCATGCCGGTGGATCCGGACTTCCTGGTATCGGGCCGCTATTCGATGACCGCGCTGTATCCGCAGCTCTCACCCCAAGACGGCGCCGGAGCCGGCTTCCTGCGTTACCGGTATGCGAACCCAACCAAGGCTGACAACGCATACACCTATCTCCCCAGTGCCCATCGCATCCGGCGGCTGAATGAGACCCTGATGAGCACGGCGCAGGATGCGGGGCCCGAGTCGTATAGCCCGGATGATTTCGAGTGCTTTGCCGGCAAGAACGAAAACTACGATTGGCGCTTTCTGGGCGAGCGCGAAATGCTGGGCTCGATCAACAGTCCGCAGGTACCTCCTCCGACCTGCCCGACCGACGGCGGAGCCAGCCACTGCCCGAGCAAGTGGCAGATGCGCCATATGTATATCCTCGAGGGCCGCGCGCGTCCGGACCGCCTTCGCGGAGATCTGTACTCGAAGCACGTCCTGTATATCGATTCCGAGGCTGACTTCGGGATGTATCAGGACCAGTATGACCGCAAGGGGCAGCTCTTCATCAATTACACCTCGTGGCTTAAGTATGCGGATCGGGTGACGCCAGCGTCGCGAATCGCGATCTACCCGTTCAAGCGGCTGTTCCAGAGCGGTTCGTCATCGACTGACGTCCAGTCCGGACTCTCGTCGGTCTGTTATCATCCGGGCTACGACGTGCCGGAAAAGGAATGCTGGTACATCAATATGGGCGCGGTGGATCGGACGTTCTTCGATCCCGTGGCGATGGTGAAGGCGTCGAACCGCTGAACCGAGTCGAAGGCGAAGACTGAATAGCCCTCCGGCGCGCATTCCACGGCGCGCCGGAGTTTCGGACTGCCGTGGATGCGCGTCCGGGTGTGAACGGGCCGGCGCTGTTCCATACCGATCGTTCACTACATACCGATCGTTCAGGAGCCGCGCGCATATCTAACATTAGTTAGGCTACTCGGCCGAGAGCAATCCTCATCCATCACAATGAACCTCGCACATCCTTCCGATAGTTCGACTCAAACATAAAACCCCCGTGCCTGTTCGGGTATTCTGAATATTCCCGATCGGCCATCGGTCTCTCTCCGGACGGCTTTATTAAGCATGTTGACTTCATGGGCGAGCACCGCTAATCAGAGGAATAGGGATGATTCGTTCCGCGGGGTCTTGGATTTCTTGAAAAACTCGGCATCCCAACGATTGCCGAAGAAGGGAGTGGCTCTATGGATCGCGCTAAGAAACTAGGAACTTGGTGCGTCGGGCTTGTGGGCATCCTGAGTTTAGTCGCAGCGGCTGCCCCGCCGGCTCGCGCTCAAGTCAAACCAGGGGATGTGATAACCGACGCGAATGCGTACAAGGTCAAGAACCTCGTGTCGCCGGGCCAGATGCTTCGGATCATGCACGGCATGTCACTGAAGATCGTGCCCTCCGAACGCATCGATTGGCCGCCGCCGTACAAGGAGGCGACCGAAAAATATTCCTCACAGGTACGCCTGACGCCCGACCATCGCAGCCTCGTCGGCTACGTGGCGGGAGAACCATTCCCGATCGTCGACGCCAACGATCCGGATGCGGGAACCAAGGTGATGTGGAACGTCGCTTTCCGTCCGATTTCGAGCGATGAGTACGACCTGCGCTGGTTCGATTGCGATAGCGTCTACTGGGGCAAAAACGCGCCGTTCCGGGAAATCACCGATATCGAAGTCGGCCATTACGCCGGGTACAACGAGGTCGGCCGTACCGAGGTCGAGCCGCTGCCGATCGATCCCGACTTCAAACAAACCGGCCGCTATTTCCTGGGGTTGCTCTACCCGGTCCTTTCGCCGCAATCCGATCGCGGTACCGGGCTAATCAAGTTCCGCTACGCGAACCCAACCAAGGAAGATGCGGCCTGGACCTGGACGCCCGGGGCTCGACGCGTGCGCCGGCTGAACTATGCGATTCTCGATACTGCCAGCGGTCCGCAGGCCTATGATCCGAACCACTACGAGGGCTTTAGCGGCAAGAACGAGAACTACGACTGGAAGTTCCTTGGTGAAAAGAACATGGTCGCCGCGATCAATGTCAGCCAAGTGCCGGATCGCCGATGCTCCACCGACGGCGGCGCCAGCCATTGCACTGACGAGTGGGAGATGCGCCACATGTACGTGATCGAGGGCCGTCCGCGTCCCGGTAAATTCGTCTCGCTGTACAATCATGAGATCCTGTACATCGATTCGGAAGCAGTCTTCGTGATGTCGGATGACATGTACGATCGCAGCGGTGAGCTGTTCAATAACTATACCTCCTGGATGCACTATGCGGACCGCTCGCAGCCGGGCGCCAAGATCGCGATCTACCCATTCAAGCGCGAGTTCCAGGTCGGCTCCTCGACGGTGAACGTGCAGAGCGGCTTCTCGACGGTCTGCTACCATCCGTCGATGTCCGCGCCCTCTCGCGACTCATGGTTCATCAACATGGGCGCGGTCGATCGCGATTGGTTTACTCCTAGCGCGATGGCGCGCGCCGCCGAAGGCGGCCACGCGGTCGCTGGCGACTGAAAGACTGCAAACTTCGAGGCGGCAAGAATCCGGCTGACCCCGCCCGCCGCCGCGAACTGGACTAAACACGCAAAACCGGCGCAGCCCAACACGGCCGCGCCGGTTTCTTTTCGGCGCCTGTACGCAGCAAGAGTCAGAAGGCCTGCTGCAAACTTGATTGTTCGCCGATACAATCGGCCTCGGATGCCCACCACCGACGACGAGCGACTCGCGAGGGCACGCAACACGGCGGCCCGCCTATGGCCACGCGCCGAGATTGCAACGATCGAGGCGCTGCGCGGCGACGCTTCGGCGCGCCGCTTCTGGCGCTTGCATCTGGTTGGCGGCGCCGCGCCGGCCAGCGCGATTCTGGCCGATCTCGGACCCGACGACCTTCCCCGCTACATCCGCGCGCTCGGCCTCGTGCGCGAGCCTATAACCGAACCGCCATGGATAAGCCTGCATCGATTTCTGAGCTCGCTCGGCGCACCGATTCCCGCGCTTTATTCTTTCGATGCGGCCTGCCGCGAGATTCTGATCGAGGACGTAGGGGAGGTCGCGCTGTTCGACATCCTGCGCGCGCGCGAGGCCGACAGCGCCGACCTGCTCCGGCTCGCGGTCGAAAACCTGTTCGTGCTGCACGTCGAGGGCACCCGGCAAATCGACTCGCGATGCATCGCCGCGCGGATCGCATACGACGAGCGCCTGTTTCGATGGGAACTGGCCGAGTTCCTTGACCTCGGATGCGTCCGCGTTGCTCCCGGCGCCGATCCGGATGCGCTAGCGTCGGAATTGGACACGCTTGCGTGCGAGCTCGGCAAATTTCCACGGGTTTTTTCACATCGCGATTATCACGGCCGCAATCTCTATGTGCAAAGAAGCGGCGACAGTCCTGCCCGGCCCACTATCCGCATCATCGACTTCCAGGATGCGCTGATGGCGCCGGCGGCGCAGGATCTGGCGGTGCTGCTGACCACGCGCGACACCGGATCGTTCATCGCTCGCGCGCTCGAGGACCGGCTGCTCCAATTCTATTACACCGGTCTCGTACGCCGCGGCGCCGCGGAATTTTCTTTCGACGAATTCATGCGCAGCTACCGGCTGTGCGTCCTGCAGCACGCGCTCAAGATGATCGGCCGCTTCATCCTGTTCGAGCGCGAGGGAAAGTCCGGCTACACCATTTTCCTGGCCAATCTGATCGCGCAGGCGCGCCGGATTCTGAACGGCCCGGAACGGCAAAGCTTCCCGTGTCTTGCAGCCGCGCTCCGCACCGCTCCTAATCCGGCAGACGCGCCTCCGGGCCCCCGATGAAAGCGCTGGTGCTGGCCGCGGGACGCGGCGAGCGGCTCCGTCCGCTGACCGACACGGTCCCCAAACCGATGGTCGGCATCGGAGGGCGCGCGCTTATCGAGTATCCGCTCGGGATGCTCAAGCGGGCGGGAATTACCGAAATCGCGATCAATGTGCATCACCTTGCCGGCGCGATCCAGTCGGCTCTGGGAACCGGCGCGCGACTCGGAATCGACATCGTATGGTCCCCGGAGCCGGCTCTGTTCGGAACCGGCGGCCCGCTGAACGGACTCGCGGGATTTCTCGGCTCGGACACGTTCGTGATCGCGAACAGCGACACGATTCTAAATCTCGATCTCGCCGCGATGGTCGCGTTTCATCGCAATCGGGGTGCTCTGGCGACACTTGCGCTCGCGCGGCCCGGCAACCTCGACTCCTACAGTAAAATCGAGATCGATGGCGGCTCGCGCGTGCGCCGGATGCGCCTGCTGACCTCCGCCGCGCGGCTGGAATACGACGACTACGCCGATTCGCGCAAGATCGAAGATCCGGCGCCGGACCTTACCGCGCTCATGTACTGTGGCGTGATCGTCGCCGAGCCCGCCGTACTGAAATTAATTCCGCCCGCGCCGCCGTGGAGCATCATGGCCGGGCTTCTGGCGCCGATGGTCCGCGACGGGCTGCCGGTGTTCGGCTACGCGTATCGCGGCTACATGCGCACCATCGATGATCTTGCTACGTACGAGCGCCTGCGCGCCGAGTTCGCGAACCCTCCCGCGCTGAATTTCCTGGATCTCTCGCGCGGATGAATTTTTCTTATCGCGATCGATTTTTTCATTGACATAGCAGGTGGAGCGAGAGAAAAATTGGTAACAGGTAGTCGCGCGGATCGTGGAGCCGCGCTTCTCTGCACCGTGCGCTTCTCGGGAGTTGTCGTCATGCCGAGGCTGGTTCTGTATCACACCATCCATTCGCCTTTCGCACGCAAGGTGCGAGTCGCGATGGCCGAAAAGAAAATCTCCTGCCAGAAAATTTCTCTCGACCTTGCCAAAGGTGAAAATCGCACCACCCAATATCTGCGCCTCAACCCGCACGGGCGCGTCCCCACCTTGGTGGTCGATTCGATTCCAATTTACGAATCGACCGCGATTATCGAATACCTCGATGAGGCCTACCCCGAGCGTGCGCTGCTGCCGAAAAGCCTGGTCGAACGCGCACGCGTCAGGATGATCGAAGAGACCATCGACGGCTCGTTTATCCCAGCGCTGCGCACCGTTCTGTTCAACGTGTTCCGCCTGCCCGAGCCCGAGCGCAATAAAAGAGCCGCCGTGGAAGCGCGCCGGCAGATCGCGTGGCACAACGAATGGCTCGATAACGAACTTGCCGGGCGCGAGTTCCTGGTCAACGGCGGCCTCTCGATCGCCGACATCGCGGGCCTGTGCGCGCTCGAGTTTCAAAGGCGCCTCGAGATCGGCATCGACCCACGCCATCGCGACCTGGTCACTTGGCACGACCGGATGAAATCACGCCCCTCAGCCAAAGCCCTGCTGGAATAGCCCGGACGAGCGCAGAGCCCCTGTCTCCTCGTCCGATCAGGGCGACGGATCAGGCAGGGTGAATGCGGCTAGACGAACGCTTCGTGAATCTCTAATCCGGCGGCGCCGCCGCTGCTCTCGATGGTGCGAATCCTCGCGATGCGCCTGATACCGGCCACGCCGGCTATGAACCCAAACGCGTTTATCGCGACCACAATCCAGAACGCCGCCATCACGACTCGCGCCGTGCCGGGCATCTGTGCACGGATAATCGACGCCGCCGCCCACACGCCTATCGGCGAGCCGATCGTGCCGAACAGATGCAACACCACGCGCTCCCATCGCGGACGGGCAACATACTCGCCGAACTGCATCTTGAATCGCGGCTCGCCGCGCAGCAGGTACGCATATTCGTAGCCGATACCCAGCACCGCGGCCGCCGAGATTTTGACCAGCGGCTGCAAGGTCATCGTCCACAAGAGCGCGCCGATCAGCGCCGGCACGATCGATACCTCGCGCACGCTCGCCCAGATGAGGACGCCGCCCAGCACCAGCGCGATCAGCTCAATTGTAAGTCCGGCTCGCACCGGGATCGTCTTGCGCGGAGTTCGCAGATGAAGCTTGCGGCTCACCCGGCTAACGTCGGCGGAAAGCGCAGCGCGCGCCGCGGCCGGACGCCGTTTGAGCTGGCGGATGTAGCGTTCCCAGGGGCCGGGGCGATAGCGGCCCTCGTTCAGATTGTGTTCGATTTGTAAAAGCCCGATCCGAAGATCGTTGGGCGCGGCGCTGGCTGGTTGCGCGCCGCCGGAAACTACCTCGTCGATCAAGCCGATCTCACCATCGGAGGAACGCCGCGGCCACAAACGCGACGATCAGCAGCAATCCAAACTCCATGTGGAGCTGGACGGAACGCATCAGTGCGAGATTGAGTTTTTCGGGCGCCGTCTCGCGCATCACGATTTTGATCTGGCCGATCGCGCGCGGAACCGTCGCGAGTGCGATGAGCCCGATCCACGGAATCGCTCCGGCGGCGATCGCGATGAGCGTGGTTGAATACGCAAGCACGTCGAGCGCAAGCAGCTCGTAGTTGGCGCCCGCGCGGCCGAGCATCGTCGCCAAGGTGCGCTTGCCGTGGAGGCGATCGTTTTCGATATCCCGAATATTATTCGCGTGCAGAATTCCCGCGACCAGAAAGCCCAGCGGAATCGACGCCAACAGCGCGCCCCAAGTGAACCGTAGCGCCATCACGTAGTACGCGCCGACCACGATCGCGGGGCCCATGAAAAGGAAAACCGTCAGCTCTCCAAGCGCAATGTACGCAAGCGATACCGGGCGCGCGGTGTAGAAATAACCGGCCGCAACCGAGGGAATTCCGATCGCGAGAATCGGCCATCCGCAAAGATAGACCAGCACCAGGCCGATCGCGGCGCCGATCGCGAACGCGGCGATTCCGCCGCGCCATATCTGCTCTGGCGCGAGCAGCCCGCGCTGGATGACCATGCTCGGGCCAAGCGATTCGCTCGAATCGGCGCCGCTTCGGAAATCGTAATAATCGTTGATGAGATTGGTGCCGGCCTGGATCGCCATCGCGCCGATCAGCGCGAGAATCATCCGTCCGGGCGAGAAGAAGCCGTCGCGCGCCGCGATCGCAACTCCGAGCAGGACCGGAATCGCCGCCGCGCTTAGCGATGGAGCGCGAATCGCCTGAATCCACACTCCCAGCGCGCCGGGACGCGCGCCGCCGCCTTGCTGAATTGCCGATGCGTCCGTCATTCAGTTATTCCGCACGCGCTAAAGCAGAACCTTGTCTTCCCTTAACTGGGCGATTTCGTCCGCGCTCATCCCGAGCAGCTCCGAGAGAACCTCGCCGGTATGTTCGCCGATCATCGGCGCACCGCGGTAGCGCGGCTCGATCGCGCTGAAACGCACCGGCAGCGTGGGCACGATGCGTTCGCCGACTTCGCCGTGCCGAAGCGCGGCCAGCATCCCGGAGCCGAGGAACGCCTGGTCCTTCATCAGGTCCACGGTATTGTACACTGGTCCGGCCGCGATCTCGCGCTCGCGCAGGCGCGCGACTAAATCTTCGCGCGTAAAATTCCGCGTGCGCGCGGCAACCTCGGCGTCCAGGGCGTCAACGTTGCGCAGCCGATCGCCAAGTCGCGCGAAATTCTTGTCGGCCGCCATCGATGCGACGCCCAGGATCGCGCACAGCGCGCCAAATTCGGCGTCGGTGGAAATCGCGATCGCGACCCACTGGTCGTCGCCCGCGACCGGATAGACTCCATGCGGCGCCATCGCCGCGTCGCGGTTTCCCTGCGGTCCCGGATCGCGCCCGTTCATAAAATGCTCGAGCATCGCTTCGGGGATCATCGTCGTCACCATCTCGGCCATCGACAGATCCAGGTACTGCCCCTGGCCGGTGCGATCGCGATGATACAGCGCGGCGGCCAGGAAAAAGACCATCCCGGTGCCGACCGCGAAGTCGGGCCAAGTCCCTCCGATCCCGCACGGAAAGCCGTTCGGATAGCCTGTAAGATGGCACAGTCCCGCAAACGCCTGCGTGGTCGGACCGAAGCCTACAGTGCGCCCGAACGGGCCGTCCTGACCGAGTGGAGTTCCGGACAACATGATGATGTCAGAGCGAATCTTGCGCAGGTCTTCGTAGCCGAGACCAAACTTTTGCATGTTGCCGACGGTAAAGTTTTCAGTCACGACGTCGCTCAGCTTGACCAGGCGGCGCGCGATCTCCTGTCCCTTCGGATGCGCCAGATGGAGCGCGATTCCGCGCCGCGAAAAATTGATCGCGTGATAGATGCCGCTGCGGTTGAAGCCCGGCACTCCGTCGGTCCCGGTCAGAAACCGCACTAGATCGGGCGCCAGCGCCGATTCGACGCGAATCACGTCGGCGCCAAGCGCGCCGAGCCATGCAGTCGCATGCGGCACGGCATAGATCCAGCCGAAGTCTAAAATCCGAATTCCCTCGAACGGCAGCCGCGCCATCAGATCACCCGGTCCGACGTCAGGCTTTCTAAATCGGTGACAGAAAGTCCCAGACGCTCGACGAAGATCTTTCGGTTATGCTCGCCCAGCCGCGGCGCTCCGCGTTTGATCCGCCACGGCGTGGCGCTCATGCGGCACGGTGCGCCCGGCATCCGAACTTTTTTGCCGCCCGATGGTTCGTGATCGGCGAAGAAGCCACGCGCCGCGTACTGCGCGTTCTCGGCGACTTCGGACGGCGTATGCACCGGAAAGCATGGCACGTGCTCGGCCTGCGCTTTCTCGAAGGCGCTGGTGCGGGTTTCGTTCGACAGCCAATCGATTATCGCCGCCTCGATTGCGTCAACGTGCGCCGCGCGCCCGACCGGCGTGCTGAACATCTCGGTGTCCATCCACTCCGGATTGCCCATCACGTTTCTCCATCCGCGCCAGAAGCGATCGGTGCCGGCATTGAAGCTGACCCATCCGTCAGTCGATGGATAAACCCACTGCGCGCCGCGCTTGATCCGTTTGCGCGTGCGCTCGTAAATCGGAGCCTCGGGCGACTCGTGCGAATAGACGCCGATATTCGGACGCAGCATGCTGATCATCGCAAGCCACTGGCTCGTATCGATATGCTGCCCGCGTCCGGAGTTTTTTCGATCGAACACCGCGGCCATCGCAGCCGCCGCCGCGGTATATCCGGTCAGATAATCCGCCTGCCGCCCAGCGAGCTTCAGCGGAGGCTCGGTCTCGGGATCGGTCACCTGATGCCACGGCGTCTCGAAGCCGACACCGCTCATGTGAGTCGCGACGAGATCGCCGCCGCGGTAATCGCGATAGGGCGAGTCGGTGCCAAAATATGTAACCGACCCGGCGATCAGCTTCGGGAATTTCCGCGTCAGTGTCCGCCAATCGAGTCCGAGCCGCTCGCAGAGCGCCGGTGCGTTTGGATTGAAAACGATATCCGCCCGCTCGAGCATCCGCATCAGCATCTCGCGCGCGCGCGAATTTTCTAAATCGAGCGTCACGCCGAGCTTGTTGGTATTGAGGTAGAGATGCAGCCCGCCGGTTTCGGGATCGGGTTTTTTGTCGCGGAACGGACCGAGTTGGCGTTCGCGCGCGCCCAAGCGCGGCGGCTCGACTTTGATCACCTCGGCGCCAAAGTCGGCGAACGATTTCGCCGCCATCGCCGCGGCAAGGAACGGAATCGTGTCCAGGCACGGCAACTCGACGACGCAGAGGCCGCCGAGCGCCTGAGGCGGCTCTTTATTTTCCGGCGACGACGCCATCAGCCGCGCACCTCTCCCAGGCGATCCAGCAAGGCAATCAGATCACCCATCGAATCGATCACATGGTCGGGCTTGAAGTTCGCATGCGCTCGCAGATAATCCCCCGACGCGGTTCCGGTTGCGACTGCGACCGATGCGCCGAAGCCTGCCTGCGCCGACGCCATGATATCGCGCGGCTCGTCGCCCACGTACATGCAGTCGCCAGGAATAAGTGCGGCATGCACGGCGGTCTGACGCAGCAGCTCGGTCTTGTCGAGCAGCTGCTTCATCGACGAAACCGGCTGCGTCACAACCTGATCCAGATGCGACGCGATTCCGACCATCGCGAGCTTCTGGGTGAGCAGCTTCGGATCCCCGGGACGGCTGGTGATCACCGCGGTCGCGTAGCCGCGGCGCTTCAGCTCGGCCAGCGTCTCGGGCACGCGCGGCAGAAGTTCGAGCCGCTCGGTTCGATCGATCTCAATCATGAAGTAGGCAAACGCAAGTTTGATGTAGTCGGGGCGTTTATTTTCGGGAACGCCGTGCCACAGATCGTCGGTATGAAGCGCCGCGTGATAGCGTTCGCGGGTCAGTTCCGGCTGATGTCCGAAATCGCGCAGCGTGTTGCGCGCGGCGATGTAGAGCGGGCCGTGGATATCGACCAGGGTACCGTCCAGGTCGAAAAAGATCGCCTTGAATTCCTGCGCTGCCAACCGGATTACCTTTGCACCGCCCGACCACCTGTAGCGAACCCGCCGCCGCGCGCGGCCGGTACGCTTAAGCCTTTGAAGCCTTTTGCTTCGGCATTTGTCAAGCGCGACTAGCCCGCCGATCGGTTCGGCGCGCCGGTCTGCGCGGTTGGACTCCGGCGCTGATAGAGCAGCAAATACTCGCGGCGTCCGCCGATGACTTTTTTCACGTAGTCGCGCGTCTCGCGGTAGCCGATATTCTCTACCCATTCGTCGTCGGGACCGGGAAACCTGCTGGTCCAGTTCTGCACCGCATGTTCGCCGCCGTTGTAAGCGGCAACCGCCTTGAACTCGTCGCCGCTGAACATCGCGAAAAGATTTTGCAGATACGAAGTGCCAAGCAAAACATTGACCGCCGGATCGTAAAGGTCGAGCCCGCTTGATTGTATCCCGCTCTGCGTTGCCACGCGCCGCGCGGTCGCAGGCAGCAGTTGCATCAGGCCCTGCGCATCCGAAACCGATCTCGCGCGCGGATCGAACAGGCTCTCCTGGCGCGCCAGCGCCAGCAACAGCCACGGATCGAGCGAGTGCTTTTGCGCCGCGGAGCTGAAGAGATTCCAATAGGCGCGCGGATAACGGATTCGCTCGGCCTCGGCCGGCCCGAGGTCGCCCCGCTTCTCCATTCGGGCCGAGGCCGCGATCGCGTCGTGCCACGCACCCGCGGAGATCAATCCCGCAAGCACGAAGGCGCGCAGATTCGGATCGCCCGCCGTATCGCCTTCGAGCGCGCGGAGCTCGCCAGCTTCGAGCTCCTTGATCCCGGCCGAACGCAGCGCAACGACGCGGCTCAGGTGAAACCGGACGATCGCCGAGTTGCTGGACGGAACGCCGACAAACCTCGGATCGGAGGCCAAGGCCGCCGGCAGTTCGGGCGGCGTCGCCGCAACCCGCCGGCTCGCGAGCGCGGGATAGTAATTGCTGCCGGTACTGGCCGCCAGGCGCAGATAGATCGCGCGAGCACCCGCCGGGTCGCCGCTCTTTTCGAGCGCGCGCGCATGCCAGTAATCGAACATGTCGCGATCCGCGGCGCTACGCGCGTGCGGGCGCATCGCGGCAAACATCCGCGCCGCCGGCGCGTAGTGCGCGGTCATGTAATAGCTCCACGGCGCGCGGAAGCGCGCGTCCTCGGCTGACTCGCTCAACGGATATTTCCCATAGAGCCGCGCGTACTCGGCGCGCGCGGACGGGTAGTCTTTGAGCTCTTCGTAGATGCGTCCGATTCGGAGCATCGCACCCGGCGCATGGATACTCGCCGGGAAGTCCGCAACGATTCGCTGGAACGTCGCGCGGGCGCGGACCGCATCGTCTTCGTGCCAATAGAGCAGTGCGAGAGTCTGAAGGACCGAGGCAGCCGATGGTCCTGCCGGTGCAATCGCAAGATACCCGATAAGCGTGCGTTTCTGGCGCGCGAGATCGCTGCGCGAGGCCTGCGCCTCGAGCCACAGCAGCTCCGCGCGGATCGTCGTCGGCGGACTTTCGTCGAGAGCGCGCTCGATTTGCGCCATCGCGAGCGAAGGCTGCCCCTCGCGCAAAAGCAGCTCAGCCTCGGCCTTGCGATAATCGAGCGACGCGGCCGGCGCGAGCACCGGATTCGCCGCCAGCATCGAATAAGCGAGCGCGCGCGCATCGGCGTCGGCGGCGCTGCGCGGATAGAGGTTGCGCAGGTCCATCGCCTGCGCGTACGCGTCGCTCTGACGCCCCATCGCGGCCATCGCTTGAGCCTCTACCAGGCGCGCGTTTTGCCCGATCGCAGCGGCGGGAGATCGCGTCGCCAGATGCGCCGCTACGGTTGCGGATTCGGAAGCGCGCCCGAGCTTCAGCAGCGCGCGCGCGATCTCGAGATCGCCCGGCGGCGTCATCACGCTTTCAGGATAGGCATTTCGAAGCCGCTCGAAGGTCGCTGCCGCGCCGGCAAGGTCGCCCTGATCGCGCTGCGCCGACCCCAGATAGAAGAGCGCGTAATCGGCGAGCGCCGGGAAATTATTTGCCGAGGCGGTGAGCTTCGCGATCGCGCTGGCCGTGTCGTGCGACTTATACGCGCTGTAACCCTCGACAAACTCCTGCTGCGCGCCGGCGGACGCGGTGTCGGGAGAGAGCGCCGGAGGAGTCGCTTGCTCAGCTGCTCCTGGAGCGGCCGGCGCAGCCTCCGCGCGTGCCGGAAGCGAACGCGCGACCGCGCCGGCGCATCCGTAAAATACGATCACGCCGAGAATGATCCATCGCACGCGGCAGCGGCAGATATTTTCCATCTGATCGTGGTTAGCGCACGCGGCGCGCCGCTTCAATCGACCTCCGGATTTTCGCGCTCAGTCGCACCACTGGCTCGGGGAGCGTTTCAACCGGTATTCTTGGCTGGCTCGCATAGAAACCATTCGCAACATGCCTGTATACGCCAAATCGAAAGAACTGATACTTGCCTCGGGATCGCCGCGGCGCCGACAGCTTCTGGCGGCCGCGGGCCTGCACTTCGAGGTGATCGAAAGCGCGATACCCGAACTGCGGCGCGAGGGCGAACCCGCGCGCAACTACGCGCCCCGCATGGCGCGCGATAAAGCACTTGCAGTCGCGACCCGCTTTCCCGCCGCGTTCGTGATCGGCGCCGATACTGTCGTCGAATGCATCGGCGAGGTGCTCGAGAAGCCAGCGGACGAAAGCGACGCGCGCAGGATGCTTACGATGCTGTCGGGGCGGACGCATACCGTCGTCACCGCGTTCGCAATCGCGTGCGGCGCGCAGATTCTAACGGCTGAGGCAGTCGAGAGCCGCGTGACATTCCGGAGCCTCGGCATCGCGGAGATCGCGGAGTACATCGCGGGCGGCGAACCGTTCGATAAGGCCGGAGCGTATGGAATCCAGGGCGCCGGCGGCGGCTTCATCTCGGAGATAGCCGGCCCGCGCGACAACGCGATGGGCTTGCCGGTCGAAAATGTTCTGGCGGCTCTGCGCCGCGCCGGGTTCGAGCGATGCTGACGCCAGCCGAGATCGCGAATCGACTGGCCTCCGTGCGCGAGCGAATTGCGGCCGCCGCACGGCGCTCGGATCGCGCGGCAGATGCGATCACGCTCGTGCTGGCAAGCAAGACTCAGCCTCCCGAGGCAATTCGCGCCGCGTACGCCGCGGGCGCGCGCGACTTCGGCGAGAATTACGCGCAGGAGGCGGGCTCGAAACGCAAAGCGCTCGGTACGCTCGCGGGTGCGCGATGGCACCTGATCGGGCATCTGCAGACCAACAAGGCAAAGCTGGCGGTTTCGATTTTCGACGTCATCCAAAGCGTCGATTCCGCCCGCCTCGCAACCGCGCTTGGCAAAGCGCGCTCCGCGCCGCTGGTCCGCGCACTGGTCGAGGTGAATCTGGGCGGCGAGGCGAGCAAGAATGGCGCCCCACCGGACGAGCTCGAGGCGCTGATCGCGTCGGCGCGCGATCAAGTGAGCCTTGGGGGATTAATGACGATTCCGCCGCCCGGCGTGCCGGAAACCTCGCGCCGCTATTTCGTCCAGTTGCGCGAATTGCGCGATCGCCTTGCGGCGCATAGCGGGCTTGCGCTAAGCGAGCTTTCGATGGGAATGACTGACGACTTCGAGATCGCAATCGAGGAGGGCGCCACTATCGTGCGGGTCGGCCGCGCGATCTTCGGTGAACGGACGCGATGAAGAAGCTCGGATTTATCGGCGGCGGCAATATGGCCGAGGCGCTCGCTCACGGCCTGATCGCGCACAAGATTTTCAAGCCCGCGGATCTGATCGCCTCAGACGTCGTGGCGGCGCGGCGCGTTTACTTGAAGCGCAAGCTCAAGATCGGCGTCACCGCCGACAATCTTGAAGTGATCAAAAATTCGCGCGCGATTCTGTTCGCGGTCAAACCGCAGACGATGAACGGCGTGCTCGAAGCGATCGCGGCGACGCTCGGCCCGAACCCGAAGCATCACCTGTTCATCTCGATCGCCGCCGGCGTCCCGATCGCGCGGATGTGCGGATACCTCGGCCCGCGCGCGCGCGTGATTCGCGTGATGCCCAATGCGCCCGCGATGGTTGGGGAAGGGATGGCGGCGATAGTTCGCAGCCGCGGCGCGAGCAAATCAGACGAGGCCGTGGCGCTCAAGATTTTCAAGGCGGTCGGCGACACGGTCGCGCTCACTGATGAGAAACTGCTCGACGCGGTCACCGCGCTCTCCGGCAGCGGCCCCGCGTACGTTTACCTGTTAGCCAAGGCAATGATCGATGCGGCGGTGAGCGAGGGAATTCCGCGCGCGCTGGCGGCCGCGATGGCGCTCAAGACGATTCGCGGCGCCGAGGTGATGATGCGTTCCTCGAAGCTCGACGCGGGCGCACTGATCAAGCTCGTAGCGTCGCCGGGCGGCACTACGGTTGCCGCGCTGCGCCGGTTCGCCGAGGCGGGATTTTCTGATATCGTTGCGTGCGCGATTCATGCCGCGGCCGATCGCTCGCGCGAACTCGGTCGCGGAGGTTGACCGTCAAGCAAATCCATCAGCGCTGGAAAAAACACCTGTGAGTTCGCCCAGTCTCGTAGTCTTTATTGCCCAGATTCTGCAAAGTATTCTCACGATCTATTTCTGGATTGTGATCATCGCCGCGCTTCTCACCTGGATCGAGCCGAATCCATACAACCCGATCGTCAGGTTTCTGTATTCGGTCACCGAGCCGGTCTTCAACTGGATCCGCGAACATATGCCGGTCTTCTTCGGCGGAATCGATTTTTCGCCGATCGTCGTAATTATCGTGATCGAATTCTTCCAGCAGTACCTCATTCCGAAAGTCGCGATGCTCCTGATGTACGGCACGATATGACCGCTCCCGCGCGCGATCCCGATTCGCATATCGCGACGCCGAGATGGATTCGCGCCGGCCGACAAAAATTCCGTGCGGTTAGCAGTCCGGAATAAAGACTGCCACCGTTAATTCGGCGAAGGATTATCGAAAATTAGAGTTCTTTGCGTTGACAGGCACTCATTTGGTGCTTAGTTAATCATCAGGAGTTGATGATAAGTCGTCAGCAGTCCGAATCTTCCAATGCCAATCTACGAATATAAATGCCCGAAATGCGGCGTGATTGAAGTGATGCAGCGAATCACCGAACCCGCCCTTAAGAAATGCCCCAACTGCAAGAGCAAGGTCGAGCGTCAGATGTCGCTGAACTCGTTCGTACTTAAAGGCACCGGATGGTACGCCAGCGATTACGGCAAGAAGACTCCGCCCTCGCCCGCCTCGACTGAGGGTGGCAGCACTTCGGCCGCCAGCGGCGCTAACGGGTCGGCCAAGAGTGACTCGAAAGCGGCCGAGTCGAAAACGACCGAGTCAAAATCCGAATCGAAGCCAAAATCAGAATCCAAGTCTTCGGGAGAAAAGGCCCCGGAAGCGAAATCAGCCGACTGAATTTAGCTTCGACGAGCCTCAGCCGTAGGGTAGCCTGCCCTGCGGCTTTTTTGTTTCAATGGCGGGGCGCGCGGCATGCGATTCGCGCCGATGGAGTTTCCTTTCGATGCGAGCGCTCGAATTCGACGGTCATCTGAAGTTTCGCGCTGAACATCCTGATCCCGTACGCGCCAACGGCGAAAGCATCGTACGCGTGCGGCTTGCCGGAATTTGCGGCACTGACCTCGAGCTCACGCGCGGTTACATGGCGTTTCGCGGAATCCCCGGCCACGAGTTCGTGGGCGAAGTCGCCGAGTCCGCCAATCGCACGATCGCCGGCCGCCGGGTCGTCGGAGAAATAAACGTGGGATGCGGCCGCGCGCGTTGCCGATTCTGTCGCGGTGCGATGGGGCGGCATTGCCCGCACCGCACTGTCCTGGGGATTCTCGGCCGTGACGGCGCATTCGCCGAGATGCTGATCCTACCCGGCGAAAATCTCGTCGCGCTCCCCGACTCGATCCCCGATCAGCTCGCAGTCTTTATTGAGCCGCTGGCAGCCGCATACGAAATATTCGAGCAGACGCATCTGGCGCACGACCACAGTATCGCAGTACTTGGCGACGGACGCCTTGGCGCGATCATCGCGCTGGCGCTTCGTGCCGAGGGATATTTGCCCGTCGTGCTCGGGCGGCATCGCGAAAAGCTCGAACGTCTTGCCGCGCTGGGATTGAACACGCGCGAGGAATCCGGCTTCGCAGACAAATTTGACCTCGTTATCGATTGCACCGGCAAGTCCGCCGGGTTTACTCGCGCGCTCGAGTTGGTCCATCCGCGCGGAACGATCATCTTGAAGAGCACGGCGGCTGCCGGAGCCGATTTGAACCTCGCACCAATCGTGATCAACGAGATCAATGTGATGGGTTCGCGATGCGGCCGTTTCGCACCTGCGATCGCCGCGATGGAATCCGGCAGGATCGATCTGCGTCCGCTTATCGACGGAGAATTTGCGCTCGACGATTGGCGTTCCGCATTTGCCGCGGCGCAGAATTCCTCGACCTTCAAAATTCTGCTGAGACCGGCGTGACTCGCGCCACGCCACATCGCCGCGCCGCCCGCCGCGAGCGCCCGGTAACCGTCGGTATCGACACCGGAGGCACGTTCACCGACCTGGTCGCGATCGTCGGCGGCCGCTTGCGCGTGCACAAAGTTCTCTCGACGCCCGGCGATCCCGCCGCGGCGGTGATTAGCGGGCTAAAGGCGATGCTCGCGGACGCGCGGCCCGCGCTCGTCACCTACAGCTCGACGGTAGCGACCAACGCGCTGCTGGAAAAGAAAGGAGCGCGGGTCGCGATTATAACCAACGCGGGCTTCGAGGATCTGATCGAGATCGGACGCCAGAATCGCGACGACCTGTACGCGCTTGCGCCGTCGCGGCCCGAACCGCTGGTGCCGCGCGCGCGGCGAATCGGAGTCGCCGAACGGACGCTTTTCGACGCGAAGATTCTGCTGCCTCTTACCCGCACGGAAATCGCACGGGCGCGCCGAGCCGCCGGGCGCAGCGGCGCGCAGGCGTTTGCGATTTGCCTGCTGCATTCCTACGCCAATCCGAAAAGCGAAAATGCCCTCGCGCGCGCACTCGCACCGCTCGGCCGCCCCGTTTCCGTGTCGCATCGAATCCTCGCCGAATACCGCGAGTATGAACGCTTCTCGACCACCGTCGTGAATGCGTACGTCGCGCCGCGGATGAGCACGCATCTGGCGAACCTCGAGCGGCGGCTGGCAGGCGCACGGCTCAAAATCATGCAATCCAACGGCAGCGCGATCGGCTCGGCACTGGCGCGTGCCGAGCCGGTGCGCACGATTTTATCCGGCCCCGCGGCGGGCGTGATTGGCGCCGCCGCGATGGCGCGCGAGATCGGCACCGATCGCTTCATCACGTTCGACATGGGTGGAACCTCGACCGACGTGTCGCTGTTCGACCGTCGCGCGAAAATCCGCACGCTCAGCTACCCCGACGGCTACGCAGTCCGCACGCCGGTCGTCGACATCCACACGGTTGGCACGGGCGGCGGATCGATCGCGCGTCTCGACGCGGGCGGATCGCTCCGCGTCGGCCCGCAGAGCGCGGGTGCGGATCCGGGACCGGCCTGCTACGGACGCGGCCTCGCGACGACCGTCACCGACGCCGACCTGGTTGCGGGACGGCTGGTCGCGGCCAATTTCTTGGGCGGCGCGATGCGCCTGTATCCCGAACGATCGGCGCGCGCGCTCGGACAATTGGCGCGCGCGATGAAAACGCCGCGGCTCGCAGCGGCGCGCGGCATAGTTCGCGTGGTCAACGCTAACATGGAGCGAGCGATTCGCGTGATCACCGTCGAGCGCGGCTACGACCCGCGCGATTTCGCGCTACTCGCGTTCGGCGGCGCCGGTCCGATGCACGCCGCCGAGCTCGCGCTTGACCTGGGCATCCGGCATGTCGTGATGCCGCGAAATCCCGGCCTACTGTGCGCGTGGGGCGCCGTCGGCGCGCCGCTCGGCCGCGAGTATTCACTGACCGTGCGCGCGACCGATCCTTCCTATGAGGCGATGCTTGCGCGGGCGTCGGCGATGCGGCGGCGGGCGCACGCCGAACTTCGCGCCGAGGGTGTGGCAGCGGCCGCGGTCACGACCGAGATTCATCTCGACATGCGCTACCTCGGGCAATCGTACGAGCTGGAGGTCCCGCTCACGCGCGGTTTTATCGACGGATTTCACGCGGCGCATCGCCGCGCCTTCGGCCACTCGGCCGCGAGCGCATCGGTCGAGGTAGTCAATATCCGGTTGCGCGCCCATGCGGGCGGAGTTGAAGCGCGGATCGAGCGAATTGCGCGTCAGCGCGCAAAGCCCTTGCCGATCTCGCATGGGCAGGTGCTGGTCGGCGAGCGCGCACGAAACGTGCCGATTTATTCGCGCGATGATTTGGGCGCGGGCACGCAAATTCGCGGCCCGGCGATTATCGTCGAGCTGAGCGCGACGGCCTACATCGCGCCGGAGTTCACGATGCGTACCGACGATTACGGCAATCTCCATCTCGAGGCCGCGAAATGAAGCGACGCGGACAAACGAAGCTCGACGCGGTCGCGCTCGCGGTGATGAACAGCCGCCTCTCGGCGATCGCCGAAGAGATGGGCGTGGTGCTCGGCCAGACCGCCTTTTCGCCCAACATCAAGGAACGGCGCGATTACTCCTGCGCGATTTTTGATTCGGAAGCAGAGATGGTCGCGCAGGCCGCGCATATTCCCGTTCATCTCGGCTCGACTCCGCTTTCGGTCCGCGCCGCGGTAAAGCGGCTGGACTTGCGCCCCGGCGACGTCGCCGCGCTGAACGATCCCTTCGCCGGCGGGACGCATCTGCCGGACCTGACCGTTGTCACGCCGATTTTTTTGCGGCACGAGCGGCGCCCATTCGCATACGCCGCGAATCGGGCGCATCACGCGGACATCGGCGGGATGGCGCCGGGATCGATGGCGCTCTCGACCGAGATTTACCAGGAAGGTTTCCGGCTTCCGCCGGTGAAGATCGCCGAGTCGGGCGTCATCTCGCGCGACGTGTTGGCGCTGTTTCTTGCAAACACGCGCGTCAGCCAGGAACGCGAAGGCGACCTGCGGGCGCAGCTTGCCGCGCTGAGCGTTGGCGCGGATCGGCTGCGCGCTTTGGTTGCGGCAGCGGGCAGCGCGAGTGTGGAATCCGCGATGGACGCGCTCAAGGATTATTCCGCGCGGCTGATGGCGGCGGCGCTGCGTAAGTTGCCGCGCGGGACGTATCGCGCGCGCGATTTTCTGGACGACGACGGCGTCGGCACCACGCGAATTCCGATTCAAGTCGCGATCCGAATCGGCGGCGGCCGCGCGATTGTCGATTTCACCGGCTCCGCGCCGCAGGTGCGCGGCTCCGTGAATGCGAATTACGCCATCACGCTTTCGGCGGTTTTCTATGTGATGAAATGCATAGCCGCGGAAGCTGTTCCCGCCAACGAAGGGCTGATGCGTCCGATCGAACTGGTTGCGCCGCCCGGCTCGATCGTCAATGCTCTCGCGCCCGCCGCGGTCGCGGGCGGCAACGTCGAGACTTCGCAACGAATCGTCGATGTCCTGTTTCGCGCGCTTGCGAAGGCGGCGCCGGATCGGATTCCGGCGGCGAGTTCGGGCTCGATGTCGAATCTCACGGTCGGCGGCTTCGATCATTTTCGCGCGCGCCATTTTTCCTACTACGAAACGATCGCGGGCGGCGCCGGCGCCGCGCCCGGAATTCCCGGTGCGTCGGGGATCCATACTCACATGACCAACACGCTGAACACGCCGATCGAAGCGCTGGAGGCGTACTACCCGATGCGTATAACCGAGTATCGGATTCGGCGCGGATCGGGCGGTCGCGGGCGCTCGCGCGGTGGCGACGGTCTGGCGCGCGAGCTCGAATGCCTGGTCGATTCGAGCGTGAGTCTGCTGACGGAGCGCAGAAGTATCGCGCCCTATGGACTAGCGGGCGGCGGCAAGGGCGCGAAGGGCGCAAACTTTCGAATACGCGCAGGCCGCCAAAAAAAACTTCCCGCCAAAGCGAACGTCTCTCTCAGCGCCGGCGATCGCGTAAGAATCGAAACCCCAGGCGGCGGCGGCTGGGGCCGCTGAAGTGTTTTCCCGGTCCTACCAAGACGCGCGACGCTATCGCAAGGCAATCGCGGGCAGGGACGCCCGCGCCACTGAAATACCGGATTGAGTATTGGATTAGGTATCGGATTCAGTGGGGCGGGCGTCCCTGCCCGTCATTAGATTCGGCGCCGATGAAAGTCTCCTGACCCTATTCCGGCCCCAAAAGTCATACGACGCCTTCGGCCTTGAGCTTTGCGCGAGCCGCTGCGTCGATGCCGAGCGCGTCAAGAATTTCGTCGTTATGCGCGCCGAGCGCTGGGGCCGCCGCACGAATACGAGTCGGTGTGCGCGAGAACTTCGCCGCCGGTCCGACGATCGGTACTGTCCCTCCGCCCTCATGCGATATCGGCTGCATCATGTCGCGCGCGAGCACGTGCGGGTTGCGCGCGGCGTCGGCGTAGGTCTGGACCGGCTCGCACGCTATAGCCTCGTGAGCGCAAATCTCGACCACCTCTTCAACCGTGCGCTCGCTGCACCATCGCGCAACCATCGCATTGCATTCGCCGCGATGCGTGATCCGCTTCGCTATGTGGGCATATTCCGGATCGTCGCTCAGCTCCGGCCGCCCCGCAATCCGCGCGAGCACCTTCCAATGCGAATCGAGCAGCGTCCCTAGCATCACAATTCCGTCGCGGCAATGAAACGTGTTGCACGGCACCGAGAATCCGAACTCGTTGCCCATCCGCGGCGGCGCCAGGCCGAGCGCGCCCAACGTCGGATATCCGTTCGATTGAAACAGCATCGCGTCGAGCAACGCGACATCGCAATGCTGCCCCTCGCCGGTGATCGAGCGATGCCGCAATGCGGCGAGCGCGGCGATGGCGCCGTGCAAGCCCGCAAGATCGTCGCACAGGAAAGTAGGCGCCTTGGTCGGGGCGCCGTCGACGCCGCCGTTAAGCGACATAAAGCCCGACAACGCCTGCGCGAGCGGATCATAACCGACCCGATCGTGAATCGGTCCGAACTGTCCGAATCCGCTGATCGACACATAGATGATGTTGGCCTTCACCCGCCGGCAATCGGCGAAGCCGACGCCCCATTTATCGAGCGTGCCGGGCCGGAAGTTCTGCACGACAATATCGCTGCGCTGGGCTAGCGCCAGAAAGACCTCGCGTCCCTGGGGCTTGCGCAAATCGAGCGTGAGGCTGCGCTTGTTCCGATTCACTGTTGCCTGCGCGAAGCTGACCGGCGGATTGGTGCCGGGCAGAAACGGTGGCAGGCGGCGCGCGACTTCGCCCGCAGGATCCTCGACCTTGATCACGTCCGCGCCAAGGTCGGCCAGCACACACGCGCACATCGGACCGGCCCAGCTTGTGGTCGCCTCCAACACGGACACACCCGCAAGCGGTCCGGAAATATCGCCGCGCGCGTCGCGAAAGAACTCAGCCTTTTCCATACGGTGTCCCTTCCGTTAAAAATCGCTGGCGAATCCTACTGCGCGCGCGTGCCGCGCGACAATCGCGGCGGTGGCGGAGCGTTTCGCGCGCAGGCTATTTTAGCTCGATGGCGGAAGCGCAGTTTTTTGTTGGCGTGCATGGCGTAATTGCGAATCGCGGCCGGATTCTTGTGCTGCGGCGCGCGCCGACGATGCGCTACGCGCCGGGCTCGTGGGATCTTCCGGGCGGCCATTTGACGATCGGCGAAAGCGTCGAGCAATGCCTGCTGCGCGAGGTCAAAGAGGAAACCGCCCTCGGCGTTGCGATCGAAGGGATGCTCGGCGTCAACACGATGGTCGGCGAGCCATACGTGCAGGCGATTTACGCATGCCGCTTGAGCGTCTATCAGACCGTGCGGCTGCGGCCCGACGAGCACGTCGAGTCCGGGTGGGTGAAGTCCGCGGAGCTTGCGTCGATGGATACGATTCCGTACCTTGCGGAAATTCTTAAGCGCGGGATGCTCGCGTATGTAAAGTAGCGCCGGCCGCGCGCGCGATACTATCTGGTCCGCGCGAGCATCCGGCCGCGCCAGTAGCCGAGAAAGTTCGCGCATTCCAGCTCATGATAGATCGCGCGTTCGGAGTCGCCGCGGATCGTTGCCGCCGCCATCCGCGCCGCGTTGCGCAAGAGCTTGCCGGGCTGATTGTGATGCCGGCCGCCGGCGAACGCGCTACCAACGCCGTACGCGAAGCTCTTGCGGCGCAGATAGCTGCGCGTCATCCGTTCGGCGGGGATCAGGTGATTTACGATCGCGCGCGGGGCGAAGCCCATTCTTCCGCCGCCGGCAATTATGCGCGCGAACAACTCGGTATCCTCGCCCGACATCGGATTACCCCCGACGTTGCCAAGATCCTCGCGAAAATATCCGAACCGTGTAAGCGCGCCGCGTCGAAACCCGGCGTTGGCGCTGAAATAATTCGCCAGGTTCTCCGCGCGCTCTGCCGGCTCCGCTTCGATTCTTTCGTGGTCGTGCACCGCCAGCTTGACCCACAGGCTGCGCCCAAGCCACGGCGGCGGCAACCCGCTCCATCGCGGCAGCACCATTCCGCACGCGGCGTCGAGCCCGCGCGATTGCAGCGCGGAGAGCATCTCGACCGCCCACGATTTTTCGGCAAGCGCGTCGTCGTCGATAAAGAAAATAAACTCGGCATGCGACTGCGCGATGGCGCGATTACGCGCGAAGCTCGAACCGAGCCGCTCCTCGAACACGCGTCGGATCGGAAACGGTGCGGATTTGGCGCACGCCTCTACCGTGGCGGGCGTCGCGTCGGTCGAGCCGTTATCGACAACGATACATTCGAGCGCCGCGTCCGCGGGAATTGCGAGCTCACCGATACGGTCGAGCGCCGCGGCGAGCGTGGCGGCGCGGTTATGCGTCGGAATCGCGACGGTGATCGTGGTGGTCAAATTGAGCGCGCCCCGCGGGTTTTGCGCGCGGTCCCCATAATAGCCGAACCGCGCCAGCCGCCGGAAATTCCGGCAGGCGGCGCGGTTCGGGATCCGTCAGTTGAAGCCGCCTATTTTTTCGAGGGCGGAGGCGGCGGCGGCAACGGCGCCTGCGACGGCGCCGCGCCCGCGGCGGGAGACGCCGCGGCGGCGGGCGTTGGCGTTGCGGACGGAACCGGAGTAGCAGGCTTCGGCAACGGAGCGCTCGACTGCGTGAAGACAATCGAGGTCACGTTCAAGTCCGGAGTCGCTTTCTGCTGGATGTCCGGCGGCGCTGTGAGCTTGAAACCGAAGCTGCGGGTCTCGCCCGGAACAAACGGCAGGACCGGACGCGCGAAGTCAGTGAACTCGAGCGGTGTCGCGACCGGAATGTGAACCTCAGTGAAGACCTGCTGCCTCTTCTTGCCCTTTCCTTCCCAGTACGTGACGGTGAACTGAACTTCGTCGATCGCCTTGTCACCGCTGTTGGTCATTTTGCCGAAAATCGCGGGCACCCGCGACGCCGACATCTTCATGTCCACCTCGGACAACACGATCTTCGGGATATACGCCTGCGCCTCGGGAATCTGGTTCTTTGCGTTCTGAACGTCGGCAAGCTCGCGATTGTAGATGAATTTCATGCCGGCGTGGCCGGTGGCCTGTTCCTTGTCGAGCTCCGCGATAGCCTGCTGATAGAGGCCAATCGCCTTGTCGTAGTCGTGCTGATGATATGCGGAGATCGCGTCCTTGTGGATTTTCTGGATGTTATCCTGCGACGGAAAATCGACAAACATTTTCCATTCGCCGCCCTGCTGCACCAGCGCGATATTGTCGTCGTAGGTCAGCTTCGGGTAGCTCTTGTCGTTGATCTGCCTCTGCGCGATCGAGTCGGGCGTATCGTTGGGTCCTTGCGTCGCGTCGATAGTGCGTTCCCATAACGGCAGATCGGGCCGCGTCACGTGGATCACAACATCAGCCTTGTCGCCGTCCACCTTGGTGTCGCCAACTTCGAATGTGACCGCGTGCAGGATCGTTTTGAACCAGTCCTTGCTGACGTCCGGCGCGAGCGGAATCTGGCCCAGGAACTGGTCCATCGTGCGATCGACCTGATCCTGGTGCGACAGCGCCTGGTAGCAGGCGGGGTAGTTGAACAGCTTGAGCGCGTCGAGATAATTCTCGGCCGCGCGTTGGGGCGTATGCCCCATGCATCCAGCGATCATCGCCGCGCACAAGGCCGCGATCGCGAAGCTTCTGGTTCGAGCAACAGGATTAGTATTCTTCAAGAAACCCACCTCCACGGTCGGCAAACGCTAGGATTCTAATGTCTCGGCGGTCAAAAACAAAGGCGGGACTGACGGGCCGGACTACGTCTGTGCCGGCATCTGCTTGAGCTCGACGACGTTTCCCTCTGGATCGCGCACGTAAATCGACAGCCCCATCCCGCGCGATCCGTAGCGTTGCGCGGGCTCGCCAATCACTTCGACGCCGCTTAGCCGAAGCTCCGCCGCCACCGCGGCAAGGTCCTGAGCCTCGACCCCGAGGCAGATATGATCGACGTTCGCACCGTCTTCGGATCGTGGCTGCGTCGCCGGGACCAGATCGATCATGCTGCGTCCAGCGCGTAGCTGGACCAAACCGATTTGTGCGATCCGCCGCTCCTCGCTGAGTCCGAGGACGCGGGTGTAGAAATCCAGAGTGCGCTCCAGCGCGCGGCATCGCAACACGACGTGATCCAGTTCCGCGATCTTAAGCCTGGTCGTCATGATCCTCTCTCCATCGGCACGCACCGAATTTTCAGCGCTCGACCGGCATCCCCGCGTCGGCCCATTCGAGCATCCCACCCTTAAGGTTCCACGTCCGGTCGAAGCCGAGGCCGGCCAGAATCGCCGCGGCAGTGGCGCTGCGAACACCGACCCTGCAAATCGCGACGATATCGCGCTGGCGATATTGCTCGATCTCGGTGGCGCGATCGGCCAATTCCCCAAGCGGCATCAGAATCGCTCCGGCGATGTGCCCCAGCTCGCCGCCGAATTCACCGGCTCCGCGCACATCGATCAGCACCGGCGGATTCGCGCCCGCCAGACGATCGCGAAGCTCCTGCGGCGCGAGCTGGCGCACGGTGTTCAGTTGCGCGAGGTCCGGAAATTTTATCTGCCCCGCCTCGACCTCTGATTGATTCGGCTGCAACGCCTCCTGGATCCCGTCGGGCAGCGGCAGTCCGAGGTGGTTCATTAGCTTGACGTACTCGGCACGCGTCTTTCCGGCCAGCCGGGGGTTCGACTGCTTTTCTTCGCCAATCGTCGATTGCTTGTGCCCACGATAGTCATGGGCGGGCAGCACGATCGTCGTGCTGGGCAGCGTGAACAACCGGCTGGTGATCGAATCGTATTGATCGCCCGCGTCGCCGCCGGCGAAATCCGCGCGTCCCGTGCCGTGGATTAACAGGCAATCGCCGGTCAGCACATGGCCCTGCGCGCGGAGGCTTATCGAATCGGGCGTATGGCCGGGCGTGCTAAGCACGCGCAGGGTTATGTCGCCGACCGCAAGGTTCTGCCCGTCGTCGACGTGAATCGCAACATGCGGCGACGGCGCCCGGCGATGCATTGCGATCGGCGCTCCGGTCAGATCCGAAAGATCTGCCGCGCCGCTGCGGTGATCGGCGTGCGTGTGCGTGTCGATGATGAATTCCAGGCCGAGTCGATAGTAGGCGAGCACGCCAAGATAGCGCGCGATCCCATCGCGGCTCGGATCTACCAGCGCGGCCTTGCGCGCCGCGTGCGATGCGATGAGATAGCATTTGCACTTGGCGTGGTTGAGCTCAAGCAAGAGCATCGCGTCGCTCATAATGGTGCGGACTATATCGCTCGGCACCGGCTGATGTGAACCACGAATCGCGGCTTGATTACCCCGCACGCAGTCCAGATTATGAATCGGCGATCGGCGCCCTAACCGCCGATCATGCCGAATTATTCACCGCGGATGAATCCTCACAGCGCAGCCGCCCTCGCCATCTTCGCGCTGACCTACTTCGTGATCGCGGTCGGCAAGCTCCCGTTCCTGCGCATCGACCGCACCGGCGCCGCGCTGGCCGGCGCACTCGCGATGGTTGCGGCAGGAGTGCTGTCCGAGAGCGCGGCCGTCAACGCGGTCGATTTCCACACCATCGTGCTGTTGCTCGGGATGATGATCGTCGTCGCCAACCTGCGCCTGTCAGGCGCGTTCCAGCTTTTCACGCGCGCGCTGCTCGATCGCGCCGAGACCGGATACGGATTGCTCGCGATGACGGTGGCGGCGGCGGGCGTGCTCGCCGCGTTTTTCATCAACGATGTCGTCTGCCTTGCGCTGACTCCTCTGCTGATCGACGCGACCGAGATAATCGGCGCCGAACCGCTGCCGTTCCTGCTCGCGCTCGCGACTGCGAGCAACATCGGCAGCGCCGCCACGATTACCGGCAATCCGCAGAACATGATCGTCGCCGGCTTCGCGCATCTTGGCTATACACAGTTCGCCGTTCATCTGGCGCCCTCGGCGATCCTGGGACTGGTGATCGATTTCGCGATCCTCGCGATCGTCTATCGCCGCTCGCTCGGCAGACTGCATCGCAAGCCCGACGCCGAAAAGCTCGCGCCGCCGCTGGCGAACCGCTCCCTAATGATCAAATCCCTCGCCGTCGCGATCATCGCGCTCGGCCTGTTCGTTGCCGGCTATCCAACCCATCTGGTCGCGATGGGCGCGGGGGTCGTGCTGCTGTTCACTCGGCAGATCAAACCAGCGCGCGTTTATGAACTGATCGATTGGACGATGCTTGCGATGTTCACCGGGCTGTTCATCGTGGTGGCCGGGTTTCAGACCACCGGCTTGCAGGACGATCTCATCGGATGGGCCGGCACCCAGGCGCTTACGAACTCGTTTACGCTTTCCGCGGTGGTCGCCCTGCTCTCGAACCTCGTCAGCAACGTGCCCGCGGTGCTGTTGTTTCGTCCGCTCTATCCTCTGCTCGGCGGCACGCGGCAGATCGCGCTGGTGATCGCCGGTGCGAGCACGATGGCGGGAAATCTGACCATCCTCGGATCGATGGCGAACCTTATCGTGGTCGAGCAGGCGCGCGCGCGCGGCGTCGAAATCAGTTTCGGTGAATATCTGCGGGCCGGGTTGCCGATCGCGATAGTCACGCTGGTGCTCAACGCGGCAATTCTGTCGGTGGGCCTATGATCGCGCGCTCGGGACGGGCGGGATACGCGAAACGCCGAATCTCGGCCGCGCCGGCCGCCTCGGACACCATCCGCGCAAAATCCAGCCCCGCTTCCGCCGCCTCGACCGCCTCCAGCCGCGCGTGGGTTTCCGGATGAGCCGGCACAAACAGCGTGCAGCAATCCTCATCGGGAAGAATCGAGGTCTCGAAGGTGCCGAGCACGCGCGCCTGATCGATAATCTCGTTTTTGTCGCTGCCCACCAGCGGCCGCAGGATCGGCAGGCTCGCGGCGTTTTCGATCACCGCCATGTTGTCGAGCGTCTGCGATGCCACCTGCCCCAGGCTTTCGCCGGTGACGATCGCGGTCGCGCGAGTTTTCGCGGCAAGCGCACACGCGATCTTTACCATCAGGCGGCGGTAGAGAATTACGCGCAGCGGGCGCAACGAGTTCGCGACGATCTCCCGCTGGAAATTCCCGAACGCAACCAGCGCCAGCGTCGAGCTCGATTGGTAGCGCGTCAGATGCGTCACCAGCTCGCAGGCTTTGTCGCGGCTCGCGGGCGAGACGAGGGGATGCGCGTGAAAGTGCACGAAATCGAGCTTCAGCCCGCGGCGCATCATGCGGTACGCGGCGACCGGCGAATCGATTCCTCCCGAAAGCAGCGCGACCGCGCGCCCCGAAACTCCAACCGGCAATCCGCCCGCGCCGGGAATCTTCCCCGCCGACACGAACGCGCCATGCGCCAGCATCTCGATGGAAATCACGAGCTCGGGATTATTTAGATCAACCGCGTAGCCGAGCGCCTCCTGCACCGCGGCGCCGACCTCTCGATCGATCTCCATCGAGTTCATCGCAAAGCGTTTGTCGCCGCGGCGCGTGGTGACGCGGAAACTGCGTGCCGGATGCGCCTGTGCGCGGGCGATCGCCTCGCGCTTGATTGCTTCGAGTTCGAGCGGAACTTCGTAGCTGAGCGAGAAATTTTGCAATCCGAACAGCAGCGCCGCGCGCTCGAGCACGATCGCGTCGGGCACACCGTCGGGAATCTCCGCAATCACGCGCGGACCCTCGGCGCGCAACTTGCCGATTCCCACGTCGGCAAATACCGAGCGCAGGTTATGCCGCAATTGATCGACAAAGCGCCACTGGTTGCGGCCCTTGAGCGCAATCTCATGATATCTGCCAATCAGGTAACGCATCGCAAAATCCGCGCGCGGCGCCATCCGCCGCGCATCGGAGCTTAGCCGCGCTCCCGTGTCGAACCAACCCGCGGGAAGCCTTGCAAGCGCGCCGCCGCCACAGGATTATCTGAGACGATGATCGCACCCAGCGCAACCACTACCATCACGCGATTCGCCGGCATCGCGCCCGGCCGCGCCTCATGAGCGAAACCGCCGACTTCGATCGCCACGTCGCGCGGCTAAAATCGCATCTGGCGAAGACCAAGCCTCCTCCGCGTGATTTGCTCGCGAACAATCGCAAGGGCGCCGCGGTCCTGATCCCGATCCTCGAACGCGCCGGCGAACTGCGCATCGTGTTCATCCGCCGTTCCGACCAGGTCGAGAGCCATCGCGGACAGGTCGCCTTTCCTGGTGGCCGCGTCGATCCCGGCGACGGGACCCTGCTCGATACCGCGCTGCGCGAAGCGCTTGAAGAGGTTGCGATTCCGCCGCACGCGGTTGACGTGCTCGGCGCGTTCCCGGTCGAAAGCACGCTCACCAGCGGGATTATCGTCGCGCCGTTCGCCGGCGTGATCGCCGCCACCACTCCGATGCGCCCGAGTCCCGACGAAGTTGCGGAGATTTTCGAGGTTCCGCTGAACGCGCTGCGCGACCCGCGCTTTCGCGGCGATTACGAATGGAGCCGCGACGGCAAAGTCATTTCCAAATACCCGGCGATCCTGTACGGCGGCCAGACCATCTGGGGACTGACGCTGCGCATCACACTCGATCTGCTGGCGATGCTTGAAGCCTGACGCGCCGGCGCGTTTGGGCGCCGGATTTCCGGGCCGCTTGTATTTGCACTCCCAATGTAATAACTTGCGCCCGTGGCTGATTTACAGGATTCGCTTGTCCCCGCCGACGGCCGCGCCGCCCGCGGCTATCGCGCTCGCGCCGCGGTTGCGGCGGCGATGCTCGATCTGCTGACCGAAGGCCTTGTCAAACCGACTGCGGCGCAAATCGCCGAACGCGCGGGCGTCTCGCTGCGGCTGGTGTTTCATCATTTCGAGGATTTGGAGGCGATTCTCGCGCAGGCGGCCGAGCTGCAGTTCGAGCGTCTGCGCCCGCTTTTGCGCTCGGTCTCGTCCGCCCTCCCGCTGGATCGCAGAATCGCCGAGTTCGTGCGCATCCGCGCCGATCTTCACGAGGCGGTGGCGCCGGTGCGGCGCGCGTCGATTCGGCTCGAGCCGTTCTCGCGAGTAATTGCCGAGCGGCTCAGCGCGGCGCGCGCAATTTTGCGCAACGAGACTCGCAGCGCGTTCCGGCACGAACTCGCCGCGCTGCCCGCTCCCGAATGCCGCGACGCGCTCGCCGCGCTCGAAGCACTTGGCGCGTGGGAAACCTGGGAAGTGATGCGCGCGCAGCAGGAACTCAGTCCCCCGCGGGCGCGCAAGGCGATCGCGCATGCGATCGCGGCGATCTTGCGCAGATCATAGACAAAATTAATCCAACGCTTGAAGAATTGATCGCAAGGGTAAATCAGAGATGGGCCGCAAAATTCTTTTCATCACCACCGATCAGCAGCGCTACGACTCGCTCGGATGCAACGGCGGCAAGATTGCCAGGACGCCGAATATCGATCGTCTCGCCGCTGCCGGAATCAATTACCGCCGCGCGCACAACCAGAACGTCGTCTGCATGCCCGCGCGCGCCACAATGATCACCGGGCAGTACGTGCGCACCCACGGCGTCGTAGCCAACGGCGTCGCGCTCCCTGCCGACGCGCCTAGCGCCGCGGCATGGCTGCATGAAAAAGCCGGCTACCGCACCGCGCTTTTGGGCAAGGCGCACTTCGAGCCCGCCTTCGATCTGCAAGGGCGATGGTTCGAGAATGCGATGGCGCGCAAAGGCTCGACCGGCCCGTATCGCGGCTTCGAGCGGATGGAACTCGCGATGCATGGTCCGGTCGGCGGATGGCACTACTCGCTGTGGTTGATGCAGAACCATCCCGAGGACATCGGCGGTTTTGCGCCGCTCCTGACCGCGCAGCCCGGCGGCGACACCGGCGCTCCCGAGGTCAAGTACAACCCGATTCCGCGTGAGCACTACCACACCGACTGGGTTGCGGAACGCACGCTTGCGTTTCTCGATTCGCTCGACGCGAAAGAAGATTGGTTCGTGTGGATGAGTTTCCCCGATCCGCATCATCCGTGGGATCCGCCCGAAAAAGAGGCGCGCCGAATCAATTGGCGCGATCTCGATTTGCCCGCCGGTTATCCACGCTCGCGCGAGCAGGTGGAAAAAATCCTCGCGCAAAAGCCGCGTCACTGGCTCGATTGGTACGAGGGCCGCTTCCGCAATCCCGAAGGCGGACCGATGAGCTACGTGCCCGCGCGAATGACGCCCGACCAGGTGCGCGAAGTCAATGCGATGGTTCACGTCGAGAACGAGCTTATCGATCAGGCTGTCGGGCGTGTGATGGCGCGGGTTACCGAGCGCGGATGGGACGCCGACACTGACGTGATCTTCACCACCGACCACGGCGAGCTCCAGGGCGACTTCGGCTTGCTCTACAAGGGCCCGTACCACGTTGACGCGCTGATGCATCTGCCGATGATCTGGCGGCCCGCGCCGTCGGCGAAGATCGCGCCCGCGGAAATCAGTGAGCCGGTCGGACAGCTCGATCTCGCGCCGACGTTTTGTCAAATCGCGGGCGTGCCGATTCCCGATTGGATCGAGGGCAAGCCGCTTCCGGCCGCGCCGGGCTCGGGTCGCGAGCGCGTTCTCACCGAATGGGACAGCCAGTTCGCGCAGCTCGGGATGCATCTGCGGACAATTTATCGCGACGGATGGGTTTGCACGGTGTACGAAAAATCGACGCGCGATTTCGGCTACGACATCGATCAGGTTCCCGCGATGCTCCGCGGCACGGAGCCGATCCTCGTTATCCGCTACGACGGCACCGAGGGCGAACTTTACAACCTGAATGAAGACCCTCGGCAATGGCAAAATCTCTGGAGCGACCCTGCCTATCAGAAAGTGAAATCTGATCTCGTCGCCGACCTTTACGATCATCTGCCCAAGCCGCGCGATCCGGGGCTACCCGTTGACGCTCCCGCATAGGAGATTTTGATGCTTCCGCTGAAACTGGTTGGGGGGTACGGCTCGCCATACTCGCGCAAGATGCGCGCGGTGCTGCGCTACCGGCGAATCGAGTTTCGCTGGATCATGCGCGGCTCTGCCGCCGACGCCGGGATTGCGCCGGTTCCGGTCGCGCTGATTCCGGTCCTTGTCGTTCCCGGCGAAAACGGCGCGCCTGATGAAGCGATGATCGATTCGACCTTCCAGATAAAACGCCTCGAAAAACTCTTTGCCGCGCGCTCTCTCATCCCGCCCGATCCCGCGCTGGCATTTCTGCAGGAAATCCTCGAAGACTACGGCGACGAATGGCTGACCAAGCCGATGTTCCACTACCGATGGAAGTACGCGGCCGATATCCACAAGGCCTCACACGTGCTTGCGCTCGATCGCGACCTGCATCTGAGCGACGAACGGCTTGCGAAGATGTCGGCTTACTTCGCCGAACGGCAGATCGCGCGCCTGGGCGTGGTTGGCTCCGGCGAGGTCACGGCGCCGGTTATCGAGGACAGCTACCGCCGCCTGCTGCATCTGCTCGACGACCATCTGAAGGCCGGCAACTATTTTCTCATGGGCTCGCGCCCGGGTGCAGGTGATTTTGGAATTTTCGGACAGCTTAGCCAGCTCGCGCATTTCGATCCGACTCCCGCATCGATTGCCGCGCGCGAGACCCCGCGCATCGTTTCGTGGGTCTCGCATATGGACGATCTGTCGGCCCTCGAAGCCGCCGAATGGCCCAGGCGTGATTCGCTCGCGCCAACGCTGCGCGGATTCTTTGTCGAGATCGGCCGCGTGTACGCTCCGTTCCTGATCGCGAACGCACGCGCAATCGGTTCCGGGGCCGAGCGCGTCGAATGCGAAATTGACGGCCGGCCATGGATCCAGCAGCCGTTCCCGTATCAGGCCAAGTGCCTCAAATGGCTGCGCGAGGGACACGCCGCACTCGCCGCGGCAGACCGCGCGTTCGTCGATTCGCACCTCGCAGGAACCGGCGCCGAAGCGATTTTCACGTCCAATATCTGAGGGCTAACGCAGTCGCGCGACTGCGTTCCTCAGCGCCGCTGTATCCATTAAACTGCGGCGTGATGCTCCAGTTCGCGCTCGACCCCGACCACAATCGCGCCGCGCGAATCGCAACCTGGTCGATCCTGGCGGTCAACGCGATCCTGCTCGCAATCTCGCTGCCCGACTACCGAGTCAGTATCGACTCCGGCTACCACATCTCGCTCGCCGAGTGGTACGCGCGGCACGGCCAGGCGTGGTGGGACCATATCAACTTCGGCCCCGGCGGACGCCCGAATCTGCAAGGCCCCGCGCTGCACTACGCGATCGCAATTCTCGGCACTGTCCTTGGGGGCACGCCCAATCGCTTCATCCTCGCCAATGCGATTCTTGGAATCGCGCAGTGGAGCGCCGCGATGCTGACGGTGCTGTATTTCGCGCGCAGGCTGGGCGGCGACATGACCGCGATGTTCGCAGTCGCGATGCTCGCGGGAAGCGCGTTCGCGGCCGGGTCGTTCTATGTCGGCATTCCCTCGGGATGGCTTTTCATCTCGATTCCGTGGGCGATCTATTTCTTTCTCGAAGACCGCCTCATCCTCGCAACCGCGATCACCGTCCTCGGATGCTATACGCATCTTGGCGGCTTCCTGAGCGCACCAGTTGGTATCGCGATCGCGGCGGTGATCGAGCGGCGATGGCGCCAGCTCGCGCTTGTTGCAGTAGCCACCGCGCTGCTGACCGCGCCTTACTCGATTCACTTCATCGCCAACCTCGCATGGTATCGCGGCAGGCACGGGCATGAGTCGGTGCGGTTCGATCCGATGATCGATTTCCTCGCGATCGCCGGCGCCGTCGTATTTCTGCGCCACCCGATGCGGCATCGATTTCTGCTCGTGTGGACGCTCGCGCCGATCGCGTGGTTGTTGCAGGATCCCGCCCGTTTCGCGGCGCAATCGACTCTCGCCGGATCGGTGCTCGGCGGATTGTTCCTCGCATGGGTTGCGCGCTCGATCTCGATTCCCGCCGCGCGCCGCGCCTTCGCGATCGCTCTGGTCGCCATCGCGACGCTGATCCCGCTCGAACCCGCGAGCATTTTCGCCGAGGCGGGATGGGACGCGGGAACCCATTTCCCGCGCATGCTCAATTGGGATCGCGCGCGCACAATCGCAGACGTGATCGCGCGCAATCATCTCAATGGCCATCTGCTCGCGGTTTACCAGCCGTCGTTCGGGCCCGCGATCGCGGTCTTTACGCCAGTCGTCCTCGAACGCGGCCACTGGGTCGAGGTTCAGCCGCTTCACGATCCCGCCGAGCTGCTCTCGGCGGATGTGAAGGCGTATGTGATGCCGCTGCCGCCTGATGATCCCGTGCTCGACGCGCTCAGCAAGGATGGATTGGTGCGCGTGTGGGGCGGCACCGATAATACCTGCGTCGTTACGCTTGCGCGCCGCGCGGCTCCGGCGGAAATCGAATCGACGGTCTCGCGGCGGCTTCAGGAGAATGCGAATTGGCTCGCCGTCAATATGATCAGCAACACGATGCCGCCGCTGGCTGACCTCGCGCGCATCATGGTGTCTCCGGACGCGCTCGCAAAGCGTCGCGCCGCGATGGATGTGCAGCGCTTCAAGGCCGGAGAAATGCAGGCGGTCACCCTGGTGATCGCCTATGCGCTCGAGCCGCAGGCGCCCAAGCTCGCGCGCCATCTGCGCCTTGTAGCTCGCGGCTTTGCAGAGATGGGCAGCTTCATGAGCGACGACGACCCGATCGGCTATATCGCCGGCGATCGCGAGCGGCAGTTCCGCACAAACCTGACAGCGTTCGCATCGGCACTGGGAGCGGCAGGTCCCAGTTGGTTCGACGATCCGCGGGTACGCAGCGCGAGCGACCGCCTGTTCGACGATTACTTCGGCGGCGCCGCCTGATCGGATGCCCGCGGCATCTCGAAGTACGACACTCCGATCAGTTTGCTCGGCGCGACGCCAAGCGCGGTGAGCAACTCATCCACCGCCGCGCGGCTGCTTTCGGGATCGTCCCCCTCGGCGATAACCGCCTCGATCTCGCCGTAGTCGCCAAGCTCCGCAACGCGATCCAGATGCAGCCTGACGTTCGCGCGTATCAGCAACACTCGCTCCTTGCGAACCTCGGCGAGGATTCCGAGCGCCGCGGCCAGCATCGCGCGCATCGCCGCGGGATCGGCGACCGGCAGAACCTCGTAGTCGCTCAACTGAAGCTCGCCGCTGCCCTCGCGTCCGTAAAAGATGAGCGCGCCACCGGCCTCGCCCGCGATCTCGCGCAGCTTGAGCTTGCCCCGCGCAACCTGGAAGAAGGTGTCGCGCTGCCGCAGTATCGCGCGCTCCGTATATCCGATCGCCTCCGCGCTCGCGCGAGCGCGCGCATGATCGTTGAGCGGAAATTTCGCCTCCAAATTTCGCATCGCGTAAGACTACGCGAATGCCCAGATGCGCGGAAAGATCCGGGATTCCTCGCGCGGCAGCCACGCGCGGGAATGACACACAAGTATGGTGGATGCGGTGACAAGCGGGACCATTCTTCTTTGTCACTACTCTTGCGTTGCTGTGCGGCGCATCGCAGCCGCCTCGTGCTCCAGGAACTGCGGATCATTCTGCTTTGTCACCGCTCTTGCGCTGCTGCGCGTTCTTATCTGTCATTCCCGCGCGCGTGGCTGCCGCGCGTGAGGAATCCCGGACTCCACTGCTCGGCGCGCGTGCGCATCCATCCGAGTAACCGGAGCCCACGCCACATGACCACCACGACTCATGCACCCATCCTTCGCCGCGAAAGCTCGCCCCTCTTACTCCTCTTCACGTGCGGGAAGGGGTGGGAGGTTAGGTCGAATCTTTTTCCGATCCCCTGATCGCTAAGGGCCCGGCCGCGCCGCGCTGCCACCTGTCGCGTAACTTGACAGCGCTCGAAAGCCCCGCGTACGCTCGCTCGACTCGACCGGAATTGCTTCAGGACCGTGGCACAGCAAAAAACCCATCCGCATAAGTCCGTCGATCCCGACGACGCCAAACTCGCCGCCGCCGGTTTCGATCCTCACGCGTCCGCCACCGAGGCTCTCGCCAAGCTTGCCGAAATTCGCGCAAGCGTCGGCGAGATCGCCTTCGCGCGCGCGCTCGGATCTATCGCCGATCCCGCGGCCGCCGCGACCCTCGCCGGACTCGAGGCCTCCGCATCGGGCGCGATGCGGCGCGAGGTTCGCCGTTCGCTCTTCAAGCTCCGCCAGCGCAAAATTGCCGCCCCCGCGCCGTCAGCAGAACCGGCACGCCCCGGGCATACCGCCAACGGGGAGAGGATCACGGCGCTGTTCTCTCCAATCGACGCCGACGGCGCGCGCATCGTCTGGATTATCAAGCCGCGGATGCAGGGCGGCGTGACGCGCCTGTGGGGCCTCGTGTCGGAGTCGGAAGGACTGGTCGGCGCGATCGCGGCGGGACTATCGCGCAAGGAGCTCAAGTCGGAACGCGAGGAGCTTGAAAGCCGGGCGGGGATGCGGATGGTCGAGGGCGATTGGCGGCTTGCCGATTTCATCCTGTGCGAGGCTTACCGCAAAACGCCGGAAGCGCGCCGGGCGCGAGTCGGAAATTTCCTCGCGCTGCGAACCGAGATCACCGGCGTTCCGGTTCGCGCGCAACTCGCGCATCCGATTTACGGCGAGATCGGCGCCGACATTCCAGCCGAACCCGCGCTCGAGCTGCTCAAGGAACCCGAGCTGCTCGAGTGGCGGCTGACTCAGGCCGAGATCGGTCCGTACGTCGAAGAGCTCGGGCGCGTCAACGAAAGCGTGATCGTGCTCAACGAGATTCAGCAGCGCGAGCGAATCAACACGATCGTCGAGCGCGCCGCCGGCGATCTCTTCGCGGGCAAAAATGCCGAGCGCGCGCGCCGCCGCTTCGAGGATATCGCCTACTACCTGCTGCATAGCGGACGCCGCGAGCCGGCAACCTGGGCCGCCGCCGCGGCGAAACAAATTCAGAGCAAATCCGATTTGAAGCGCAGCGTCTTTTTTCAGAGCATGGTGCGAACTCAACTCGGTGCGATTGTCGCCGAAGAACAGCAACGCGAGCAGCAGGAACCGCACCTCATCATGACTCCCGCCGAAGCGATGCGCGCGAGCGAGTCCGCCCGTCACCGCCGCTAGCAGCATTATTCGATCAACGAACCCGTTGCGGCCGCCACCTTTTTGTCGCCGACCGGATGCCGCCGTGGCGCCCCTTTCCGTCCTGAGACTTTCTAAATTTATTCGGAATCCGGGCCTCTGCGTTCGCCCCTTCCGTCATCCTGAGCGGCTGTGAATTTTTTAGACCCGCTGCGGCCCTCCCTTCCGTCATCCTGAGCGGAGGCCGTTGCGGCCGGAGTCGAAGGATCCCGAACGGTCATGCAGACCCTCGCGATTGCGTTTCCCGGTTTTGGGGGAACCCCTGCACGAACGCCCGGGATCCTTCGACTGCGGCGGCCTCCGCTCAGAGTCCGTGAGTTTATTCGGAATCCGGGGCGCTGCGGCCACCCCTCCGTCATCCTGAGCGAAGGCGTCGCGGCCGCAGTCGAAGGATCCCGAAGGGCCATGCAGGCTCTCACGATTACCTATTCCTAACCGGGGACGACCAACTCTTCTCACCGTTCTTATTCGTCGGTCAGATCGTTCCAGATCGGATTGGCATTCTCGATCAGCGCAATCTTCTTCGCCCGCGTCCATCCTTTGAGTTGCTTCTCGCGCGCGATCGCATCCGCCGCCCGATCGTACTCCTCGAAAT
>JBOHWH010000183.1:0-5518 GCA_050736695.1 Binataceae bacterium (SeqCode) | reverse complement strand
CGATTCGTCTATAGTCCGCGACCAATCTGGAATTTGCAACGATCGGGATTTGCGACGATCAGACGATCAAAGGTTGCGCTGTCTCGTGGGGGTGCCATATGCTCACGCCGGATTCGGTTTCGGAGGTGGCTCGGATGAACCGCTACTGGTCTGTGGCGCTGGCTGCGGCATTGTTCGCATTTTTATCGGTTGATGCCGCAAAGGCAGCCGAGCCACGGGTGGCTCCGGACCAGATCACAATGAATTTTCAGAACGTGGACATTCCGGTCCTGGCGAAATTCATCAGTGAGATTACCGGCAAGAACTTCATCATCGACGAAAGCGTGCGCGGCAAGGTGACGATCATTTCGCCAAGCAAAGTCACGCCCGATCAGGCGTATTCGTTGTTTCAGTCGGTTCTTCAGATCAAAGGTTTCACCACGGTGCAGGCCGGCAAAGTCATAAAGATCGTGCCGGCGCGCAATGTGCGCTCCGACGCCCCGTTGACCGAGTCGCAGGCGCCGGCGGACCTGCATGGCGACGAATATGTGACCCGGATGATCAAGTTAAAGAACGTCGATGCCGCCACGCTGGTTGGAGTTGTGCAGCCGATGGTCTCGCACGACGGTCTGGTCGCCGCCTATCCCGAAGATAACACGTTGATCATCACCGACGACGCCTACAACGTGCAGCGTCTTTTGCAGATCATCGGAAGCCTCGATGTCCACGGCGTACAGGCGGACGTCGCGGTTATACCGCTCAAACTCGCGTTCGCCGGTGAGATCGCGCCCGAGATCGAGCAGATTATGGCGGCGCGGTTGGGCGGTTCGTCTTCCAGTCCGCGGGGTCCGCGGCCCGGTATGGGGGTGGTAGCGCCGACCACCTCAGAACCATCGGGAACCTTCAAAGTAATTCCTGACGAACGCACCAACTCGCTGATCGTGCTGGCGGGTCCGCTCCAGATGCGCGAGATTCAGGAGATCGTTGCCAAGCTCGACATCGTACCCCCCAATGTCACCTCCCGCATCCATGTTTATCGGCTGAAGAACGCGCAGGCGCTCGAGATGGTTCAGGTCATGAACAACCTGCTCAACGGCGGTGGCGCTCCGACCACGCTCTCGCCCACCACCGGTCGCGGCTCGCTCGGCCGCAGCAGCGGCATGGGCATGGGCATGGGCGGGATGGGTGGAATGGGCGGTGGTTTCGGAGGGATGGGCGGAGGAATGGGCGGAGGAATGGGCGGTTACGGCGGCTCCAGCATGGGCGGCATGATGAGCAGCTATGGCGGCGGCATGGGCGGAATGGGCGGCATCGGCGGTGGCATGGGCAGCGGGATGGGGATGATGAGCGGCAATTCTTCGAGATCGCCTGCCGGTGGTTCTGCTTCGGCCAGCACTGAGGGCGGCAAGGGCAGCAACTTCACCAACCCGGTTAACATCACGGCCGATCCTGCCACCAACGCACTGGTGGTAAGCGCTTCGCCGCAGGACTGGGCCACGCTCAAACAGATTATCGACGAGCTCGATGTGCCACGCGTGCAGGTTTTTGTGCAGGCGGTAATCGTCGAGGTCAGCGCCGAACGCAGCCGCCAGATGGGCTTCGAGGCTTACACTTCGAGCGGAATCGGCACCGGCGTGATGAATTTTGGAAACCTTCAGAACGCGCTGTCAAATCCGCTCGGGCTGAGCGGTATCGCGCTCGGTGTCGCCGGCGGCGGCACCTGCAGCGTTCCTTCGACCCTGGCCGCCGGGGTTGCGGGCGCCGGAGGGGTGGGAGCGGCTGCTGCCAGCTTGGTCACCATACCGTGCGACCTCGCAGTGCTGGAGGCGCTTGAGACGGACACGCACGCCAACGTCCTCTCGGCCCCGACCCTGCTCACCGCTGATAACGAAGAGGCGATGATCGTGGTCGGCCAAAACCTTCCGTTTGTCGGCTCGGCGTCGGCCAATGCCGGACTGCCGGGTCAGATCTTCAATTCAGTCGAGCGTCAGAACGTCGGTATTACTCTGGATATCGTCCCGCAGGTTTCCGAAGGCGATTACGTCAAATTGGATATGTACGAGGAAGTTTCCAACGTAGTTGGTAATACGGCAAATAATCCGCTTGGACCGACCACCACGATTCGCTCGGCCTCCACCAGTGTGATGGTGCAGAATCATCGCACCGCCATCATCGGCGGATTGCTTTCGAGCCAGGATGACAACCAGAAACAGGGCATCCCGTATATTTCCGATATTCCGGTGATCGGAAACCTGTTCAGCTATAAGAGTACCGATCGGCAGAAAGATAACCTGATTGTGTTCCTGACCCCGCACGTAGTTCGCAACCGCTCGCAGTTGCGCGCGCTTGCGCTCGACGAGCGTCACCGGTTTATCCAGTCGATCGGCCGCAGGGAAATTCACGACATGCCGGCCTCGCAGATTCACGAGCTGTACAAGCCGTCGTTCTCAATCGCGGTGCCGCCGGCGGCTGATCTCGGCGCGCCGTCCCCCTCGGTTCCTGCGCTCGCGCCTTCACCGGAAGACATACCGCCCCCGGCTTCGACGCCGCGTTCGTCGTCAGGTGATACGCCGTTCAACACCGAAGAGATCGGCCCCTCGAGCATGCGCGGTCCGTCGGGAGCGGTTCCCGGGGCGAGCGGTTCCGCGGTGGCGAGCGGGGTGATGCCGCCATCGCGCGCGTTCGACGCGACCCGGGCGGGGATGGCGCCGGCGTCGCCATAGACAACTTCCATAGATAACTTCCGGGCTTGAATGTGAACGCGATTTTTCCTCGCATTCGGCGCGCGGACCGAAGTTCGCGCGCCGCGCTTTACGGACCGCGATGCCCCGGCAGATAGGAGGGCTGCAGGCGCGCGTCGAATGGGCGGGCGCGGCGGCATACATCGCCGCGATGCGCGCGTTGCCGCTTGATCGCGCGGTGCGGCTGGGCGCAAAGCTCGGACGAATCGCGATGGAAATTGATCGGCCCAATCGTCCGATCGCGCTTAAGAATCTCGAAATCGCGTTTCCCGAGATGCCGGTTAAGCAGCGGCTCGAGATCCTGCGCGGCGCCTACCGCAATTGGGGCCGGATGGCCGCCGAATGGTCGCACATCCGGATGCTGAATCGATCCAACATCGAGGACGTTGTCACTTACGAGGGCAAGGAGCACTGGGACGAGGCCGAGCGGATCTCGAAGGGGCACGGAATTATCGTGCTGACGGCGCATTTTGGCAATTGGGAGTTGCTCAACGTTGCGCATTCGGTTTACGGCTATCGGATCGGAATCGTCAATCGCGTTCTGCGCAACCCATTGATGGACAAGGCGGTGCGCGCCGCGCGCGTCAGCTTCGGCAACGCGCTGATCGAGCGCAAAACCGGCGGAATGACCGCGATGCGCCTGCTCCGGAAGAACTGGCAAGTCGCGATCACGCTCGACCTCGACGTGCGCAAGGGCGCGTTCGTCGATTTCTTCGGACTCGCCGCCTCGACCAGCGACGGCGCGGCGCGGCTTGCGCTCGCGACCGGCGCGCCGGTCGTTCCCTGCTTCATGGTGCGCCAAGGCGCGCGCGCAGAGCACAAGATTACGATTTTTCCGCCGGTTGAAATTCAAAAGACTGACGACCGCGACGCCGACATAGTCGAAAACACCCAGCGTTTCGTCCGCCCAATCGAAGCCATGATCCGTGCGCATCCGGATCACTGGAACTGGATCCATCGCCGCTGGAAAACCCGTCCCCCGGGCGAACAGAGATTCTACTAGCCGAGCGCATAGCTCATCTTCTTCGAGCAAGCACCAAACCGCGAAGCATGTCATTCCGAGCCCGATCGATTTGTCGATTGCGCTCCGTTCAAGAGGCGTCGGACGGCACGCGCGGCGAGAAATCTCAGCCTTTCGATCGGGTCGTAGCCGGTGAGAAGGTGCGCAATCGTCTCCGTTACACGCGGCGGATAAATCGGCTACGATTGCCTCACGATGCCGGGCGAATCCGAAAAACCTCCTCCGAGCGAATCTGCGCGGAATGCGGCTGAGCCGCCGCGGGTCTATATTCGCGCGTGCGGGGCGCTTTGCGACGCGTTCTGGTGGGCGCGAGGCGGCCCGCGGGTGGAGCCCGGCGATTCATTGGATCGCGGGCACGATGATCAGACTCCCCTAGATAAATCCGCGCGTTCATAGCTGACCCACGCGATAGCGGCGCCACAAATCTTCCGCGATTCTGATCGCATCGGCATTGATTCCCGCGCGTCTGAAGTGATCGCATACGTTTTCCAGATCGCGCGACAGTAGCGCCCGCGCGTTCGGATTCATCCGCGCATCGACGGCCTGCGGGAAATCGATCGCGATCGCGCGGCGGCCGAAGTAGAGCAGGTTGTACGGCGAGAGATCGCCATGCACGCGATGATTCGCAAGCCATAGCGCGACGTTTTGGATAATTCCGCGCAGGCATCCTTGCGCCTCGGCTGAATCCATCCGCGCCCGCACCAGCATCGGCGCGGCGCCGCTTTCGTCGCCGAAATATTCCATCAGGATCGCGCCGGGTGCTTTCGCGATTGGCTCGGGCACGTCGGCGCCGGCGCCGTACAAAATCTCCAGGGTTTCGTATTCGGCGCCGATCCAGGTGGCGTACTGGACCGCGCGTCCGTGGTGGGTCTTGTTTGCGAATGCGCGGCGATTGCGTGATCCCCAGTCCGCGCCGCGGCCGGCCTGATAGGCCGCGTCGTTGCGGAAGGTGCGTTTTTCCAGCGGCTGATAGACCTTGGCGGCGACCAACTCGCGGCCCAACTCTGTTGCCGCGCGGCAGCAATAGACGGTCGCCTCCTTGCCGCTGCGGACGATGTACAGGACTTCAGTTATCAATCCCTCGCCAAAAAACGTATCGAGTACGCTGTTGGCTTCGATCTGCTGATTCTCGGTCATTTGGTGCTCCACGTTTGGGGGCGTTTGCGGTTGCGACGCATGCCGACTGCCATAAGTAGTTCGCGGTCATTGCTGGTCCTCCCTGGTTCGATGTTGAGCGCCGGTTCCACGCGTGCGCACGATCGCGCGGCCCGTGCCGCGGGATTTGCAGACGCAAAAAAGCCACGGGGCGCTCTCGCCTCCGTGGCCGTCATGTCAGGAAAAAATTCTGGTGATTACCGGACGACGATTACGGAAGGCGCGATGCGGCGGGACTGAGCAGGTTCATTTCGATAAGTCTTCATAGCGAATGCGCCTCCTTCCGAAGATGGCGTCCACTGTAACGCGCCGCACCCGAGAGTCAAGCCATCGCGGCTATCGGGCGTGCCCTGCTGGTGATCCGCGCTCGCCTAGCTGGCGCGTGAGAGCCTGCTTTGGTAGGCGCGCAGGCCGCTGCGAGTTTTCCCCTATGCCATCCTGAGAGGCTGTGAATCTATTCGGAATCCGGGCCGCCGCAGCCACCCCTTCCATCATCTTGAGAGCGGCGGCCACCCCTTCCGTCATCCTGAGAGTCTGTGAGTGAATTGCCGCGAAGCACCTCGGACGGGGAAAAAGCCGAATGATTTCAGGGGTCCATTTTTTACAAAGCCAATTCACTCAC
>JBOHWH010000182.1:0-8709 GCA_050736695.1 Binataceae bacterium (SeqCode) | reverse complement strand
TTCCCGCACGGGAAGGGGAACTATGAACGCCGCTTGTGCCAATGCGCTGATCGAGATCGCCGCAGGAGATTACAGCTTGTCTGATTCCCTCCCCGATGCGGGGAGGGTGGCGGCCGTCGGCCGACGGGAGAGGTCGCTCTGGATGGCTCGTCGTGTGAGCCACATCGTTGCGACCTAACCCTTGACCCCCAAGAGCAGCACCCTCACCCACGCGGCGCGGCGCCGCGTCTCCCTCTCCCGGGGGGAGAGGGTTGAGCGGTAAGCGCTGCGCGCTATATTGGGGGGGATCAATCGCCGCGACGATTCGCGCGACTGCGCCGGAGCCGCCGAGCTTGTTGCGCGTGATGATGGGTTCGAGCCTTAGCCCGTCGAAGAGCGCGGGCGCGCCGGGACGCATCCTGGTGAACGATGCACCTGCGCGATTCATCGTGAGGCTAAGCGCCGCGAAGGTTCCGCAAATTTTGCGCGGCGCGATCGCGATCACGGCGGCTCCGCTACGCTCGGCCGCACGCGCTATCCGCAGCACCGCGCTGTCGGGGATCGAACGGAAAATATCACCGAAGTCGATCACGACCAGGCCGAAGCCTCCTGCCTCGAGCACCATCTCGGCGGCCTTGAGGATTCGTCCCTCGCGCGAAGACCGCGAAGACGCGGGTCGCGCGCGGGTTATTTCGCGCGGGATCGAAGCCCACAGCACGCGCGCGAGATCGACTCCGGCGGCGGCGATGCTCGCGGGATCGAATGCGCCCGCGGCGTCGATCCATGCGATAACTTCCGAGCGCCGGGTCGCGACCGCCGCAAACGCCGCCGCGAGCGAGGTCCTGCCGGTGCCGGCGCGTCCGATTATCTCGCTGACGCGGCCGCGCGCGATTCCGCCGTCGAGCAGAGCGTCGAGCGGAGCGACACCAGAAGCAAGCCGCCGGGTCTTGCGAGTAAGCTCTCGCCCTCGAAAAACTCCTGCAAAATTAGGCTGTTGAGGATTATTTACCGGCGCAGGCGAGGACGGACGAGCGAAAGGCAATGTCGCCGGATGGGATGAAACCCATGGAGCCTTGATTGCCGCCGCCATGGATTCAGTTTCGCCTTTCTTTCGCTAGTAAGTCAAACCGAATTATTTTTACTCGCGCGGACAAACTGATGTCCACACTGGGATCGGACCCTCACCTCACCTCTCCATTGCAGGAGAGCTTTGCGTAACTCAATTGTTGAAATGTGCTATTGCCGAGGGCGAGATTCCTCGCGATGCGTGCGCCGCCATTGGACTCGCTCGCACCAGAGTGGTCAGTCCGTCCGCGCTCGGAATGACAATTCAGTCTCAGTTTGTTGTCATTCCGAGCGCGAGCAGATGATCCGGTTCGCGGCGTGCAAGTCACCTTGCGGGCAACCGTCGCGAGGAATCCCGCCAGCCGCATGAGCAGACCTATGCAATGGGTTACGCAAAGCTCTTCCTGATCGGGCGGGGGATCAGACAAGAGTTAGCCGGTGAAGGTTGCGAGCCACCAGGTATTGCCGTAGGTGTCGCGGACGCCGGCGGCGCGTTCCTGGTAGGGCTTGTTCTCGGGGGCGGCGATCGAAGTTGCGCCGGCCTCCAGAGCGCGTTTATACGCGGCGTCCACATCCTTGACATAGACATAGATCGATGCGGGCGCGCCGCCGGGATGCGGAGGGTCGCCGGCTTCGAGCACGATTATCGAGTCGCCGATTTTTGCTTCGATGTGAAAGCCGTTGGCTCCGACCGGCAGGCGTTCGAGTTCCTGGGCGCCGAAGGCGTGCTTCATTAATTCGGGCATCTTCAGATCGCCATACAGATAAGGACGGACGCTGCCGATTCCGTGGCGGATATGTTTATTTGCGGTGCTCACCCGAGACTCCTCCAGTCGAGTTGATCGCAAGTGATGCTCACAACAGATTAACGGCCGAGGCGCACTTTGGTTACGCCGTTGATCATCGGATCGATCCGGCGCGCGACAAATCCCGCGAGGAAAGTTTTTGCGAACCATACGGCCGGCGCGCTGGTCACCGCGCGGCTCAAAAAGTTATCGGCAAATATCAGTTTTGGTCCCCGCTGCTGCAAGTCCTGAATCGCGGCGACTTCCGGCGCGCGTTCGGATTGCACGGCGCGCGCCGCTGCGTCGAGTGCTTCCGCAGACGGGTTCTCGACCAGCGCGCGGCCGAGATGATTGCTCGCCACGATCGCGTCGCGCAGCGCGATATTGATTCCCTGCGCGCCGACCGGCGACATCGGATGCGACGCGTCGCCGATCAGGAGCGCGCCCGGCACCGTCCAGTCACGCAGCCGATCGCAGATCACGTCGAGGAGCACGGGATGCGCCAGCGCGTCGCGATGCGGCGTGATGAACGCGACGATCTCAGCGGGCAGATACGGCGTCATCGCGCCCAGCCATCCGTCGGCGCCGAGCTTCCGGAAATCCGCGTAGAGCCCTTTTTGGATTACCCATCCGATCTGCAAATGGCCTTCGGGCGAAGGGTAGAGGATAAATAGATGACCCGAGTCGAAGATGAAAAATCCGGTGTGATCGTCGAGAAACCGTCCCGGCACGTGCGACCACACGACATCGAAGCCCTGCTGGATACGCTCGACGGCGAGTCCGAGGCGCTTTCTGACCGACGACGTGCGGCCATCGGCTGCGATTACAAAGTCGGCGCGGAACTCGCGCGGCCCGGACACGGTGTCGGCGCGCACTCCGGCGACGCGCCCGTTTTCCATGATCAGATCGCGCATCGTTGCGCCGCGTACCAGCGTGAAGCCGGGGAACTTCGCCGCTTCGGCGGCGATCATCTCGAGCATCGACGCCTGTGGCACGATCAGGGGCATCCGGGGCATCTCGGTGAGCCGCGCCGAAATTAACTTTTGGTGAGCGCGGAGGATTTCGACCTGGCGGATCTGCAAGCGCGGCAGATCGTGCGAATCCACTGCGAGACCCGCCTGCTCCAGCGCGTCGAGGCCCGAGGGCATCAGCACCTCGCCGCGGAACTCGCGGCCGAACTCGGTCTGGCGCTCGATCAGGATGAGCGTTACTCCCCGGCGTGCGAGCAGATAGCCGAGGGTCGCGCCGGCAGGTCCGGCGCCAACGACGATTGCGGATGCCATCGTAGAAAGGCCTCCTGCGTTGAGCGTTCAGACTTCGCGGTCGATCTGTTCGTCGATAATCACGGCCAGGCTTTCGCGATAGGGCGAGGGGCGCAGCTCACGCAGGATGTCGCGCGCGATCGCGACTTCGGCGGCGGCCATCGCGCGTGCCTCTGCAATCAGAGCCGGATCGCGCAGGATCGCGAGCGCGCGGTCGAACGCGGCGCCTGTCATCTCGGTGCGGTCTTGCAGCATCTGCTTGAGCTCGGAGCTGCGCGCGGCGGCGAGCACTACCGGCAGCGAAGGAATGCCTTCGCGCAAGTCGGAGCCGACAGGCTTGCCGATTTTTTCTTCCGGCCCGAGCACATCAAGGATGTCGTCGATCATCTGGAACGCGAGGCCCATCGCGGAGCCGAGCCGCGCCATCGCGTCGATTCCCGCCGGGCGCATCCCGGCCAGATCGGCGGCGACTTTTCCGCCCGCGTAGAACAGCGACGCGGTTTTGCGCGCGATCACCTTGCGATAGTCGGCGACGCTGGCCTGTGCGTTATGCCGCAGCCTTCCCTCCATCACTTCACCCTCGGTCAGCTCGATACAGGCCTGCGCGGCGGTGCGCACCAGATGCTCCTCGAAGCGGCCGCAGATCTCGAAGGCGCGGCAGAACAGGTAGTCGCCTGCAATCAGCGTGGGCGCGAAGCCATAGCGCGCGAGTGCCGACGGCTTGCCGCGGCGCAGGTCTCCGGCATCGATAATGTCGTCGTGCAGCAACGTGGCCGAGTGGATCAGCTCGAGCGCGATAGCGGCGTCGATCGCATCTTCGATCTTTTCATCCGAGCCGCCGCATGCGCGGTACACCAGCAGGATGAAAGTAGGGCGCAGCCGCTTGCCGGCGCCATCGACCAGGTAATGACAGATCTCCGCGATAAGCGATTCGTTGGAATCGAGCAGGCGCGTGAGCTTGGCTTCAGCCGCGGCGAGGTCGGCTTCGACGATCAGTGCCGGCTTGATCGATACGGCGTCACGGCGGCTGGCGAGATCGATGGTCTTGGCTTTTTTCACGGATTAGCGAAATAAATCTGCTTCGGCCGGTCGAATCAGGATTTTCGCACTGCCGTCGAAGGGTTGATAGGGGTAACCGCGCACCAGCACTGCCGGAATCGCGCCGGCTTTTTCCATCAGCAAGCCCGCTGCGCAAGCCAGCTCGTCAGCGATCGCGACGACAGTATGATGCAGCTCGCGGCCCGCCAGGTCGGTAGTGCCGCGCAGATCGAGCATCGCGTTCATTCCGGAGATCCCGAGGCAGATCTCGGTCAGCCCGTCGCGCCACGGGCGGCCGAAGGTGTCGGTCACCAGCACCGCCAGATCGACGCCGTAGCGCGCACGGATTCCCGCGCGGATTTTGCGCGCCGACGCGTCGGGATCCACCGGCAGCAGAATCGCGCTGTCGTTTTCGAGGCTGTTGGATTCATCGACGCCCGCATTCGCGCAGACCCATCCGGGGCCGGTCTCGACGATAATCACGCCGCGATCGTTGCGCACGATACGATTGGTCTGGCGTAGCACCAGCTCGACTGCGCGCGGATCTTTCTCCCACCTTGCGGCGACGCTTCTCGCGAACTCGGAGGGTTCGATATCGCTCAGATGAACCGTGCGGCCTTCCGACTTCGAGACGATCTTCTGGCACACGACGATAATGTCGCCCGCCGCCGGCGCAAGCCCGGTGCGCTCGAGGCCTTCGCCGATCAGAGCGGCGAGGTCGTCGCCGGCATTGATCATCGGAATTCCCTCGATGGCGGTCAGTGTAATCGAGTGCATCGGCGAACAAGCCTACACGGGAAGCGCGCGCAGGACCACATCGGCAAGCCGCGCGGCCTTTGCAGGAGAGGTCATGATCGTATCGGTCACGACCGCGCGCATCCCGAGTTTTTCGATTTCCGGCGCCAGTGCGCGATCGAGATTGTCGATAACGAAGATCCCGGCGATATCTTGATAGAGCCGCGCGACCGCCAGCGCCGAAGCCTGCATCCCAAGTCCGCGCAGCATCTTGTCGGCGGGGCCTTTGATCGTTTTTCCGCCGACGATGGGGCTAATCGCGGCGACGCGGGCGCGTCCGCGGCGCAGCACCTCGCGCACGCCGCGCAGAGCGAAGATCGGCCCGAGCGAAACGAAAGGATTCGACGGCGCAAGGATCACAGCCGCGGATTCGCGCAGCGCGCGGATCGCGGCGGGAAGAGGACGCGCGGTATTCACGCCGCGCAGCTCGATCTTCTCGACGCCGCCGCGTGCGCGCCCTTTTACGAAATATTGCTGGAATGCGATCGCGGCGCGGCCGCGGAGTTTCACAAACGTGCGCACCGGGTCGTCGCTCATCGGCAGAACTTCAGCGCGCACACCCAACGCGCGTGCGACTTCCGCCGTCACCTGCGACAGGCTCGAGCCGGCGCGCATCCTGTCGGTGCGGTAGATGTGGGTTGCGAAGTCGCGATCGCCGAGCGTGAACCAATGCGGGCCATAGAAGCTGTCGAGCGCTTCGAGCGTCGCGTACGATTCATCGGCGCGGCCCCATCCCTGCCGATTGACGACGCCCGCAATCGTGTAGGTAACGGTGTCGATATCGGGCGAGATGTACAGGCCATAGAAGATATCGTCGTCGCCGGTGTTGACGACGACGACCATATTCTCCGGCGCAATCCGTCTTGCCAGACCGCGGATGAATTTAGCAGCCCCCACTCCCCCCGCGAGCGTGGTTATCCGCGTGCGGCGGGGAAGCGGGAATCGGGCGCGCTCCATTGGGAGCCTTTCTTCCGTAAAGCTTTTTGTACAGGGTGTTGCGTTCGACGGCGGTCCGGCCCATCGCGCGCGCTTTTTCTTCGATTAGATCGACCGGCACGAATTCGCCCGCCTCGCCTCCGGCTTGCGCCGTGATGCTCTCCTCCATCAGCGTGCCGGAGAAATCATTGCATCCGGTCTTGAGCGTCAGCGCGGCGAGATCGACCCCGAGCTTCACCCATGAGGTCTGCAGATTGTCGATATAGCCGCGCAGGAACAGGCGCGAGAATGCGTACATCTGGAAGTCGAGCGTGCCGCTGGGAATTTCCTTTACCAGGCCTTTGCGGAACATCACCGTGTTCTGATGGATAAAGCGCAGGGGCACGAATTCGGTGAAGCCGTGAGTCTCTTTCTGAATCGTGCGCAGCAGATTCAGATGATTGACCACCTGGCGCGGAGTCTCGATATGCCCGTACATCACGGTCGAGGTGGTCGGCACTCCGGCCGCATGCGCGCTGGTGATGATATCGACCCACGCCGCGACGTCTACTTTTTTGTGCGACAGGATTTCGCGCACCGAATCGTCAAGAATCTCGGCCGCGGTGCCGGGTATCGAGCCGAGCCCGTGATCCCGCAGCATCGCGATATATTCGGAATACTCCATCCGCGTGCGCTTGGCGCCGTACATGATCTCCATCGGCGAGAACGCATGCACGTGAATCGCGGGGAACGCGCCTTTGATCGCGTCGAGCAGGTCGCGATACTTGAACGCCGGCATGTCGGGATTTATTCCGCCCTGCATGCAGACTTCGGTGGCGCCGCGTGCGACCGCGTCGGCAACCTTGGCGAGGATGGTCGCGTCGGGATGATCGTAGGCGTCGGACTCCCAGCGCTGGCGCTTGAAGCCGCAGAATTGGCATCCGACGAAACAGATATTGGTGAAGTTGAGATTACGATTTACGACGTAGGTGACTTCGTTGCCGGCGTCCTCGGCGCGTGCGAGGTCCGCACACTTCACGATCGCGCGCAGATCGTCGTCCAGGGCGGTGTAGATCGCCAGCCCCTCCTCGGGTGTGATCTCGATCCGCGCGCGGCTCTTTTCCAGCGGCGCGCGCACGGCGGGTGACGCTTTGGCCAGCAGCGCCTCGACCGGAGTCGCCTCGATCTCATTGACCCAGTTTTGCCAATGCTCAAAATTCATGCGGATGCTCCCCGGGTTCGTTCCCAAATCGCGCGCACTTGGTCGCGACCGCCGGGTCGAGCCATTCATCGTTGATATATTCTTGGTAAACGGCCAGGCGCTCGCCGAGCGTAAAGCCCGCGCGTGCGCACCTTTCGCCGAGCCGCTCGATATGCGGCCACGGCGCTTCGGGATTCACATAGTCTTTCGACAGTGGCGAGATTCCGCCCCAGTCGTTGATTCCAGCGCGAAGGAACAGCTCGATCTCGCCGGGCGACAGATTCGGCGGCGCCTGCACGTTCATCGCGGGACCGAGCACCAGCCTCGCGGTCGCGATCGCGCGCGCCATCTCGTACGCCTCGGGCTCGGGCGCATCCGCCATCGCGATTTCAGGCTTGGCGCGAAAATTCTGGATGATCACTTCCTGAATATGGCCGTGGCGCTCGTGCGAGTCGCGCAGCGCGACGATACTCTGCGCGCGTTCGGCGACAGTCTCGCCGATTCCGAGCAGGATTCCGCTGGTAAAAGGGATGCGCAACTCGCCGGCCTCGTCGATCATCTTCATCCGCAGTGCGGGATCCTTGTCGGGCGCGGCCTGATGCACTCCGCCGCGCGCGCGCAGGCGCGGCGAGATCGATTCGAGCATCAGGCCCATCGAGGCATTGAGCGGACGCAGCATCGCCATCTCGTCGCGAGTCATCAAGCCGGCATTGGTATGCGGCAGCAGACCCTCGGCGAGCGCGATCGCGCATGCGCGGCCGACATATTCGATCGTCGAGCGGACGCCGAGCGCATCGAGCGTCGCGCGATATTCCTTGAACGCGACCTCCGGCTTGTCGCCCAGGCACATCAACGCTTCCTTGCATCCGAGCTCATGCCCGCGGCGCGACCACTCGGCGATCTCTCCGGGCATCATCGTCCATGCGCCCGGATCGCCGGGATCTTTGCGAAACGTGCAGTAGGTGCATCGGTCGCGGCACAGATTTGTGATCGGCAGAAAGACTTTGCGCGAGTAGCTAATCGAGCGGCCTTTGCCGCGATCGCGCAGCTCGCCGGCGGCCTCGATGAGATCGTCGAGCTCGCGCTCGGGACATTCGATAAGGGCGATCGCGTCGGCCTCGGTCAGGCGCGCGCCGCCAAGCGCGCGATCCAGCACCGGGCGAATCGATGCGGCCGAGCGCGCGGAGGATATAGCGGCAAGCTCTGCGAAGGCCATCCTTCGGGACTTATAAGCCATCGCCCCAGTGCAGGCAACCGACAAGTTTCAGTTTGCTACTGTCCAGGCGTCAGCGTCAGAATCTTTCATCCTGAGGCGGTCGTGGTTTGGGAGCCATCCGTCTTGCTCTTTTCGAGCAAACTTGATCGCAGAGCAGCACCCTCATCCGCGCGTCACGATGCTTGCGACAGAAACGCAAGCGTCGCGCCGCGCCGCCCTCCCCCGGGGGAGCGGGTGTGTCCATTCCGCGATCGAAAAAACTCGGGTGGCCACGAGGCTCCCTCACATCAGGAAAAAGCTGATCGGTGGCCGGGCCTCTGGAGTCTGTCGATCAACGCCAAGTTTGCCGTTCGCCGTAAAGTTTGATTGCGGGGGATGCTCGGTGCGCGGAAGAATCCCGCACCCCCTCCTTTAATCCTCCCCCATGTCAAACCATGGAGGAGGAATCAGACG
>JBOHWH010000181.1:0-35094 GCA_050736695.1 Binataceae bacterium (SeqCode) | reverse complement strand
CGTTTGCCGAGAGCGGATACACCATCACGATCGACGACGAGGATACTGTCGAGGTTGACGACGCGCTCGCGTGCGAAGCGCTGCCGGGCGGCACACTCAGAGTGCGCGTGCATATCGCCCTGGTCGCCGACTTCGTCGCCAAAGGCGGCGCCATGGACAATGAGGCCGCCGCCCGCGCGACCACCGTCTATCTTCCCGAGACTACCGTCCGGATGCTGCCCGACGCGGTCTCTTGCGCAGCGGCAAGCTTGATCGCGGGCAGCGAGCGTCCGGTCCTGACCACGGATGTGACGATCTCCGGAGCGGGCGAGGTGCTGAGCGCTTCGATTTACCCCTCCCGGATCGCAGTGTCGCGCCGACTGGACTATCCGGAGGCCGACCGGATTCTTGCCGCCCAGGCCGGTGGTGATCCTGCCGCCGCCACGCTCAAGATGCTCTCCGACGCGGCCGAGCTTCTGCGCGAGCAGCGCCGGACCGCGGGCGCGATGCTGATGCATCGGCGCGAGGCTAAGGTTCGGGTGCGTGAAGACGGGATCGAGATTACCCTGCTCGATTCGAATTCGCCGAGCCGGAAACTGGTTGCGGAATTCATGGTGCTGAGCAACTTTGTCGCAGCGCGTTTTGCGGCCTTGAATCGGATCCCGATTATCTACCGGGTGCAGCCCGACATGCGCGGCGACGCCGCGATGCAGCGTCCGCGGCTCTCGATGTATCCGGAGTTTCACGCCGGAATCGGACTCGACTACTACGCGCAGTTGAGCTCGCCAATTCGGCGCTACGCCGATCTGGTCCTGCAACGCCAACTGCTCGCCGCGCTTTCCAAGCCGGCCACACAGGCATACAGCGTCGATGAGTTACTGACTGTTCTGGCCGGCGCCGAGAACGCCGAGGCCTCGGGCCGCGAGCTCGAGCGCCGCGCCAAACGCTACTGGACGCTGCGCTATCTCGAACGCTACGGCGCCGATTCACCCCTGCGCGCCGTTGCGACTCGCGACGGCGGCGGCGCGGAGTTGACTGACTATGTTGTGCGTGGAACGCTGCGCGGCGCTCCGGAGCTTGCCGACGACACCCCAATCATGGTGCGGATCAGCCGCGTCGATCCGCTGCGTGGATGGCTCGCGTTTGATTTTCTGCGGACCGCCGATTCCGTAACCAAGGACGCCCCCTAACGGGATCGTTTCCAATCCTCCGCCAGGAGGCGCCCTTGTAGAGTTACGCGCCCCTCTTTCTCTGAATCGATCTTTTCCGAATCAAATCGATACGCCGCGAAACGTGTCCTGCTCCAAACGCCATCGGTCGATCGATTCGATATTGAATCGCCAGTCGCTACCTACTTTGAACGCAGGCAGTTTGCCGCGTTTTAACTGGCGATAGATCGTGGACGGATGAACCTTCAGATAGTCGGAGAGTTCCTTCACCGTCAGAACGTGACTGCTGTCATTATTTATCATCGCTCGCCCTCCTTTGTGGACTTGCTCGCCGTTGCCGACTTGACTAATTGTCAACGCAAGCGTCGTGCCGGTCATCAACTGCGCCGTCGCGGAGGTTTCGCGCCCCGATCGCTACGCAATAAACCGATCCCGCGCCGATGCCGGATCACGCACACGTTAGGATTTTGCCGCGATGACGAGAAATTGGCAGTCCGAAGCGTAAAAGATGCGCCTAGAGCAAGCGTCCCACGATCCTGACGGAATCTGGTCCACTCCTATCCACTAACTATGGCCATGCATGCCGCATCAGCGGCCGCTAAAGGAAAGAATGGGGGAGGAAATCGCAAGAACAGTTCGCAACGCCGCGCTGTTCGGCCGCAAATCAGACTTGGCCGATCAAATCTCTCCCTACATCACGCACCTGGGCGAGCAATCCCGCCTCGTCGGTTCCGCGTTGCAGCAAAATCAGCCGATGCACTCCCGCGTCTGCAAAACGCCTCGCAGTGTCGAGATCGACTGCGCCGCGCGGAGATATGCTGATCTCGATCTCGGCGAAATTGCGCCCGATTTTGTCGCAGGCTTGCTTGACGCCGGCGACGCACTTCCTGGTGCCCTCCAGGTCGAGCGCGAACCCGTACCATCCTTTTGCCAGACGCGCGGCGCGGCTAAACGCCTGTGCCGAATGACCGCCAAAGACGATCTCAGGATGCGGCTTCTGCACCGGCCGCGGCATCGCATTGACGCCCTTGAATTTGACCCACGTTCCACTGAACTCGGGTTTGGGCTGAGACCATAGCGCGATCATCGCGGCCAGATATTCCTCGCTGCGCGCGCCCTTGTGATCGAACGGAGCGCCGATCGCGTCGAACTCCGGCTTCAGGTATCCCACCCCAATTCCGAAAATCAGCCGCCCATTGGAGAGCACGTCGGTGGTGGCAAGCTCTTTGGCCAGCACCACGGGATTGCGCTGCGGCAGAATGATGATTCCGGTGCCGAGACGAATCCGCTCAGTATGCGCGGCGATGAATGCAAGCGCGATCGCGGGATCGAGCATCGGCCAGTCAGCCGCGACCGGCGAGGGCGGAACTTGCGGATCGGGCAGAATCACGTGCTCTCCGGTCCACAGGCTTTCAAAGCCGGCCTGTTCGGCGGCGCGCGATACGGCAGCCGCCGTCTTGGGCAAAGCACAGGGACCGTTATTGATTCCAAATAGGCCGAATTTCATGATCGGAAATTAACACGCCGCGCGTCCGCGCGGAAAGCGCAATTGCGTGCGCGAACCTTACCCGCCGCGATACCTGTGCGCGAATCGTTCGCGCTCAATTGACCATACGCATAGGTGTTCAGCATAATCCGGCTATCGCCGCACGATACGCGGCGCGAGAGGGCGGAGGTGGAAGCGCGGCGCAATGCGATGTCCCCAGTGCGGAAATGATTGCCTGCAGGGCGCGCAGTTCTGCTCGCGATGCGGCACGCGGATGTTCGCGCCGAAACCGGCCGCGGTGCGCGAGTACATGCTCGCGAAGATCCACCCCTCGATGTGGCGTTACGCGAATGCGCTGGTCGTCGGTGGTGTGATAATCGCTATCGGTGCGAGCCTGCTCGAGCAATCGATCGGCGGCCATCAGCAGTTGTGGCCTGCCGGATTTGCGGTAATGGGGATTGGCGTGTTTGCAATTATCAAGGCAATGATCGAGCGGCAGCGGCAAACCTGGACCGTCACTTCCGATCGAATTGTCGAACAGCACGGAATTATCGCGACCTCGCGGCGTGAAATGGAGCTGGCCGATATCCGCTCGGTCGAAGTCTCCAAGCGCGTGATACAGCGGATGCTCAATCTTGGCGACGTGACGATCGCCTCGGCGGCGAGCGCCGATTACGCAATCCGCATGCGCGATATCGGCGATCCTGACGGCTTCGCCGATACCGTGCGCAAAGCCCGTCTCAAGAGGCTCGCGTAGCGCCAATGTCCAAACGCCCCGATCTTCGCTACGAGCGCCGCCTGTGGCAAAGCGGTTTGACCGAAGTCGCCGGCGTGGATGAAGTCGGGGTTGGTCCGATGGCTGGTCCGGTGGTGGCCGCCGCCGTGATTTTCGCACCTGAGAAATTCATCAAGGGCGTTCATGATTCCAAACAGCTTCTGCCGGAAAAACGTGAGGAGCTGTTCGAGCCGATCCGCGCCGGCGCGCTCGCAGTCGGTGTCGGCGTCGCCGAGGTCGAAGAGATCGATCGCATCAATATCTTCTGGGCCACGGTGTGCGCGAGCCGCCGCGCAATCGCCGCACTCGGACGCACTCCCCAGCACGTGCTGGTGGACGGCCGCGACATCCCGGGCCTTGGCCTTCCGCAAACCCATATTGTCGGCGGCGATCGCAAGAGCTTCTGTATCGCGGCGGCCTCGATAATCGCCAAGGTCACGCGCGACCGCATGATGATCGATTTCGACACGCGCTTCCCCGGCTACGGCCTCGCGCATCATAAGGGATATTGCACGACCGAGCATATCGCGGCGGTCGGCCGCCTGGGCCCGTCGCCGATTCATCGCCGGTCGTTTTCGCCGGTCGCGATGGCGGCGCAGTTGAAACTGCTGCTTGACGATTCGAGCTCGTGACTTTGCTTGCCTTGAATTGCCTTGCGCGCCCGGCGCGTGTCAGCAACCCATCGGTGCCGCCGCCATCGATAGCAGTTCCACGCGCATCTTCAGGCGCTTCGCTCATCCGTATTTGCGCGTTCGCGATTGTCGCGCTTGCCGGGCTCGTGGCCGGATGCTCCAGCGTGTATCCGTCGCGGGTGGAACTCGAGTACTCGCCCTCGCAGTTTTATAATCCGGTCGAAGGAGCCGAAGGGGTTGCGGTGCGGGTCAACGTCCGCGACTTGCGCACCGAGAAGATCGACGTCGGCCAGACGCTCGATAGCGTCGGCCAGGTGTCGTCGTATATCACGGTCAAAAACGACGTTGACTACATCCTGAAAAAATCGATGGAAAAGGCGCTCGCGATGCGCGGGTTCAACGTGACGCCGAACGCTCAGGTTGCGGTCAACCTGGAACTCTCGCAGCTCTACTCCACTTTCCAGCCCAACTGGCACTCAGGCACTGCCCACGCGACGCTCGTGATGAACGCGCAGGTGGTCGCGCGCGACGGCGCAGTGACATTTTATCAGACGGTCTCCGGCGATGGCGGACGCAACGATCAGGATCCTACCGGTGACAACCGGGCCGCCGGACTCGATCAGGCGCTCAACCGCGCGGTGAACAATCTGTCCGATCGCAAAGACTTTCACCGCGCGATTCTCTATGCCGATCGCCTTCGCCCCCTTCCGGTGCCCGTGCCCAGTCCCGGCGCCATCCCCCGCTCCTCGAGCATCTCGCCGGCGCATTAGCACGGACCATTTCGCGATCGCGACGGTTGATCTAGCGTGGGGGCTTGCCGCGCCGCAGGCGCCGCTCGAACGATGGAACCCGAAGAATTTTCTGGAGCACACGCGCGCGCCATTTCCGACGAGCGGAAGTTCGAGCTATACCGCGCGATGGTGCTAATCCGGCGCTTTGACGAGCGCGCCGCCGAACACGATCTCTACGACGCCGCGCATGCAAGCCTTTACCGGGGCGAAGAGGCAACCGCCGCCGGTGCGATTCTGGCGCTCGGCAAAGGCGACTACCTGGTGTCAGCCTACCGCGAGCATGGTCATCGCATAGCCGCGGGTGCCGACGCGAAAATCGCGATGGCGTATCGGCGCGGTAAAATCACTCCCGATGCGATACGCCAGTCCGATACCGATTTGCATTTCGCGGGCGGCGCGGCAATCACCTCGAACGCACTCGCAATCGCCGCGGGACTGGCTCTGTCGATCGCGTACAACGAAGCGCATCGCGGCGTGTGCTGCATGTTCGGCGACGAAATTCTCGCGCAAGGTGCGTTCCACGAGGCGCTCAACCTGGCCTCGCTATGGAATCTGCCGATCGTCTTCGTGTGCGAAAACAATTTTCAGCCGATGGGCACGAGCGTCGCCAACGCGGTCTGCCAGGAAGAACTTTACCGGCTGGCTGCCGCTTACAAGATGGCCGGAATCCGCGTGGACGGGATGGAGGTGCTCGAGGTTAATGCCGCGACGGCGCAGGCGCTCGAGCGCGCGCGATCGGGTGCGGGCCCCTCGCTAATCGAGGCGGTTACCTACAGACCTGGCGAAGGATTGCAGGGGGAACATCGTATCGCGCTCGACCGCGATCCGATCGCGACGATTCGCCGGCGCATCATCGACGAAGATCGCGGAGCCGGCACCCGCCTCGATCGGATCGATCACGATATCGAAAGCCTCCTCGACGACGCCGCCGCTTTCGCCGCGAGCCTGCCGTAGTGCCTGCGATCACTTACCGCCAGGCGATAGCCCAAGCGCTGCGCGAAGAGCTTGCGCGCGACGAGCGCGTGTTCATAATCGGCGAAGGGGTGGGCTACGGCGGCGGCGCCTTCGCCGCGACCGCCGGGATGCTCGCGCAGTTCGGCGAGCGCAGGATTCGCGACGCGCCGCGCTCCGATGCGATGCTGGTGGCTACCGCGATCGGAGCCGCGATGGGCGGGCTGATGCCGGTGGTCGAAGCTAGAAACGCTACTCTCGCGGTGGCGGCGGCCGCCCAATTGGCAAATTATCGCGCGCTGCCGATCGTCGTTCGCGCGCCGCTTGGGGAAGGCGGCGGCGCCGGAGCATTTGGTAATCAAGCCGTCCGCATGATCACGCCCGTGTCGCCGGCCGACGCCAAGGGAATGCTCAAGTCGGCGATCAGGTCCGACGGTCCGGTAATTGTTTTAGAGCATCGCTTGCTCTACGACGTGACCGGCGAGGTGCCCGGCGATGCTGACTACTCTGAGCCGCTCGAAGGAGCCCGCGTCCTTCGCGCGGGCTCCGATCTGACAATCGTTGCGTATTCGCGAGCGGTCGACGACGCGGTGGCGGCCGCCGCGATTCTGGAAAGTCGGGGCGTGAGCGCAGAGCTAATCGATCTGCGCGCGCTGGTTCCGCTGGATACCGCGACCGTCGGCGCATCGATCGCGAAGACCCGGCGCTCGATTATCGCAAGCGGCGGTCTTCCTGGCGCAGTCGCGGAAATCGCCGCGGGCATTTACCGCGTCGCGTACCCGTCGCTGCTATCGCCAATTGAAAGCGTCGATACCGGTCGCACAAGTGATATCGTCAATACTGCGATGCGGCTCGCCGGCGCTTGACGCGCTTGCGCGCCACGCTTCGGGCGTCGATGCTTATGGCAGGCGCGCGAATAACCGCAAAGGACTTAATCTCTGTGAAAGGACTTCCTCTTGGCCAATACACGCTATGACCTGATCGTTATCGGCTCCGGACCGGGCGGCTACGTCGCCGCAATTCGCGCGAGCCAGCTCAAAATGAAAGTCGCGGTTGTCGAACGCGATCGGCCCGGCGGCGTTTGCCTCAACTGGGGATGTATTCCGTCGAAGGCGCTGCTCAACTCGGCCGAAACGATGGAGGCGATTCGCGGCGCGGGGAAGGAACACGGAATCGAAGTCGGCACGGTGAGCGTCGATTTCAAAAAAGTGATCGCCCGTTCGCGCGCCGCCGCCGAAAAACTCTCGCGCGGCGTGCGCTTCCTGCTAAAGAAAAACAACATCGACTTTATCGAGGCGAGCGCCGAAGTCGCCGGGCCGAATCAGGTCGCGCTGACCGAGGCCCCGGGCAAACCCGCGCCGTCGCCGGCCTCGATCGAGGCCGGCAGGATCCTCATCGCCGCCGGTTCGAACGAGCGTCTCTTCAGCGGAATGAAAATCGGCGACGGCGTGATGACCAGCAAAGAGGCGCTGGTGCATGACGTGCTGCCAAAAAGCCTCGTCATTATCGGCGCGGGCGCGATCGGGCTCGAGTTCGGCTACTTCTACCAGGCCTTCGGGACCACGGTGACGATCGTCGAGTTGGAAAAGCAGATGCTGCCCGGATTCGACGCGGAGATCGCCGAGGAGCTGCGCAAGTCGTTCGTGAAGCGCAAGGTTCAGGTGATGCTCGGGCACGGATTCAAATCGATGGCGAAAAGCGGCGGCCTGTGGAAGGTCACGCTCGACGCGGCCGGCGCGGCGAAATCGGTCGAGGCCGAAGCAGTGCTGGTCGCGGTCGGTCGCACGCCTCTGAGCGCCGGTATCGGGCTTGAAAAGGCCGGCGTAGAGCTGGCGCGCGGCGGCTTCATCAAGGTGGACGATTCGTTCCGAACCACCGCGCCGACGATCTACGCAATCGGCGATGTGATTCGCCCCCCGCTGCTGGCGCATAAGGCCTCGGCCGAAGGAATCGCGGCCGTCGAGATCATGGCGGGCGTGCGCGAGCCCGGCTTCGATCTTCTGGCGATCGCGGGATGCATTTACTGCGAGCCCGAAGTCGCGACGGTCGGTCTCTCGGAGGCTGATGCGCGCGCGCGAGGAATCGACGTCAAAGTCGGGAAGTTTCCGTTTCGCGCACTCGGCAAGGCGGTCGCGATCGGCCAGACCGAGGGTTTCGTAAAAATGGTCGCGGAGAAAAAATACGGCGAGGTGATCGGCTGCCAGATAATCGGCCATGGCGCGACCGACATGATCGCTGAAGTGGTGCTCGGCAAGACGCTGGAGGCCACCACCGAGGAATTCGGCAAGATGGCGCATCCGCATCCCTCGCTGTCTGAAGCGATCATGGAAGCGGCGCTCGCGGCCGACGGCGAATCGATCAATTTCTGAACGCGATGAATCAGGCGCAAAATCTGAAGCCGGCTCTCACAGTCGCGGAACTCGGCATCGTGGACTATCGCCGCTCGCTGGCTCTGCAAGCCGCGATGGTTCGGGCGCGGCTGGACGGCGCCATCGGCGACACGCTGCTGCTGCTCGAGCATCCGCATGTCTATACGCTTGGGCGCGCCGCCGATGAGAAGTTTATCGTCGCGCCGCGTCACGAGGTTCCAGTCGTGCGCGTCTCGCGCGGCGGACAGGTTACCTATCACGGTCCCGGCCAACTCGTCGGCTACCCGATCCTGAAACTTGAGGGCAATGCGCGCGACGTCGCGAAATATTTGCGCGCGCTCGAGGCGGCGATGATCGCGGCGCTTGCGCGATGCGATCTCGAAGCGCGACGCCGCGCCGGGCTGACCGGAGTATGGGCCGGCACGCGGAAGATCGCGTCGATCGGCGTCGGTATCCGGCGCTGGGTCACCTATCACGGCTTCGCGCTCAACGTGTCGCCCGATCTTTCATACTTCGAATCGATCGTCCCGTGCGGAATCGAAGGATGCGAGATGACTTCGATCGCGCGGCTCGGCCGGCCGGAAATCGGTGTCGCGAAATTCTCGAAGATTCTCGCCGAGTGCTTCCGTGAGACCTTCGGCTACGACGCAATATCATCGGCAGCCGAATCGGCGCTGTGGACGCTCGTTGACCCGCCGGATGCTATGGCTGAGGATCGGATCGAATGACACCCGAGCGTAAACATCCCGATTGGATCAAAGTGCGCGCACCGGTTTCGGCTGAGTTTCTGCGCACCAAATCGATTCTTTCCGAACTCAAGCTGCACAGCGTCTGTCAGGAAGCATGCTGTCCGAATATCGGTGAATGCTTCTCGCATCGCACCGCAACTTTTATGCTGATGGGCGACGTATGCACGCGCAACTGCCCGTATTGCGCGGTCGCGCACGGACGAGTGCGGCCTCTCGATCGCGAGGAGCCGGGCAGGATTGCGCAGGCGGTTGCGCGGCTCGGGCTGCGGCACGTGGTGGTGACGTCAGTCGATCGCGACGATTTGCCCGACGGCGGCGCCGCGCATTTTGCGGCGACCGCCCGCGCGATAAAGGATCAGTGTCCCACGTCGCGAGTCGAGGTGCTGGTGCCGGATTTTCAGGGTGACTTTGCAAGCGTCGAGACGGTCGTGCGCGCGCCGATCGATATCTACAACCACAACGTCGAGACTGTGCCGAGCCTTTACCGCGGCGTGCGGCCGGGCGGGAACTATGCCCGCTCGCTCGCGGTCCTGCGCCACGCGAAAGAGACCTCGCGCGCGCAGGGACGTGAAGTGCTGACCAAGGCGGGCGTGATGCTTGGATTAGGCGAAGAGCGCGACGAGCTGATGGCCGTGATGCGCGATCTGAGCGGCGTCGAGTGCGACATCGTGACGATCGGGCAGTATCTGCGACCCTCGGCCGGGCACCTGCCCGTCGTTCGCTATGTCCCGCCGGCGGAGTTTGCGGAAATCAGGACCGAAGCTCTGGCGTTGGGCTTTCGCCACGTCGAGTCAGGCCCGCTGGTTCGCAGTTCCTATCCTGCCTGGGAACACGTGAGATGTAGCGGACGCGCGAGTTGGCGGAGTAAGCACCCTCACGCGCGCGTCACGGCGATTGCAAAAAGAGCAATCACCGCGCCGCCTCTTCCGGAGGAGAGGGTATCTCAGCTATCTACTGTTTCAATTCCTTGGTCTCGTGAACGCGGGTCTGCAGGTATGCGTCCTGCACCGCGCCGTACAGATCAACCGCGTAGCGATCCGCTTCCTCGAATTGATTGAGATGCAGCGAGCGGTAGTTCACCGCTTCACCGACACGCCAACCGGCGTTGGCGGGGATGTACACGTACCAAGGCAGCAGATAGCTCATCGGATTCATCGCGCCATCAACCACTATTCCGACAGTGTCGCCGACAGTCGAAGGTCCGAAAAACGGCAGCATCACGTAGGGTCCCGTCGGAGCGCCGTAGTAGCGCAGCGTCAGACCGAAATCGTCCGGGTGCTCCTTGATGCCGAACCACGCGTCGGCCGGATCGAAGAAGCCGACGACGCCGAGCGTGCTGTTGATCCCAAAACGCGCGACTTCGCCGCCCGCCTCCGCGAAGCGGAGCTGAAACAGGTTATTGGCAAAGCGAGGAATCACGTTGACGTTGTCGAAAAAGTGTCCCACGCTCTCGCGCACCGCATCGGGAGCGATAAACGCGTACCCCGACGCGACCGGGCGCAGAATCCAGTCGTCGAGCTTGAGATTGAACGTGAGCATCGACTCGTTGAACGGCGCCAGCGGATCGCTATACACGGCCTGGTCCTCGCCCGGTGGAACCTGCTGCGCCTGCTGAACCGCTCCCTGGCGTTCAGGAGAGTTGCTGAGCGGCGCGATATCCTGAGCGAACACGGCAACATCGGGCGTCAGAAAGGCAGCGATAGCCGCGACGGTAATGGCCAAAAAGAATCGCGATCTTCCGTCCGGTTTACGAACCGATCTCATATTTTCCTTCTCCATGCCTTCGCGCCGCAAATCGCCAGTACCAGACGCCCCGGGCGGCCCTTAATTCGAGGCCATAGCGTATCATGCCGCACTACTGTGGCAAGGGACTCGAATCAGTGGCGATCGCCGAGCGAAGCCGCCAGAGATTGCTGCTTGCTCTTCAGATCGGCGATCAATTTCGGGTAGCCCTGATTGTTCATCACCCGGTTAAACTGGTTGCGATAGTTGGCGATGATGCTGATCGCGTCAACGGTGACGTCATAGACCTTCCACTGGCCGTTATGGTTCAGCAACCGGTAGTTTACCGCTATCGGATCCTTGCCCGGCTTCACGATATTGGTCTCGACCTGCGCGTACTGAGCGCCGTCATTCTTCTGCCGGACGAACTGGACTTGCTGATCCGAATAATCGTTAATCTTGGCCAGGTAGGAGTCTTCGATAAACGTCGTAAAGACGCTGCTGAATTCCTGCTGCTGATCGGGCGTGATCTGCTTCCAGTGATACCCCAGCGCCGAACGCGACATCTCGGTGAAATCGAAGCTCTTCGCGATGATCTGCTTTAGCTGCTCGCGCCGCTGACCTGCCGGGAGCTGTTTGTTGCGCAGCACGCCAAGGGCGTTGTTGACGGTTTGCTGAACCACCGCCATCGGATCGTTGGCCGCGAGCGCGGGGCGCGCAACCGTCGTGACGATGAATGCGGCGCCGAGCAGTGCGATCGCCGCGGCGGTTTTACGCAAGCCCGCGAGCGGGCGCGGGTATGAATTCTTAATCGTTTTCACTCGAGTGTTCTCCCTGGAATTATTCTACTTTTTGGCAACTGGAGCCGAATGGCTCTTTGCATTCGCGCCGCCTTGCGCGGGCGCCGATTTCGATGGCGGAGCGTCCAGTCCCGGAGGAGCGCCAATTTCGTTTGCACCCGCACCCGCTCCGCCGCTCGATGCGGACCCGGCGTTGTTTATCAATTGCCCGATTGCATTCTCGATTACAAAGGCGGATTGCGTCTGCTGAATCGTGTCGCCGTTGGCCAGATTTTTTTCGCCCGGGCCCGGAGCGATCGAGACGTATTTGCTGCCGATCAACCCGCTGGTCAGGATCGACGCGATCGCGTCGCTGTCGATCTTCACGCCGTCGTCGATTCGCAGCGTCAGGCGCGCGCGCTCGTCCTTCAGCTTGATCGTTCGCACGCGTCCGACATGAACGCCCGCGATCTCGACTTCGTCACCGGGCTTTATCCCCGCGATATTGTCGAAACTCGCGTAGAGGGTATAGCCGGGCGGCGGGATGATCGAAATCTGTCCGAGCCGGAATGACAGGATCACGAGCGCGAGAATTCCGAGCAGCCCGAAAATCCCGACAATAAATTGCGTTGTGCGGCTTGCGTACATTTTTTTGCTTTGAGTCTCTACGAACTCGCTTGGTTATCTTCGGGGCTGTCGCCCGAGGCCCGGCCCGCCAGAAAACGTTTGAACTCGTCGTCGTTCGACCCCATGACCTCTTCGACCGTCCCCGACAGGCGCATCTTGCCCTGATGCATGAATCCGACGCGATCGGAGACCGCGAACACCGCCGGAACGTCGTGACTCACCATCACCACCGAAAGCCCGAACTTGCGCTGAGTGTTGCGGATCAGTTCGTGGATCGCTCCGGTCCGGGTCGGATCGAGTCCCGTCGTCGGCTCATCCAGCATCAGGATTTTCGGGCTATGCACCAGCGCGCGCGCCAGCGCCGCGCGTTTCTGCATCCCGCCGCTCATCTCGGAAGGATATTTCGCATCCATCCCCTGAAGCCCGACCGCGGCCAGCGTATCCAGCACCCGCTTGCTAATCTCCTGGCGGCGGAGCGTGGTTTTTTCGACCAGCGGAAACGCAACGTTATCGAATACCGTCATCGAATCGAACAGCGCGCCCGCCTGAAACAGCATCCCGAACTTCTCGCGGATCGAATTCTGCGCCGTTCCGCGCAGCCGCGTCACTTCGATCCCGCCGATCACGATCGAGCCCGCATCCGGACGCAAGAGCAAATTGAGATGCTTCAGCAAGACGGTCTTGCCGCATCCCGACGGTCCCACGATCGTGACGATCTGGCCCGACGGCACATCGAGATCGACTCCATCGAGCACCAGTTGGCGGCCGAAGCTGCGCATTAAGCCGCGCACCTCGATTGCGTTGCCGGAGGTTTTGCCGTTGGTTACCGGGTTCATGCGATGCTCAGGCGAAAGTCACACCAAGTCGGCCATGTTACAGAAGAAGCGCGCCCAGAATATAGTCCGCCGCAAGTATCAGCACGCTCGACATCACCACCGCTTCCGTGGTCGCGCGGCTGACTCCCGTGGCCATCCGTTGCGCGTGGTAGCCCTTGTAACATGATACCCACATCACGATGACGCCGAAGGCGAGAGCCTTATACAGGCCGAGCGCGATGTCGTGTGAGCCCATCTGCGCTGCGATCCCATTGAAATAGTCGCCCGACGGCGCGCCCATCAGGCCGCATCCCACGAGCCATCCGCCCCAGATTCCGATCACGTCAAAGATCGCCGTCAGCAGGGGAAAGCTGACTATTCCAGCGATCATGCGCGGCGACACCAGGTACTGCACCGGGTTGATCGCCATCACCGTAAGCGCATCGATCTGCTCCGTCGATTGCATCGAACCCAGTTCCGCAGCCATCGCGGAGCCCGCCCGCGCCGCGATCATCAGCGCGGCCAGGACCGGTCCAAGCTCGCGCACTATCGTCAACGCGACCACGGTGCCGAGCGCGCCTTCCGAGCCGAAGCGCCGCAGGGTGGTGTATCCCTGCAGTCCCAGCACCATCCCGGTGAACGCGCCGATCAGCACGATCAGGAACAGCGAGTCGGCGCCGATAATCCGAATCTGGCGAATCGCCAGGCGCGCCTTGTACGGCGGCATCACCGCAAAAACTATCGAGTAAACCAGGAACAAAATGAAATTCCCGAGCGCGAAGATACTGTCGATTATGGATGCGCCAAGCCGCTCAATCATTTCCACTGCGCTATATCCGTTGTCGAACGACTTCTAGTGATGTGCGATCCCGAGGCGGGAAAGCTGGTTCAAGGTGTGCGTGGTCGAAGCTCTGCGTACAAATTCGTACAAGTCGTTTACAAGATCCAGATCGAGCGCGGGCCGCGCCAACCGCAGAACCTGGCAACGTACCCCGCGCGCGCGGCAATCGTCGAGATGCTTGGCCAGGCTGAGTCGGCCGAAGCGGGTGGCGATAACCGCGGCGGGAGACCGCGCGATAACGTTGGTGCCGCTGAAATCGCGCGACGGCACCAGCACCACGCCCCGCTCCGGCTCCATCGCGGCGAATACCGCGTCCATGTCGCTTGCTGTGATCATCGGGATGTCGGACAGCACCGTGCACAGGGTGGTGGCGCCGCGCGCCGCGAGCACCGCCGTCGCCATCGCCACCGCGGCGTTGAGTCCGCGCGCATATCCTTCGTCGATCGCCATTGCCCCCGCGCCGCGCGCCAATTCCAGCAGGCTCCGATCCGACGTGACTACCGCAACCAGCTCGGCCGCGCGCGAACCGAGTGCCGCCGCGAGCACGTCGCGATACATTGCCTCGGCCAGAGCCGAGCGCTCGCCCGCCGGCATCGCCGAGTCTAACCTTGTCTTGGCGAGCCCCAGCTCTTTTGCTGCAATCAGAATCACGCGCACGGCGACACTTTATAACGCACCCAGCCTCTGACGGAAACCTCCATGCGCATCCGCGGGACGCGGCACATTCGCGATCAAAGCGAAGATCACGGGGCAGCTTCTCACTTGACAGTTTTTGAAAACCAGCCTCAACTTGGAGAGGTGTCAAGCGGCCGCGCCCGCACCCAACCTACTTATACCTGACAGGGGAATCCGACGATGCGCAATGGTGAGCAAAATCTGATGTTGCAGGCTGGGCTGGTGTTCGGCGCCGCGGCCTTTGCGATGCTTTTGATCACGGGATGCAGTCATAAGGGCGTCGATGATTATCTGCAAGCGGGCGACACTGCCATGCAGAACAACAAGCCCGCCGACGCCGAAAAAGACTACGCCGAGGCCGAAAAGGTCGCGCCGAATGACCCGCGCGTGCATGTCGCGATGGGCAATCTGTACGTGTTCGAGCACAAGCCCGGTTCGGCGCAGATCGAATTTATGAACGTGATCGAGCTCGACCCGAAAAATCCCGCCGCGCACGCCGCACTCGGCAATCTGTATACCGATCAGGCGCAGTACCGCCTCGCCGAGGGGCAATATAGAGCCGCCATCGCGCTCGATCCGTCTCGCGGCAACTACTACCTCCAGTTAGCCGATGCGCTGGCTAAGCAAGGGCGTCCGGTGGACGCCGAATCCTCGATTCGGACCGCGATTGGACTGAACCCGCGCGACGCGCAAGCGCATCTGGCGCTCGCCAACCTGCTCAACTCCGAGCATGGGCGCCAAAGTGAGGGCGAAGCCGAGATGGCTGCGGCCCGCGCGATCGATCCCAAGGTCGTCTCCGAGAGCGGCGGTGCCGCAACTACCGCAAACGAGCCTGCCGCCCCGCCGAGCCAGCCCGCGGCGATGCCTGGCGCGGCTCCGGTGATCAAACCGCTCAACAAGCTCTTTCTATTGACCAAGAACTCTGCGGTTTACCAGACGCCCGACACTGCCAGCTCTGTTGTCGGCCAGGTGAAGCGCAGGAAATATGTGCACGTGACCGGAATCACCGGAAATTTTCTGCAGATTAAGCTGCGCAACGGAACGGTCGGCTTCGTCCCGGTCACCGCGGCTGAATAAGCGAACGAAGCTCTACACCGCGGCGGGTCGGTACCTTGCCGCTCTCGAGGTTCACGACGATGGCGGATGCGAAAATAATCGAACGCGAAATCAGCTTTACAGGACCCGCTTGCACGATCGACGCGCACTACGCGGAGCCGTCCGACGGCGTGCCGTGCCCAGTCGTGATTGTGGTGCAGGAATGGTGGGGGCTTAACGGCCATATTAAAGACATTGCCGGGCGCTTTGCGCGCGAGGGCTACATCGCCATCGCACCCGATCTCTATTCGCGCCAGGGCCATAAAGTCGCGAGCGATCCGAATACCGCCGCGCAGCTGATGGGCGCGCTCAAGATGGACGACGGGATTGCCGACCTGACCGCGACGCTCAAATGGATCCGCGCGCAGAAGCGGACTCACGCGAGCAAAATCGGCATCACCGGCTACTGCATGGGCGGAAGCTACGCGATGCTGCTGCCGTGCGAATCGACTGAGATTTCGGCGACCGCGCCGTTCTATGGCGAGATTCCCGCCGACGACAAAATCGCCAAGCTCGGATGCCCGATCTTCTATGCTTACGACGCGAACGACGGATGGATTCAGCGCAAGGACGTCGATCGCTTGGCCGCGGCTCTAAAAAAATACGACAAACGCGGCGAAGTGAAAATCTACCCCGGATGCTCCCACGGCTTCTTCAACGACACCCGCCCCGACGTGTACAACGCAGCCGCCGCCAAAGACGCCTGGTCCCACACCCTGAAGCTATTCTCAGAAAACCTGAAGGCCTGATCTGGGCAGTGATCAGGTCTGAGAGATTTGCGAAATCTGACCGAAAGGGTGTGCTGGTGCCGCGGACAAGATTCCTCGCGACCTGAGCCACGCCAAGCGGCGTACACGACACGGTAATCATCGACGCCTCGCGCTCGGAATGGCACGAAAAAAGCCTGTCTGTTGATTTCGACCGAGAATCACACCGTCGCGGCATGCCTGCGCTCGGACTTTTTCATTGAAGCAACCGCGAGTGTCATTCCAAGCGCGCGTAATATTGGGAATTTCGCAGGGTTCGTATCAATTGGCGTCGCGAGGAATCTCGCCGGCCGCGCAAGTATCCATATGGCGCGCAAGTATCCATATGAGAATGATCGCTGCCGGATCGAGGGTGCGCTTGGTTCAGATAAATCAGCAGGAGAAAGCGCTGTTGGACGCTTCCCGCCAATAAGTTACCTTGAGTTTACCGGCTGGCTCGGATAGTCTCGGCACTTAAGCGTTGCATAGAATTCCATGCCGCGTCCTCAGGCAAAGAGTTTTCGCAATCCCGAACAGGTCCGGCGTTTTCCCAACGGCCGAATCGAGACCATCTCCCATAACGAGACGACCATCGGGCGTTTCGTTCTGGAACCCGGCTGGCGCTGGTCGCGCGACGTCGGTCCAATCGCTGGGACCCGCTCTTGCCAAATTCACCACCAGGGCGTCGTCCTTGGAGGCCGGCTCCGTCTGGAAACCGATACGGGCGAGGTGTGCGAAGTAGAGAGCGACGATGTCTATGACTTTCCACCCGGTCACGACGCCTGGGTTATCGGGAACGAACCTTTCGAGGCGATCGAGTTTGCAAGCGCGCGAATCTTCGCGGCACCGGCCGATGGCGATCGCGTGCTCGCCGCCATGCTTTTGACCGATATCGTGGACTCAACCGCGCATCTCAGGCATCTCGGCGATTCCGCATGGCGCGAGTTGTTGCTGCAGCATAACCACCAGGTCCGGCTCGAGCTCAACCGCTTTCGGGGGCGTGAAATTCAAACCACCGGCGATGGATTTCTCGCTGTCTTCGACGGTCCCGCCCGAGCGGTTCGATGCGCCCGCGCGATCGGTTCGTCGGTCGCCCATCTCGGCATCGCGGTTCGCGCCGGGGTTCACACCGGCGAGGTCGAGTTCCTGGGCGATAACGTACGCGGCCTTGCCGTCCATGAAACCGCGCGCGTTGCGGGCGTCGCGATGGCGGGTCAGGTGCTCGTCTCGGCCACCACCATGCACTTGCTTGCAGGCTCCGAACTCGCATTCGAACCGGCAGGAAACTACGAACTCAAGGGCCTTGACGGCTCCCGCGAACTATTCAGGCTTGTCGGTTCCCGATGAGCGCGGCGGGATCGAGCTTGGCTTCGTTCAAATAGATCAGCCGGCCTTCGTCGGGCGCTCGCTCGCGAAGCCATCGCGCGACGATCGTCATTGCTTCGAGCTCGCCGCGAACAATCGGGCGCGCGCGGTAGCGATCGAAATTATCGGCAATGAACCCGGCGATCTCCTGCGCCGCTTCGGGCGAATCGAGCGCGCGCGTCAGCGCGAGGCGTCCTGCCAGCACGATATGCGCCGTGCGCGCCTCACCGTCGCCGGTGATAATCACCAAGTTGTTCTCGGTCACTACTTCGCTAAGCCGCGACGCGCGATGCGCCAGTGTCGCCAGCGCTTCCAGCTCGCGGCGCATCCTGCCTGCCTCCTCGTAGCGCAGCGCCTTGGCCGCGTCGTCGCGGGCGCGCGCGAGATCTCCCAGGATTGCGCCGGTGCGTCCGCGCAGGAAGCCCAGCGCTTTGCGCACCCGTTCGCCGTAGCCGTCCTCATCGATACTCGCGTTGCACGGCGCGGTGCATTGGCCCATCTGACCGTAGATGCACGGCGGGAAATCCTCGTCGGGATGAAGCTTGCCGGTGCAAACGCGCAATCCCAGGATCCTTGAGAGCGCGCGCACCGAACCCTCAAGGCTTTTGCGCCCGATAAACGGCCCCAGATGCATCACGCCGCGGCGCGCGGTCATCTTCGTAGTCAGAACGATACGCGGAAAATTGTCCATCATGTCGAGCTTGATAAAGTACGCGGGCGCGGCCGACTTGAGCATCCTGTTGTACGGCGGCTTGAGCTCGCGAATCATCCGGGCTTCGAGCAGACCTGCTTCCAGAGCCGACGCGGCGGGCCGTGTGTCGATTTTGTACACGTGGCTTATCAGCTCGGCGGTCTTCGCATTCACCGCCGAGTTGAAATACGAGCTGACCCGGTCGCGCAGGCGCCGCGCCTTGCCAATATAAAGAATATCGCCGCGCTCATTGCGCATCAGGTAAACCCCGGGCGTATGCGGCAGCGCCGCGATCGCTTCCGGAGGAACGTGACGCTCGAAGCGCCGCCCGGACAGCCCGCGTCCATGATCGTCGAGCAAGCGATCGAGCCGCGTCATCCCCATCCGGGCCGCGATCTCGAGGAAGATCGAAAGAATCTCCGCCGCCATCCGCGCGTCGCCGAGTCCGCGATGACGCCCGTCCGTCGAAAGGCCAAAATGCTCCGCCAGCGCATCGAGCCGGCGGCGCTTGAGCGAAGGAACGAACCGCCGCGACATCCGTAGCGTGCACAGAACGGGATTGCGCAGGCCGATTCCGAAGATGCGGCGAAACTCGAAATCCAGAAATCCGCGATCGAACGAGGCGTTGTGCGCGACCATCACCGAGTCGCCCATAAATTCCCGAAACGCGGGCAATACCGTCTCGATCGGCGGCGCCGACGCCACCATCTCATTGGTGATCGAGGTAAGCCCGCTGATGAACCGCGGGATCATTCCGTGCGGGCGGACCAGGCTCGAAAAAGAATCGACGCGCTGCCGTCCGACCATCCGGTAGGCGCCGATCTCTATAATCGTGCCGGGACCCGCGCGTCCGCCCGTAGTCTCGAGATCGACGACGGTGAAGCGCGCGTCGTCAAGCGCGACCCGGTAGCGATCGCTCGACTTGAGCGACCACATCGCGGTCGCAGAGTCGAATGCGAAATTCGGATCGCCGCCGAGCAGGCGATAAACAATCCGGCCGCCAAGTTCACCGTCGGACGCAGTCCCTTTGAACAGCAGCCCCGCAAGCTCGTTCGCATCGGCACCGCCCGGATGCGATTCGAGAAACTGGTAAAGCTTTTCCCTGACCGTCGCGTGCGGATCGCTTGTCTGAAGCGGCTCCGGCGCCGATGCGATCTCTGATGTGCGATTTTCCTGCATCCGCCCTGACCCCATCACCTTCGTCGCATCTTCGCTTTAGCATCGCCGCGCACCGATCGGCAATGCATCGGATCCTCGCGAGTGGCGCCGATGCGTCACGCGGTCTAGAATAGCGGCTACAGAGGAAATCAGTGATGGAACCAGTTCAGATTGCGCGCGAAGTCGAGGCGGTGCAGATTCCCGCCGGCATCAAGACGATGCTCGAAAAAGGTATCGAGGTCTATATCACCCAGTCGCTTGGCGGAACTTTCACAGTCCAAGTGCCCTCTCACGGCGGACTTTTTCGCATCGCCGGCAAGGACGCGGACGCTCTCGGCAAGCAGCCCGCGGATGCGGGCGGAGTGCAGGCGGGGGAAGGCGACGATCTGGAATCGATGGTTTGGGACCAGCTCAAGACCTGCTTCGATCCCGAGATTCCGGTCAATATCGTTGACTTGGGTTTGGTCTATGGGATGGAAGTCAAAGAGCAGACCGACGGCTCGCGCAAAATCGAAGTAAAGATGACGCTGACCGCGCAAGGCTGCGGAATGGGCGCATCGATCGCGATCGACGCCAAGAGCAAGCTGATGAATCTGCCCGGTGTCTCTGAAGCCGACGTCGATCTGGTGTGGGATCCGCCATGGACCCCGCAAATGATCACCCCCGAAGGCCGCGAACGCTTAGGTCTGGATTAACACACAGCAGTTTTTCGCGCACTCGGTTCGATCGGCACACTGCAATGCGTTGACACGGTTCGGGCGGTCCGATAATTAATTCGGTTCTGGCACAAGCATGTTTGCAATCCTGAAGACTGGCGGAAAACAGTACCGCGTCGGCGTCGGCGACCAGATCACGGTCGAACGGCTCGAAGGTGACGTGGGCGCGCAAATCTCTCTGACCGACGTCCTTGCACTCGGCGGCGACGCTCCGCAGGTCGGCAAGCCGACTATCGCGGGAGCCGCGGTCCGCGCGAAGATCGTTCAACAGCCGCGCGGCACCAAGGTGATCGTGTTCAAGAAGAAGCGGCGCAAGAACTACCGGCGCAAACGCGGCCATCGCCAGGAACTGACCGTGCTCAAGATCGAGGAGATTTCGGCGGGCGCATAGCCGCCGTCCGATTTCGTATTTAACTCGCGGCATTCATACGCCGCTTTTCCAGAGGAGAACGCCGTGGCGCATAAAAAAGGGCAAGGTTCCACGCGCAATGGCCGCGACAGCCCGGGCCAGCGTCGCGGAATCAAGATTTATTCCGGGCAAACCGTCAAGGCCGGCAATATCCTGGTCCGCCAGTGCGGCACACGAATTCATCCGGGACGTAACGTCGGGATGGGACGCGATTATACGATCTACGCCAAGATCGACGGTGTCACGAAGTACGAACCCAAGGGCGAAAAGCGCCAAGTCAGCGTCGAGCCGCATCCCGCCGAGCAGCCGTCCGCGTAAGATCATCCAACTCGAAGAAAATCATCCAACTCGAAGATTTGGGTAAGCCTCGCGCATCTGGCGCGGGGCTTTTCATTTTCACCGCACTGTTGTTGACTGTGCCTGGCTCGCGACGAACGATTTTTCGCGGGCGGAGGAACCCCAAATGCGACTAGGACTAATTTCCGGATATTCGGGCGCCCAGATGGGTTTGCCGATGGATTTGATTCTCGAAGCTGAAAAATCCGGCTTCGATTCCGTCTGGACTGCGGAAGCGTACGGCTCCGATGCGATCGTGCCACTGGCCTGGATCGCCGCTCTGACCAAAACAATCCGCCTCGGCACCGCAATCATGCAGATGCCCGCGCGGACTCCCGCCGCTACCGCTATGACCGCGATGACGCTCGATGCGCTTTCCGGTGGACGCTTCATCCTCGGCATCGGACCGTCGGGCCCGCAGGTGGTCGAAGGATGGCACGGCGTGTCGTACGGCAAGCCGCTCCAGCGCACGCGCGAATATATCGACATCGTGCGAAAAATTCTCGCGCGCGAAGCCCCCGTCGAGCATCACGGCAAGGAATACCAGATTCCGTACACCGGCCCGGGCGCGTCGGGTCTCGGCAAGCCGCTCAAGAGCATCCTGCACGGCCGCAAGGACATGCCGATCTACACCGCGTCGATTAGCCCCAAGGGAATCGAGCTCGCAGCCGAGATCGCCGACGGCGTGATTCCGGTCTGGATGAATCCCGAACGCTGGGATCTCTACGGCGCTCCGGCCAAAGCCGGCTTCGCGAGATCCGGCGGCAGGAAATCGCTTGCCAACTTCGAAGTCGCGCCCTTCGTCACCTGTGTGATGGGCAACGACCTCGAGAAATGCCGGATGCCGGTGCGGGCGCAGCTCGCGCTGTACATCGGCGGGATGGGCGCGCGGTCGAAGAATTTTTATAACGACTATGCCAAGCGCCTCGGCTACGAAGATGCGGCCGGAAAGATCCAGGATCTGTACCTGACCGGCAAGAAAAACGAAGCCATGGCGATCGTGCCGGACAAGCTGATCGACGAAGTCGCCCTGGTCGGCCCAAAGGAACGCATCAAAGATCGCATGGCCGCCTGGAAAGCCTCACCCGTGAAGACAATGCTAATCGGCACCGGCTCAATCGAAGCCGTACGCGCCCTAGCCGATATCTGCTCGTAGGAAGACAAAAGGCAACCGCGGCTTTCGCAGCTTAGACAGGTTGAGGTTAACCAGAAGATGTGCGGTCGGCGCCGCTGCAGCGCTGGCGGCGCATTTGTCTGAGAATCCTAATCTGTGAAATCTGCGTAATCTGCGGATTGTTTGATTCTTCCCCAACGCACGCCTCGACCTGTGGCGTCCTGCTATAATCCTCGCAGCAGCGATGCGATTTATCGATGAAGCGCGAGTGTTCGTACATGCCGGCAAAGGAGGCGACGGCGCGATCGCTTTTCTGCGCGAAAAATATCGCCCCTTCGGCGGTCCGTCGGGCGGCGACGGCGGACGCGGCGGCAGCGTCATCTTCGAAGTCAACGAAAGCCTCTCGACGTTACTCGATTTCAAATATCAGCCGCGTCTGGTCGCACGCGACGGCGAATCGGGCCGCGGCAAGCAGCAATACGGCAAAGCCGGCGAGGACCTGATCGTCCGCGTGCCGCCCGGCACCGTCGTCTTCGACGATGAGACCGGCGCGACGATCGCGGACCTCGTGATGCCTGGGACGCGCGCGACTATCGCGCAGGCAGGCGTTGGCGGCAGCGGCAACATGCACTTCGCCAGCTCCACGCGCCGCTCGCCGCGGATCGCAACGCCGGGCACGGCGGGCGTCCAGCGATGGGTTCGTTTGGAACTGCGCCTGGTCGCAGAGGCTGGATTGGTCGGATTGCCCAATGCCGGCAAATCGACGCTGCTCACCGCGCTCACCGCGGCACGCCCGAAAATCGCGTCCTATCCTTTCACGACGCTCGCACCGAATATCGGTCGCGTGTTTATTTCCGGCGAAGAGAGTTTCACGCTCGCCGATATTCCCGGCCTGATCGAGGGCGCCCATCTGGGCCACGGCCTCGGAATCCGCTTTCTGCGTCATCTGGCGCGCACCCGGATGCTGGTGTACGTGCTCGATGCGGCTGATAATCCCGCGCGGGCGTTCGCCACCGTCCGTGCGGAGATTGGCGCGTTCGATCCGATTCTGCTCGGGCGTCCGGCGGTCGTCGCGCTCAACAAGATCGATTTGGTAAGTGAAAAGGAAGCTTGCAAATCCGCGCCCGAGCTCGAACGCAAGCTCGGCCTGCGCACCTTCGCGATCTGCGCGGAGAAAAGCCAGGGGCTCAAGCCTCTGATGGCGGAGATCGCCCGCGTGCTCGCGGACCTCGCGCCCGTATCCGCAGTATGTCCCAGCTAAACTACAAGGCGCAGATTCTGCCGCGCGTGAAGCGGATCGTCGTCAAGGTCGGAAGCGCCGTGCTCTCCGACTCAAGCGGCCTTCGCACCGATGTGATCGATCGCTTAGCCGCCGATATCAACGCCGCGATCGCCGCCGGCCGCGAGGTAATAATCGTCACCTCGGGCGCGGTCGCCGCCGGCCGCGCACGGCTTAAAAAACTTCACGGCGCCGCGATTCCCGTCAGGCAGGCTGCCGCGGCCGCCGGACAGATCGAGCTGATGGGGCAATGGGCGCGCGCATTCGGCGCTCACGGGCGAATCGTCGCGCAGCTTCTGCTGACGCATCAGGATCTGGCCGAACGCCGCCGCCGCCGGAACGCGAGCGCGACTATCGCCGCGCTACTTGCCGCGGGCGTGATTCCGATCGTCAACGAGAACGACACCGTCGCGGTCGAGGAAATCCGCCTCGGCGACAACGACTTTCTTTCCTCGCTGGTCGCGACACTGGTGCAGGCCGGGATGCTCGTGATGCTGAGCGACGTGCCCGGCGTCCTGACCGGCGACCCGCGCGAACGCAACGACACGCGGCTAATCGCGCTCATCTCCGATCCCGAAGCGGAGATGCGCGGCCTCGTCGCTGAAGGCTCAGGTCCCCTCGGCAGCGGCGGGATGGCGACAAAGCTGCGCGCGGCGCGCGAGGCTGCGCGCGCAGGAGTCGCATCGGTGATCGCACCCGGGCGCGAGCCGGGAGTGCTGGCCGCGGTGCTCGATCCAGAGCGCGAATGCGGCACGCTCGTCGTTCCAGCCGGCGCAAAGCTCAAGAGCCGCAAGCACTGGATCGCTTTCGCGTTGCGCCCTGCCGGCGCGCTCGCCGTCGATCGCGGCGCTGCCGACGCGCTGCGCACGCGCGGGCGGAGCCTCCTGCCCTCCGGCGTCCGCGAGGTTCGGGGAGAATTTGCGCCGGGCGAATGCGTCAGCCTGCTCGATCCCGAAGGCGTCGAGTTCGGGCGCGGACTCGTCAACTACCCTGCCGCCGATGTACTCAAGCTGATGGGACGGCGGTCGGCCGAGATCGCGAGCTTGATCGGATACAAGCTGGCCGACGAAATTATCCATCGCGATAACTTTGTGCTGCTGAAGGAAATCGGATGAGCCTCGAATCTGATGTGGTCGCGATGCTGTCAGCCGCTCGCGCCGCCGCGCGCAAGCTCGCGCTTGCCTCGACCGGGCAGAAGAACGCGGCGCTGCTGACGCTGGCAGCGATGATCCGTAAATCGAAGTCCGCGATCCTGACCGCGAATCGAATCGATCTCGAACGCGCGCGTGGCGGCCGCCGCGCCGGTGCGTTCGTCGAGCGGTTGACGCTGAACGACGATCGTATCGAGGCGGCCGCGCGCGGCGTCATCGAAGTCGCCGCGCTGCCCGACCCGGTCGGCGCGGTAATCGATTCATGGGAGCGGCCCAACGGGCTCAGGATCGAAAAGCGCCGCGTGCCGATCGGGCTTATCGCGATCATTTACGAGTCGCGCCCCAACGTCACCGTTGACGCCGCCGCGCTATGCCTGAAGGCCGGCAACGCCGCCGTGCTGCGCGGAGGAAAGGAAGCACTCGGCAGCAATGCCTGCCTTGCAGGGTTGATCGCGAACGCGCTCAAGGAGGCCGGGCTCGATCCTGCCGCGGCGACATTCATGGATAATCCCGATCGCGAAATTGTGCAGATTCTGAAGCGTCATCCCGAGTCGATCGATCTGATAATTCCGCGCGGCGGAGGTGCGCTGAAAGCCGCACTCGAAGGCTCGGCGGTTCCACTGCTGCCGCATTTCGACGGAATCTGCCACACCTATGTCGACGCGTCGGCCGATCTCAAGATGGCCGAGGAAATTTGCTTTGACGCGAAATGCAGCCGCCCCTCAGTCTGCAATTCGATGGAAAATCTGCTGGTGCATCGCAGTGTCGCGGCGAGTTTTCTTCCCGCGTTCGCGGCGCGGATGAAAAAATCCGGCGTCGAGATTCGCGGCGACGAGCACGTGCGCGCGCTCGTGCGCGAGGCGCGCCCCGCGACGCCCGCGGACTGGGACACCGAGTACAACGACCTGATCCTGGCGATCAAGATCGTCGATTCGCTCGACGAGGCGATCGCCTTTATCGAACGCCACGGATCGCATCTGGCCGACGCGATCGTCACGCGCGACGCTGCCGCCGCCGCGCGCTTTCAGCATCAGGTCGATTCGGCTACGGTTTACGTGAATGCATCGACTCGTTTCACCGACGGCTTCGAGTTCGGCTTCGGCGCCGAAACCGGCATCTCGGCCAATCGCCTGCACGCGCGCGGACCGATGGGGCTCTCGGAACTGACAACTTACAAATACGTGATTCAGGGCTCCGGCCAGGTCCGCGGATAACGCGATGCGAGTAGGGCTGTTCGGCGGCAGCTTCAATCCGATTCATCTGGGGCATCTGCGCTCAGCCGAAGAAGCTCGCGAAGCGCTGCAACTCGATCTGGTGTACTTCGTTCCCGCCGCATCGCCTCCGCACAAGGCCGAAGGCGAGCTTGCGCCGTCGGAGGATCGCCTGCAGATGGTGCGTCTGGCGGCCAAGGGTAATCGGCACTTCATGGTTTCCGACGCCGAGATTCGCCGCGGCGGCAGCTCCTACACGATCGACACGGTTAAATATTTTCTGGCGACGCTGCGCCAGCCCGCGACGCTCTATCTGCTGATGGGCGCGGATCAGTTTGCGGAGCTCGAGACCTGGAAGAGCTGCGACGAGATGGCGTCGCTGTGCAATATCGCGGTTCACACGCGGGCGCCCGAGGCTGATGGCGGGCCGCCGCGATTCTCGCTTGCCGCGCTAAAAAGGTTTGGCTACATTAAGGCAGACGATCACTACGTGAATCAGAGCGGACAAACGCTTTCATTTTTGGCCACGACTGTCCTTCCGATTTCCGCCACGGCGATTCGCCGCAAACTGCAGCGCGGTCTTTCGATTAACTATCTCGTTCCCGGCGACGTGGTCGATTACATCCATCGCCATCAGCTCTATTGAGAGGCAAGCCCGCAAGCGTGGATTCACTTTCCAAGGCGATAGCCGCGGCCGAAGCGGCTCTGGGAAAACAGGCGTACGACCTGGTCGTACTCGAGTCCGAGCATCTTTCGTCGATTGCGGATTATTTCCTGATCGCGACCGGACGCTCGGACGTGCAGGTGCAGTCGATCGCGCGCGGAATCGAGGAGCGGATGCACAAAAGCGCAATTCGCCCGCTCTCGGTCGAAGGCGTCAAGCATGCGCACTGGATCGTGCTCGACTACGACGACCTTGTGGTCCACATTTTTTATGAACCGGCGCGCGAGTTCTATCGCCTCGAGCGCACTTGGGGCGATGCCACTGCCGTCGCCTTGCCCGAGCCAATCCGCACCCAAGCGAGCGAACTCCGCCTGCGCGCGCAAGCCTGAGCGAAGATAAAAGCAACCGCGGATTGTCCGGTTCTTAGACTTCGCGGCGGATTAGATGCGAGATCCACACCAGAATTACCGCGCCGGCCGTCGCGACAATGATCCCGCCGATGATCCCGTTCGGGCCGGGGAGGTTGAATGCGGCGATAATCCATCCCCCGATAAGGCCGCCAACCAGCCCCAGGATCAAGTCGCCGATTATGCCGTAGCCCTTGCCACGTACCAGTTTGCCGGCGAGCCATCCGGCGATGATTCCGACGATTATGGCTTCGATCATCGGGAAGTCCTCTTCATCGAGCGATCATCTCGCGGCGTCGCGGGTGCGCCGCGTTTACTTCTTCTGTTCCATCGGAACGCCGCAGCATTTGAGCGCGCCGGTGCCGCCTTTGGTCACGATCACCTGCGAGCCGCATTTGGCGCAGATATAAACTTTGCCCAGTTGATTGGCCATCTCACCATTCCTTTCGCAATCGTTCTTCTCTAACTCGGATCAAGCGCCGCGGAAGATCGGCTTGCGCTTGTCCAGGAACGCGCGCACCCCCTCACCGCGGTCGGCAGTCGTTTGTAGCAGGGCGTAGAGATCTTCCTCAAGCCTGACGCCTTGCTCCAACGTCATATCGTATCCCTTGAGCACCGCGTCTTTGACCAGCCGCGCGGCGAGCGGAGCACGCGACATGATCGCCGCGGCCAGAGCGCCCGCGACCCGCGCGAGATCGCGTTCGTCTTTGGCCAGATAGGTCGCAAGCCCGATCCGCTCGGCCTCCACGCCGCCCAGCGCCGCTCCGGCCAGGATCATCCTGAGCGCATGCGCGGGTCCCACGATTCGCGCCAGGCGCTGGGTTCCGCCGAAATGCGGAAGCTCGCCGCGTGCAAGCTGGGTCAGCGCAAACCGCGCGCGCCGGACTGCCACGCGAATATCAGCCGCGAGCGCGAGCTCGAGCCCTTCATCGCTCGCGTCGCCGTTCAAAATCGCAACCGTCGGCTTCGAGATCGCGGCGAGCGACTCGACGATGCGCGGATCGACGTCGATGGCAAAGCCTGCGCAGAACGACGCGCCGGTGCCCGTAATCGCGAGCATCAGGATCGATTCGTCGTCTTCGACCTGCTCGAACAGATCCAGCAATTGATTCGCGCCCGCCGAGCCGAGCCTGCTGTGCGCATCGACGATACGCGCAGTGACGCATCCGCCGGTGCGCGAGACGTTAATAGTTTCGCGCGCGATGGCGCGCGGATGCGTTTTCGCGCGAGGCGCCGTTGTTCAGTCTCCCGACGGCGCGCGGAGATCCTTGCGCAGGATCTTGCCCAGCGGATTCTTGGGCAACGCGCCGATAAATTCGATTTGCTCGGGCCGCTTGAAACTGGACAGGCGCGAGCGGCAGAACTCGCTCAAATCCTCGTTTGAAATCCTGGCGCCCGGACGAACCACCACGAACGCCTTCACGGTCTGGCCCCATTCGACTGAGGGAATTCCGATCACCGCGCATTCATCGACCGCGGGATGGCTCATCAGCACGGTTTCGATTTCCGCTGGCGCGATATTCTCACCGCCGCGGATAATCATGTCGTCCTTGCGCCCGGCAAAAAACACGTAGCCGTCCTCGTCGATCCAGCCAAGATCTCCCGTCGCGCGCCATCCTTCCGCCAGCGCGGCGTCGTCGGTGCGTCCGGCGTAACCCTTCATGATGCGCGGGGTGCGGATAATAATCTCGCCGACTTGCCCGTCCGCAAGCAGCTTGCCGTCTTCGTCGCGCACACGGATTTCAACGTCGGGGAGCGGCTTGCCGATCGAGTTGAGCCGCCGGAGCTTATGCTCCTGCTGCGCGGCGGTGCCGGTAATCCGATGGTCGTCGGGACCCAGCAGGGTCAGCGAAGAAGTGGTCTCGGTCTGTCCGTAGGCGTTGACGAAACCGACGCTCGCGGGAAACGCCTCGATTGCGCGGCGGATTACCTGGATCGGCATCTGGGCGCCGCCGTAGGCCAGATTGGTCAGGCTCGAAAGATCGGTCGTCTTGAATGACGGCTCGTCGAGCACCTGCTTCATCATCGTGGGCACTACGAAGGCGTGCGTCACATGCTCGGTCTGGACCAGATTCAGCCACGCTTTCGCGTCGAATTGCGGCATCACCACCAGCTTTCTGCCGGCCCAGATATTAGTCATGTACGCCGTGGTTCCGGCAATATGATAAAACGGCACGCACACCAGCGCGACGCCGCGATCGGTGCCGTCAGCCATCTCGACGTTCGCCGTCACGTACGCGGTGAAATCATGAAACGAAAGCATCACGCCCTTCGGCAGCGAAGTCGTGCCGCTGGTGTACATCAGGATCGAGGTGTCTTCTTCCTCGACTTCGGCCTCGGTTTCATCGGGCTCCGCGCTGGCGATCAGGTCGGAGAGCCGCGGCCCGGGTCCTTCGCCGATCGCGATGGTATGCGCCAGCTTCAGGCGCGGACGCAGCCGCGCGATTAGTTCGAGGTATCGATCGCCGGCCAGCAGCACCTTGGCGTCGGCGGTATTGATCATGTACTCGAGTTCGGCTTCCTTGGCGCGGTAGTTGAGCGGCAGGAAGGTAAGCCCCGCTTTGGCGGCGGCGTAGTAGCTGGCGATGTACAAATCGGAGTTGGTGTCGAGCGCCGCGATCACGTCGCGCGGCTTCAGTCCCTGCTGCTTGAAGACCGTGGACAGCCGTGCGACCGTATCAGCAAACTGCGCGTAATTCAGCCGCCGATTCCCAAATATGACAATCTCCTGCTCGGGAACGATCGACGACGGAATCGTCACGAAATTAACGGTGTTCACTTAACCGCGTTACCTCCTGGATTGTACCCGCTTGATATCGCCGCCTCGCCTTGCGCGAGGACTCTTGCCGCTGGCGGAGCCCTGCCGGCGATCCGTCAGTATAGCCATGCGCCGCGCGAGCCGCCGCTCGAGGTCCAGCCCCTCGCCGATTGGCAAATCGAGCCCGCCCCACACCGCGAGCTTGGCGATTGCCGAATGTTCGCGCGGTATTCGCGCGAGTCCGTGCGCGATTTCCAGTGCGCGGCGCCGCAGCTTTGCCGGCTCAGTGACTTCGGCGACCAAACCTATAGCCAATGCGTCTTGCGCGTCAATCCAGCGCCCGGTCAGGTTCAAATCGAGTGCGCGCCCCAGGCGCAAACGGCGCGACGCGGTCTGCGTGCCGGCCACGCCGGGGATCATCCCGACCCCGGTTTCGGGCAGGCAGATTCGCGTATCGTCCGCCGCAATCGCAAGGTCGCACAGCATCGCCATCTCGAGTCCGCCGCCGACCGTGAAGCCATGCACTGCCGCCAGCGTCGGGATCGGCAGCGATTTCAGACGTCCCCACACGTCGCGCCGAAAGCGAATCCATCGCGCCGCGACTGGCGAGGGCGCGGTCCCGAATTCGCGCAGATCGCCGCCGGTCGAGAACGCGTTGCCCGCTCCGCACAGCACCATCGCGCGGACTTCCGGGTCGTCATGAATCGCGCTCAGAACCTGGAACAGCGCATCGCGCATCGCGACGTTGTAGGCATTGAGCTGCGCGGGACGGTTGAGCGTCACCCACGCAATGGCGCCGCGCTTCTCGTACCGGACGGCGCTTAAGTCTTGTGCCGCGTGCGCCATGCTCAGACCGAATGGAGATCCGCGCTGTCGCTATACGCGATCGCGGGACGGCCGCGTTCGTACACGACGCGCCCTGCGATCACGGTCAGATCGACGTTGAGCGTGAACAGCTCCGCCGCGCCAAGGGTCATCGGATCGCGCGGCAGCACGATCAGATCGGCGAGCATCCCGGCCGCGATCTCTCCCGCCTGAAGCCGCTGCAGCCGCGCCGCGTCGCGCGTGAACAACGCAAACGCATCGGCGGGCGCAAGCCGTTCTTCCGCGCCGAGTACAACGCCGTCGAGCGTGGCGCGGGAGATCGCAGCCGCGATCGCCGCGAGCGGACGCGCCGGCGTGACCGGAGCGTCGGAGCCGCCCGCGATCTCTATTCCCGCCGCGCGCAACGATGCGGCGCGGTAAAGATACGGCGCGAGCCCCGGCTCGCCCGCATACTTGGGTCCGCGAAAATGGATAAAACCCGGATTGGTGGCCACCCACGCCCGCGCCGCAACCAGCCGCGCAATATGCTCGGGTGTAATCACGCCGCCGTGCTCGATTCGGCACACGGCCGGAGTTTCGCCCGCGCCGATCTGCTGGCGGGCCAGCTCGATCGCGTCGAGCGCTTCGTCAAGCTCCTCGACTTCGGTCGCATGAAACGCGCAGTCCAGTCCGCTCGTAAGCCCGATCCGCACGCGGCGCGCCACCGTCGATCCGTCATACCGGGTGCCCGGCATGAACTTTAGCCCCGCCATGTGGATACCGGCGGCGCGCGCGACTTCCGCGCTTTTCGTGGCGGCCTCAAGATGCCGCGCGCCGAGCATCATCGCAACGCGCTGGCAGATCGCGCCCGACGATACCAGCTTCGCGAACAGCTCGACCTCTTCGGGGCCGTTGCGCACGGTCGCGTCGGTGAACGCCGTCACTCCGGCGGCGGATAGCTCGCGGCTCATCGTCCGCGCGCGCGCTTCGAGCTCGGCCTTGGTCACCAGCGGCAAATGAAGCGTCAGCCACGGTTCCATCCCGGCCACCAGGCCGGTCAGCAGGCCTGCCGGATCGCGGAACATCGTCGCGCCGTCGGGCGGACGAAAATTTTCGGCTTCGAGTCCGAGCTGATTTATCGCGCGGCTGTTGAGCCATGAGGCGTGGAGCGTCTGATGCCGCAGCCGCAGCGGATTTTTCGCAACCGCCTGATCGAGCTCCTGCCGCGTCGGCCCGCGACCGCCCGCGAGCAACGCCTCGTCGCATCCAAACGCGCGCAGCCAGTTGCCCGGCGGAGTCCGGCCCGCGCCGACCCGCAGATCGGCAAGCAGATCAGCGATCGTGCGGCATCGCCATACCGTCAGACCGCTGACCGCCGAGGCGGCTTCTAAAAAATGCAGGTGCGCATCGACGAAGCCAGGCGCAAGCGTGCGCCCGCCAAGCTTGATCAGATGCGTGCGCGGACCGACCAGCGCCTTCAAGTCGGCGAACCGGCCGTGGCTGATGATCCGTCCGCCGCCGACCGCGACCGAATCGCTCTCGCGATGACCCAGAATGACGCCCTGATGCAGGACGAGGTCGGCCTTTGCGGATACGGGTGCCACTTCAGTAATAACGTCCGGATAATGCCGTGCGGCACGCCCGCGCGCGCCGCCAAGTCCTAGTCCGACGACGGCAGCGGCTTGGCCTCTTTGATCTTCATCTGCAAATCGCAACATTCGAGCTCGCCCGGACCCGCCTTGTTGCACAGCACTTCGGTGCCGCATTTCTCGCACTGATAACGTTTGCCCAGCGTGTTTGCCATGTTGTTTCTCTCCTTTGCCCGCCTGCTTGCTGACGCCCTTGGTCCGCGATCGCGCCAGCACAAACCTAAAGTAATGCTTTAATCACGATTTGAACGGAAGCTCGCTCACGCGCGCAGCGATTTCTCCGGCCGGATCGCCGATCGAAAGCGCCGCCGCGCCCCACGCGTTCTGATGCAGGATCGCGAGGCCGATTATGCCCAGCTTCGGCGAATTCACGATACTGCCGAGGCGCCCCACTTCCTTGCCCGCGAGCATCACCGCGGCTCCCGGCTCCGGAGCGTGAGCGCCCTCGATCCGCAAGCCGAACAGGCGCTTGCGCAGCCCCCCGCGCGCGGTCGCGCGCTCAATCGTCTCCTGCCCGACGTAGCATCCTTTGTGCCGCGAGATCGCGCGGTCAAGCCGCGCCTCGAGCGCGATAGTTTTCTCGCCGGTATCGACGCCGGTCAGCGCAAGCCCGTTCTCGATCCGTATGAGCTCGAGCGCGTCGGCGCCGACCGCGCGAAAATCGGCGCCCAATGCGGTTATCTGCGCGAGAATCGACACGGTTTTTTCGGTCGCGATCAAAAGCGTAAATGCGGCCGTTCCCAGACGCGGCAAATTGCCGACGCTCACGTTATCGGCCTCAACGAACTTCCATTCGCCGAGCGCCGCGGCGTCGTCGCCGACAGCCGCGCGAATCGCCTCCGCGGCGCGCGGACCTTCGACATCGATCACCGCAAGCCGGGTCACCTCCTCGAACTCGACGTCGTCAGCGACCAGCAGTTTTTCCAGATGCGCCCGCGCGCGCGCCCAGAGCGCCGAATCGATTTCGATCAGGATCGAGTCGGTCTCGATCCAGGCGAAAAAGTCGGCGATCAGATGCGCATGCTCGGTCAGGAACAGCGCCGGCACAATCGCACCCGCATTCGCCTGCTTGAATTCGTTGCTGCTCATCCCGTGCAGGAACGACACCCGGTCGTCGCCGGTGACACGCACGATCGAGCGCTCGCCGAGCGCGATCGCGCCCGCGCCTTCGCGCAGCGCGCGGTAGTCGCCGGCGGCGCAAGCGGCAGCGGCCGCGCCCGAATCATTCATGTCCGGATTTTCCACTTTACAGACAGCGTCAAACCACAAGTATCAAGAAAGATTTTACTAACAGATCGCCTCGCCGCGCCACAACCCGGCGGTACTGACCGAATTCGGCCTCTCGCAGCGGTAAACTCGTCAGTCCACGTAGTGAGGCAAAAAGGCCAGCGGCTTGAGATTGCGCGAACCGGTTCGGCCGTGTTTAGTCTCGGGTCCGTATGGGTTCAGGACCGCAGCGCGTCGACCCGCCACGATATTCGTTCTATCGTCTCGCAACAATCGGATGGGCAAACCCATTGTTGCGGCAGACGCTTCCGCTCCTAGGAGATCTGTCTCATCGAGAACTTCTAGTCGATTTGTCCGCCATAGAATTTCTGGATTCTTTCGGCTTGACGTATCTGGCGGCGTGTTTGGACCATTGCCGAAGCGTTGGAAAAGTAACAAAAATTCGTGTGCGTCCTCCTAGCAGAACTGATGTGAACACCTATCTGCTGAACGCGGGATTTTACGAATCCATCGGATTAGGTGATCAGTTCCAAGCCAGGCAGCCTAAACGAGACCGCGTCGACCTCGTCCACATTAGAACACTTGAACCATTATTCATTGACTACCTTTTAAACTTCCTGGAGACGGTTCAGCCATTCGCACCGGGACTGAAGCCATCGATGCGACTGTCTTTGCTTGAAATGGTGCAGAATTTTGCTGAACATTCCGGTTCCGTTTCGGGGGCATGGGCAGCGGGGCACAAGTACCGCAAAAGAATCACGTTGTGTCTTCTCGATTTGGGCAACGGCATACCGGCCAGCCTTCGTGGACTTGATCGCTACCGCCGCTTTGGCGACCCGCACCTGATTGAATTGGCATCGGAAGAAGGTGTGTCAGCCGTCGCGACCAACCGTGGACGCGGGCTGAGCACGATTCGTCGATTCGTTCGTGTCAACGGCGGCAGCATGACTATAATATCTGGTAAGGGACGAGTCCGGTTCCGACCTGACCGTCGGCCAATGAGGGACCAGATTGACGGCACATTCCCAGGCACCGCAGTTTTCCTCTCGCTCATACCCACGCAGAGAGGTTTGTTCGTCCTGGGGGATGAGGAAAATGATGACACGCATTGAAGTCAAAGCCCGACTCGGCAACGATGTTGTTTCCCGAGAAGACGGCGAAAAAATGCGAATTCTCCTGGAGGAAGCCCTCGAACATTCTGAGCCGGTAGTAGTCGATTTTGCGGGCATGCAAATCACATCTGTTTCGTTCTTCGACGAATCCTTTGGAGCATTGGCGAAGCATTACGGTGAAAGCTTGCTCACCAAAGTAAAATTCGAGGAAATCGACCCGTTTGATTTGGCTCTTGTACGAGACATCGTGGCCTCACGGTCACGAGAAGTGAAAAAGAAGTTCGGCAAGCAATCCACACGCTAGCTCTTCCGTTCCCTTCGCGTTGGTTTCTCGATCTTCTCGTCGATCCCTTTCTGCTGATCCTCTTTGTGATCGATCATTTCTGTCAGCAGGGCCGGCGTGTTGCCGGCCGGCGCGAAGCGTCGAGTCAAAAAACCTCAAGCGCGGTCGCATGAATTCGAAGATTCAGGCGTTTCCTCGCGGTGCCCGTGCAGCCTAACAAGTGTTCGGGTTTTTGCCAGATTTGTTCATGGCTGAACTGTTCAGCCTTATGTTCTCCGTCTGAGGCGTTTAGAATGGAGCCCATGCAGCCACCACCCCTCTATCTTTACGAATTTCCTTTACGAATTTCCGCTCCACCATTTACCGCTGCTCTACTTTTCGGCGATGCTGGCGGCGATTGTCTCGTTCGCCTTCGTTCGCCCGCGATGCGTCGTGGCCTGCCCCCCAATTTCCCGCCATTCAAAAGTAGAGACCGTCGGTTATTTCGCCCCTCCCGGGGCGTGTCGTTGGTGGTTGTGGTTTCATGTTCATCCCAGTTTTTCCGGCCGCCCTTCACTCT
>JBOHWH010000180.1:0-30178 GCA_050736695.1 Binataceae bacterium (SeqCode) | reverse complement strand
CGGCTACATTGCTCTCGAACTAGGGCAGTTCTTCAGCCGCCTCGGCACGCAGGTAACGATTCTGGAACCGAGCAAACAGGTTTTACCGAGTTATGAGCCCGAGGTCGGTGAGACGCTCGCAGAAATCCTGCGCGAAGAGGGAATCACGTTGCTGACCCACACCAAAGCGCTTTCCGTAAGAAACGATGGCAAGGGGGTTACGGTGGAGGTGGACGGCGAAGCACGGAAACAAATTCACTCCTCCCATATACTGATCGCGACGGGCCGGGTTCCCAATACGGACAATCTCGATCTCGAAAAAGCCGGCGTTCGCACCGACCAGCGCGGCGCGATCATCGTTGACGACGAACTGATGACTAGCGCGCCGCACGTCTGGGCAGCCGGTGACGTGATTGGCTCAAATACGGAGAGCCAGATGGCGACCCCGGTCGGAGCCCAGGACGGCGGGATCGCGGCGCTCAACGCGCTTGCTGGCGACCATCGCAAGGTCGACCATCGGGCGATTCCGCGCGCCATCTTTACCGATCCCGAGGTCGCGGTGGTCGGTCTGACGGACAGGCAGGCGGTCGAGGGAGGCTACCGCTGTGCCTGCCGGACCGTCAAGATGGAGCAGGTGCCGCGGGCGCAGGCGGTGCGAAATCCGCGCGGCGTCATCAAGATGGTAGCCGAACGTGAAAGCCGCCGCGTGCTCGGTGTGTCGATGGTCGGCATGGACGCGGCCGAGGTCATCCACGAGGCGGCAATGGGAATCCGCTTGGGCGCGACCGTCGATGACTTCGTCGGCATGCTCCACATTTATCCGACGATGTCGGAGGCGTTGAAGATCGTCGCGCTCTCGTTCACGAAAGATGTCTCTAAACTAAGTTGCTGTGCCGAGTGAGATCAGAGTGGCGGCGTCCGAGCTTCCGCTCGGACGCCGCGCGCAGTCTACTCAGAACACGAACGGTTGAGAATGAAATCGGCGGCCTTTTGCGCCTGCGCAGCGGCATGGATCAGGAGCGTGCGATCAGCGCGAAGCGACTTGAGCCAGCCGGCAAGGTACGCGGCCTGATTGGCGATGACCGCGTTGGAGATTCCAGCTTCGGCGCAAAGATAGGCTGCTCCGAGTTCCGCGCATAATTCCTCTTTGGAATAGACGGGCGAACCGAACGGCGCGGCTTCGCAAATGCCTTCTCGCGCAAGGCGTTTCTCGCTCCCTGAAGCGTGGATGAGCTCGTGCGTTTCAGTGGCGGCTTCCTCCTCGGCGCTGATGAATAGCTCGCGCGGCGGAAGCGTAATGCGATCGGTAAGTGGTGAGTAATACGCTTTCGAGCCTCCGCGCATTATTTCAGGCCGGTTAGGCATTCCGGCGATGATCTTTTCAACGGCTTCAATCGGATCGTGTTGATGCGTTTCGATCTTCGGAAGCTTGTCGAGTACGGCTTGCGGCAGTTCGCATTGTTCGAGGTTCCAAACCCGATAAAATCGCAGTAGGAATCGACGGCACGTCTTCTCCTCGCTCTCGTCGGCGTCGAGGTCTTCCGGGCTCGCCTTCGCGTCTTCGATTTTCCAACAGACGATCGCGGTGGATTCCTCGCCTTTGCGGATATGTCCGCCAAGCTCATTCGCCTGGCGCATCGTCAACCAGAATGGCGAAACGTACTTTGACGCGGACAGCAAAAACACGTTCACGCCGCGATATGGCTTCTTGCTCACAAGATTGCGCGGCAGTCCGGTCGAGGTCCACGGCCTGCGCCACGGCACCACGCCGTTTTCGAGCAGGTTGATGATCTTATCGGTAACCATCGCGTAGATGTCCATTGTCGTAATCTCCGATTGTGGATTGGTTGGTTGCGGGAGAACCGCTTGCGCGGCTCTCCCTAGGTTCGTCGGCTAGAAGGGGATGTCTTCGGAAGCCTGAGCCGTGGGCGCGTTGTCATTCGCCCGATTCCCGAGCAGGCGGAGTTGCCGCGCGACAATTTCGGTCCGATAGCGCTTGCCCGAGCCGTCCTTGGCTTCGTACTGGCGGGTAGTCAGCCGGCCTTCGACGTAAACTTGCCGGCCTTTGCTGAGGAACCGCTCGCACGTATCGGCCAGCCGTCCGAATGCGACGATCCGATGCCAGTCCGTGCGCTCTCGCTTCTCGCCGTTGCGGTCCGTAAACCGCTCCGTGGTCGCCAGCGAGAAATTCGCGACGTTCTGCCCGGACGGCAGCGCGCGAAGTACGGGGCTAGCTCCGAGATTGCCGATCACGATTACCTTGTTGATTGCCATTGCCATAACCTCCAATTGGTTTTGTTCGCTTTGCTCAATAGCCGTCTTCGTCGATCCGGTGGGCGTCGAAGTCGCGTTCGGCCTTCTCGGCATGACCGCAACGAGTGCCGTAGAGGGCCTTATCGTTGGGGTAGTAGAACGCTCGCTCGCCGGGGTTGATTTCCGTCTGGCAGTTAGGCTCCGCGCATCGGGCCGGATACCGGACGGTGACCCACTTGGGATCGCACTTGAACCTACGTCGCATGACACCTTTCTCCTTTCGCCCGCTTCCGCTCCTGCGGCAGGGCGTGCTGCGCTTGTTTTGGTTTCCCGCGCAACTTTTTCGGGCGGCTCTCTCACCCCCGAACTGGAGAGCCGCACGCGGATTTCCAGATGCGCGCAGCGGAGCGCTGCACGGACGTGACAAAAGCAGTGGTCGGCGAAAGCCGATGGCGCGGACGTGCTAACGGAGCAAGCGCCACCACTTAAAGCGGTGGCGAAGCGGAGACACCGGCGGGGTTAGGCGGAGCTATGGGTTGGGCGTGAGCGGCGTAGCTTGCGGAGCCCGAGCGGGTGCTCACAGCGCAGCCCCGCGCGATCGGCGACTCTCACGGATGTTGTTTGGCGGTAAGTGGTATCCTACCGGTGTGCGAGGGTCAGGCGGTGGCCTTGTTTGAGGAATCGGACGCGCTGCCATTTGATGTGCTCGTAAATGCTTGACCACATAAAGCCGAGCGTGAAAGCGACCAGCAGTTCCTCCGGAGGCACGCCGAGGATGAGGATTCTTGAGATGGCGCGGAGGTTCCAAACCTCTCGGACGTAATCCGGATAGACCGCGACCAGGCTGAGGAAATAGACGAAGTATAATCCGAGGAACAGTATGGCGCTGGCGAGCATCTTCGGGATCAAATCGGGTCGACAGTAACAGGCGCAGACGCCGCCACCGACTAGCCCGAGAATCGTAGAGTAGATCGGGTTCAAGCTGGTGGTTGCTGCAAGCAGCACGAAGATGACGGGGGCCGACAGCAGCGCGAAGATATGGAACCTATGACGCGGCAGGTGCCTTTCCGCGCCGAGGGCGAACGGGTTTCCGACGCCGCAGAAGCCATCGAACACCCCGTCGGGCAAGTCCGATAACGCAGAAAGGTCTTACCCGAGAGCTGCACTGTCTGTTTTCCCGGTCGGATAGCGGAACTTTCCCGCAAGCGAACAGGAGACCTCGGCATACTTTTTACGTACCGCTTGTTGGATCTCTTCGGCGCTTCGGTCAGCCATAACGAGAACCTCCCCAAACCGCTCATTCCGAGAGCAAGCGCTTCTTTTCCTGGAACTCATCCTTGTCGATCTCGCCCTTGGCGAATCGTTCTTCCAGGATTTCCAAGGCCCGCTTCCTGCCACTCAGCGGCGGCAGTGGCCCGATCGTGCCCCCTTGGAGCCATCGGATTATCGCTGCGGCAATGACAATTATGATCAGGAGCCAGACGATCATCATGATTGGAGCGAAGATCATCCCGTACCAAGACATCACTCCCCACGGCTGCATGGCATTTACTTCAAAATGAGCAACGGGTTCACGAGGCCGCTGACTGCTCGACCGGAAGCCCCGCAGCTTTCCATTCAGGATATCCGTCTTCCAGCCGGAAAGCTTTGAAGCCCCGCTTCCGCAGCTCAGCCACGGCCTCATACGAGAGAACGCAGTACGGGCCGCGGCAGTAGGCGACGATTTCCTGGTCCCGCGCCAGTTCGCGCAGCCGGCGCTTAAGCTCGCTCAGAGGCAGATTGATCGCACCGGGCAAGTGGCCGGCGGAGAATTCCTCTTCGGGACGGGTGTCGATCAGCGTGACCAGACCGTCACGCATGCGGCGCAGCAGCTCTTTTCGCGACACCGGTTCGAGGTTGTCGCGTTCGCGAAAATAACTGTTGAGCAGCTTTTCGACCGCGCCCACATTACGCTGTGTGACCCTGGACAACGCGCCGAGCAGCACGACTACTTCGGGGTCGGCCAGCTTGTAGATCACACGCTTGCCTTCCCGGCGCGCTTCCACCAGGCCGAAACGGCGCAGTTGTTGCAGATGTTGTGAGGCATTGGCGATGGTGAGGCCGCTCAGATCAGCCAGCTCCTCGACGCCGCGCTCGGTCTGGGCGAGCAACTCGAGGAGTTCCAGGCGGCGCGCCGAACCGAGGCTGCGGGCGACGGCGGCCAGGTGTTCGAACATTGCACGTTTCGGGTTCTGGCTTGACATGGTGAACAGAAGACCTTATTCTATGATTCAAGAGATTAATTGATTGTTTGATGGGAGTCAATAGTGCCGATCAACGAGCCGATCAACGAAGCGACCATCAGGCTCGGGGCATTTATAGGCGTGTTCACAGCGATGGCGCTGTGGGAGGCGGCTGCGCCGCGCCGGTCAAGGTCGTACTCAAGGTTGACGCGTTGGCCCAGCAACCTCGCGATCGTCGCGCTCAATACCGTGCTCCTGAGAACCCTGCTGCCCGCCACGGCAGTGAGTCTGGCGCTGCTCGGTGGGCAACGGGGCTGGGGCCTCCTGAACAATCTGCCGCTTCCATGGTGGAGCACCGTCGTTGCCTCGGTGGTTCTCCTGGATTTGGCGATCTATCTGCAGCACATAATGTTTCACGCAGTACCCGCGCTTTGGCGGCTGCATCGAATGCATCATGCCGACCTCGACTTCGACGTCACCACGGGTGCGCGCTTCCACCCGATTGAGATCGTTCTCTCCATGCTGATCAAGTTCGGCGTTGTCGCGGCGCTAGGCGCGTCGGCGCCCGGCGTGCTGATCTTCGAGGTTCTGCTCAACGCAACCTCGATGTTCAACCACGGCAATGTCCGCATCCCTGTCCGGCTCGATCGCTGGCTTCGGTGGCTCGTGGTCACACCGGACATGCATCGAGTCCACCATTCGATCGTGGTTGGCGAGACTAACAGCAATTTTGGCTTCAACCTGCCGTGGTGGGATCGCTTGCTCGGAACCTATCGAGGCCAGCCTGCCGCTGGCCATGACGGGATGACCATCGGCATCGAGCAGTTTCGCGAGGCGCGGGAGCCGTGGCTCGATAGGATGCTGCTGCAGCCATTTCGCGGCCCTGCTGGCCGATACGCTATCACTTGGAGGAGCGCGGCATGAAACTGCGCGGTCTCATCGTTCGTCTGGTTTTGGTGGCAGGGCTGGCGGGCACGATCGTATGACTCGCTCTCCATCGCGAATTTCTGCAAGCCGTCACGCTGGAGCGCGAACTAGGACGCTTCGGTCTGTGGGCTCCGATTCTATTCGTCTTGCTTTATGCGTTTGCGACGACGCTGTTCGTTCCGGGATCGGTTCTAACTGTGGCCGGCGGCGCTCTGTTCGGCCCGCTATGGGGGAATTCTGTGGAACCTGACCGGCGCCACCTTTGGGGCAACGCTCGCGTTTTTGATCGCCCGATACGTGGGCTCGGATTGGGTTGCCAGGAGCGCTGGTGAACGACTGGCGCGGTTAATGCGGGGGGTGGAAGAGGAAGGATGGCGATTTGTCGCGTTCGTCCGTCTGGTGCCGCTGTTTCCGTTCAATCTGGTGAACTACGCTTTCGGGCTTACGCGCATCGGGCTCGGAGAGTATGTGCTCGCTTCCTTCCTGTGTATGGCACCAGGTGCGCTCGCGTATACGTATCTGGGGTACGCCGGGCGCGAGGCGGCGTTCGGACAGGCCGGGTCGATTCACAAGGCCCTGCTAGCGTTGGCGCTGCTGGCGGCTGTTGCTTTCCTGCCGCGGCTGGTCCGCCGGCTGAAGGGTCCGCGCTTCGTTGCGCCCTCAGCGCTCAAGCATCGGCTGGAGGGTGCCGAAAAGGTCGCGCTGATAGACGTGCGTACTGCCGAAGAGTTCCGAGGACCCCTCGGCCACATCGCGGGCGCGAGTAACATTCCGATTGGCGGGCTATCAGGACGGCTCGGGGAGCTGAAAAGGATCAAGGAACCAATAATAACCATTTGACGGACCGAGAAGCGCTCGGCAAGCGCGGCAACGTTGCTTTCGGAAGCGGGGTTCCGGCAAGTTTCGGTTCTGCGCGGCGGGATGGAAAATTGGAATAAAGCGGGCTAGCGGGTTGAGAGGAGCTAGACTTTGCAATCGATGATTCATGTTAGTGCCCGGATCAGCGTCTATCCTTTGCGACAGGAACACTTGAGTCCGGCGATCGAAGCGGTTGAGGCGCAGTTTAAGGCGCATGGGCTGAAGTCTGAGGTGGGAGCCATGAGCACCCAAATCGTCGGCGACGCTGATACGGTCTTTGCGGCGCTGCGAAGCGCCTTCGTACGGGTCGCGGCCAACGGCCAAGTGGTGATGACCTTCACGGTCTCGAATGCGTGCCCGGTCTAGGCCGTGACTTGGGAAATATTCGAGCGCGCCGCCTCCGGTTACGAACAATGGTACACGACCCCGCAGGGTCGGCGGGCTGACATAGCGGAGCGAGCGGTCGCCCGCCAGCTCTTACAACGGCTTCCGAGCGTGAGAACCATACTGGAGGTCGGATCCGGCACCGGGCACTTCTCCGGATGGCTGTCCGAATCAGGTTTCTCCGTCGTCGGGTTAGAGCGAGCACCGGAGATGTTAAAGCAGGCACCGATGCTGTTTCCGAGGACAGCGTTCGTGCTCGGCGAGGCTGAGCGCTTGCCGTTTCGGGACGGCGCGTTTGACGCAGTGGTTTTCATCACGACCCTGGAATTTCTCGAAACCCCGGGCGTCGGATTGCGCGAGGCGGTTCGAACTGCGCGGCATGGTCTGCTGGCGATCGTCCTCAACCGATGCAGTATCGGGGGGCTGTCTCGCAGGTTTGGGAGCGCTTGGAGCGGCGCGCTCCTGCGACAGGCCCGTGACTATCGGCTGCGACGCCTTCATCGGGAAGTGCGAGTTGCGGCGGGCGTGCGCCTCGCCGAGTTCACTTGGGTGAGCACGCTTTTTCCAGACGGGTTATGGAGGGTCAAAGCACGGGTTGCCCTCGGAGATATCCTCGGTGTCGCTGCAAGCCTGCGCGAGGCTGGTCAACCGAGTGACTAGGTGGCGGACCGCGACTGTCACAAGAAAAGGATTTGGGTCCGAAAATACGTCCATTGGGCAACCGTGCATCGACCCATAATGAACAACGGGCCTTCGAGGGTAAACTGTCGCACGCGTGATGCTCTTAATGTTCGGTCTAAGCGGATGACGAGAGCCTCGGAATGAACGATTGGCGGTGCTTGGCAACGCTATAGATCGCGGCGAGCAGTTTGTGCATGGCTGCTATCATCGCGACCTTAGGCCATTTGCCGCTGGCCCGGAGTCGTTGATAAGAGGCGCGTAGCCGTGGACTGACTCGAATCGCGGCAGCGCTGCGAAATCGAGCCGGGTCGCCGGTTTCGGCGATGATACACGCTGCTGTGAGCGGACCGCCGCCACCGATCGTGGTGAGGAACTTTCCGACCTCATGTGATTCCAACTTTCGTTGGATCTCCTGCTCCAACTGGTGGGCGCGCTCGCGAAGCTTGGCGATGTCCTCGCATGCATATCGAATCTGCAGTTCGTACGGATCGTGATGATACTGACCGACTGAAATCTTTGTCGCGGCGATGAGCGCCGTATCCGGCACAGCGAAATGAACCGGTGATAAAGAATTCGCAGCAGCCAGGTCTTGGCCACGGCGGGACTTCTAAGCTCGTTGGCGTGTTCGAAGGCGTAGGCGTAGGTATCCTGAACCAGGTCTTCCGCGTCGTGCTCATTCGCGGTCAGGTGCAGACAAAAAGGGTTATCGCTTTGTACCGGGGATGAGGTCTCATTTGATCAAGGTTTCAGGGGAAACGGCACCGATGGCCTGGAGCAGTCGGACTTGTGCGATGTTGTATCCTACGATTGCTGCGACTACGTTGTAGTGCGCTTCCGTTAACGTCGTGTTGGCATCCAACACCTCCAGTTCGATTCCCTTTCCTCCCTGAAAGCGCGTCTGACTGAGGTCCAGCGCTCTCTGCGCAGCTTTTAAGCCTTCGATAGCGGCGCCGACTTCTTCGGCGGCGGTCTGGAGCCGGTCACGTGAAGTGATGACTTCGGCCTCGACTTGTTGCTTGAGCCGGTCGCGACGAATCTGCTCCTCGGCGAGCTGCGCACCGGCGGCCTTGGCCGCGCCAAACGAAGCGAATGATAGACGCACTCCGATGGAACCCACGGAAAATTGATGGCTACCGATGTTGCCCACGGTGTTCGCCTGGAAATTTGTGTAGATGCTCGGCGCAATAGCCGATGCCCACGCAGCAATCCGGCTGTTTTCGGCTGCGACGACACGGTCACGCTCTGCGTGCAGGTTGGGGCGTGACAGAAGGGCTTGGCGTAGCAGATCATCCAGGTTTCTGGCGGGTTCGACGAGCTGTTTCTGACGAATAACAGAGTCGACCGGAACTAACGTGATTTTCGGATCGAGTTTGAGAAGCAGAGCGAGCCGAACGGACGCGTTGCGCATGCGCTCGCCGGCTTGCGCGAGATGGATCTGGTCGGTGGCGGCCTGAGCAGCGGCCCTTGAAACGTCTACCTTTAATCCGCTGCCTAAACTTTCCCTCGTCTCGGCGACCCGTTGAAGTTCGCGGGAAGCTGCAAGTGCCTGCTCGGCAATCTGAACCTCCGCGCGTGCCTCCAACAGCACAAAATATGCGCTAGCTGCAGCGGCAAGCGTCTCCTGTGTGACCTCGAAGCTTTCACTGCTCGTCGCCGAAGCGCTTCGGTGTGCCGCCAGAGCCGCGAAGATCGCCTGAGCAGGATTGAGCGACAGTTCGGCGCCGCCTGCTGCATTCGTGCGACCGAAGGATCGTCCGAGATCGGTGAAGTATCCTTGGGTCTGACCGCTGGTGTTCTGGCCGAAGAAAAGGCCGGAGCCGTAAGCCGTAGGCACGAGCTTGCCGATCACTTCTTCCTGAATGGCGACTGCTTCGGCGGTACGCGCTTTGGCCTCCAATACGTCGAGATTTCGTGCACCGGCAAATGCGAGAGCCGTAGGCAGATCGATGGGGAGTCTGAGGCCGGGTTCGATGTCGCGGACCTGCACGGACCCTATGGAAATTCCCTGCAGCTGAGGCTTAGAAGCCCTCGTCGCAACAGCTTGAGCGCCCGAGGGCATCTGCGCACTCGCCGCTTGGACGGAGCTGGCGCTGAAGAGCATGACCATTCCCGCGACGAAGGGGAGCAAATCCATCGGACGACTAATACTCATTTGTCACCCGCAAGCTCGCGTCCATCGCCATGCGCAACAATCCGCACTGATGTCCCGTCATCGAGCTCCTGAGGGGCGCTGATCACAGGAATGCCGTCGCTCACACCGTCAACGATCTCGACGCGCTGATTGGATTCCAGGCCAAGCTGCACCCGCCGCTCGACCGCTTTTCCGTTCCGCAGCACGTAGATGAAGGCGCCGCGATCATCAGGGTGAACCACGGAGCGGGGGAGACTCAGCGCATCCGCGCGATCCTTGAGCACGATCACAAGGTTTCCATACATGCCGGGACGGAGTGTTGTATCCGGATTGGGTAGATCGACCTCGGTGCGCATGGTGCGCGTGGCGGGATCGAGCGCGCCGGCGTACCGCGTCACGCTGCCTTTGAAGGCATGGCGCGGCAACGCCTCGACGCGCAGCTCTGCGGTCTCGCCCTGCGAAATGAATGGCGCATTAGGTTCCGGAACATCAACGAACACGCGCATGATGTCGATGCGCGCGACGGTGACGACAGGTGTGACATTGTTGCCGGCGGTTGCCGCCTGTATCAGCGCGCCCGGATCGACGAATCGGCGCGTGACGATCCCGTCGAAGGGCGCGGTGATCCGTGCATAGGCCAGAAGAGCACGAACTTCGGCGAGATGCGCCTGGGCCGCGCGAAGCCGCGAGTCGGCGACTTCTACCCCGGCGTTTGCGGTAGCGCGATGGGCGCGGGCCTCGTCCATATCCTGCTGAGTGATGGCGTCCTTGGCGCGCAAGCCTTTGCTGCGCGCGAAAATGACCATGGCAAGCTCGGCATCGGCGCGAGCCTTGTTCAGGTCGGCTTGCCGTTCGGCGACCTCGCTTAGCACCATGCGAGATTGCTGCTCAATCTCGGGAACTTCGAGCGTTGCAATAAGCTCGCCCTTTCTCACCGAATCGCCAATATCAACGTTAATGGTCGTCACGTATCCAGCTACCTTCGCGAACAGCGGCACCTGCTCGTAGGCTTCAACGTTCGCGGTGAGCGTAATCGTTCGCGTCACGGCGTGCCGCGTCGGCTTAACTATCGTGACTTCGACCGGAGCGGGGGCCGACTTCGCTTGCGCGACGCCCGCTGGGGCTGGCGGGGAGCAGCCGGAAAAGACCACAAGGGCCAGCACCGCCGCGATCCTTGAGAGCTCACGCTGCTTCATGCGCCGGACCGGGTGGCTTGCGGCGCCCTGAAGAGAACATAGAGCATGGGCACGACGAACAGGGACACCAGCGTGGCGACGGTGAACCCTCCGAGCACCGCACGGGCGAGTGGGATGTTGGCCTCGCTGCCGTGACCGAGCCCGATGGCCATGGGAACGAGCGCAACCAGCGTTGCCAGCGAAGTCATGACGATAGGCCTCATCCGGATCTTGGCCGCCTCCACCACTGCGTCTTCTATTGACCTGCCCTGTGCCGCGAGGCGGCTGGCAAAGTCAACGATCAGAACCTCGTTAGAGACTGCGATCCCGACCACGAAAATCACCCCCAGAAACGATTGAATGTTGAAGGTGGTGCCGGTGAACAGCAGGATCGCGACCACGCCGACGATCTCCAGCGGCACCGCCAACATGATCACGAACGGATCAAGGAACGACCGGAACTGCGCGACCATCACGAGATAGATCAGGACGGCGGCAAGCGCGAGGGCGAAAAACAGGCTTTGGAAGGACTGGCGCATGCTTTGGACCACACCGCGCACGGCCACTGAGTAACCCGCCGGCAGCTTAAGGGACGCGATCCTTGCCTCGACGTCTGAGGCGACGCTGCCGAGGTCGCGCCCCTGGACGTTGACGTAAACGTCCGTCACCCGGCTGATGTTGAGGTGTTCGACCTCGCTCGGCGCAGTCGTGTGGGTGAAAGTTGCGAGGTTCTCCAGTAGCGAGAGCCGGCCTGTGCCCGACGATGAGTCGGGCTTGGTCGTATGGTCGAGGCTCGGCGGAGGAGCGGAGCCTCGCGGCGGAAAGGGAAGCAGCGGCACGCCGTCCTGAGCGGTTATCGGGATGTCCTTTAGCGTGTTGACCGACTTGATCGCGTTCTCAAAGTACTGGGCTCCCATGAAGTAATGGTTGCCGTTGTTGGGATCGATCCAGAAAGCCGGGTCGAAGTTGATCGAAGAATTGAAAGCTGTTACCACGTTTTCAACCACCTGCTTGGGCGTGAGACCTAGATACGCCGCTTTGGTCCGGTCGACTTTCACGTCGATCGCGGGGTAGTCGAGATGCTGTTCGATGCGTGCGTCGGCCGCGCCAGGGACGGCCGCTGCGATGCCGCGGATTTTCTGAGCGATGCTGTTGTCAACTCCAAGGCTGTTGCCGGTGACTTGAATGTCGATCGGCGAAGGAAGACCGCCGTTTAGCGCCGCCGTCACCAGTCCACCTGCGTAGAAAGAAAACTCGGCCCCCGGAAATTCTCGGTTCAACGCGCGGCGCAGGATGGGTACGTAATCCTGAGAGGTACGCCAACGGTTGTCGGTGAGCTGGATGTCGAGGAAAGCATCCTGGGGACCTGCGTTTGGCGTATAGGCGGCCGGCCAATCGAGCAGCACGCCGATGTTGGAGATAACCATGTGAAGGTCGTGCTTGGGGATGGTGTGCTTGATGGCGTCTTCCACGCGGGCGACAAGTTGCTCGGTCCGCTCGATCCGCAGCCCGCTGCGAGCGTGCATCTGGATCGTCAACTGCCCGGCGTCGATATCGGGGAACAGCTCGCGGCCCACGAAGCGCGAAAGAAACAGAGCCGCTACGAAGGCGACCACTGAACATGCGACGACCAGTCGGCTATGTCGGATCACCGCACGTACCCAGACTTCGTAACGTTGGCGCAGATGTTCGAACCACGTTTCGAAGCTTGCAGTCGGCGACGACAGAAATCCGGAGCGCGGCTCGCGCCCGCGCTCCGGTAATCGTGCCGTCAGGAAGTGAGCGCTGAACACCGGCACTACCGTCATCGCCACGAGATATGAAGCGGCGATCGCGAACGCCACAGCGACTGCCAGCGGAGTGAACAGGAATTTGCCGATGCCGGTCAGGAAGACCACAGGAAAGAAGATCACGATGGTGCTGATCGTCGCCGCAAACACTGGCATCGCTACCTCGCCGGCGGCTTCCATAGCGGCCTGCGCCGGGGGCGTGCCCTGGTCAAGGTAGCGATGAGTATTCTCAATTACGATGATCGCGTCATCGATAAGCCGCCCAACCGCCAGCGCCAGACCGCCCAGGGTCATCGCGTTGATCGAATTGCCTGTGAAGTAGAGACCGATTAATGCGGCAAGGATCGAGAGCGGAATCGCGAAAGCGACCATTATGGTCGAGCGCCATTCGGCGATGAAAACAAACATCACAAGCGCGGCCAAGACCGCCCCGATCACCGCTTCGTCACTGAGATTGCGAATCGCCTCACGTACGTAAAACGACTGGTCCATGACGACGCTAAGGTTGATACCTTTGGGCAGGCGCGTGAGGATCTGGGGCAGGGCGGCGCGAATGGCGTCGACCACCGCGATCGTGTTGGCGCCCGGCTGGCGGTAGACCGGGATATAGACCTGACGCTTTGCGCGCATATCAGGCGGCGCGCTGATTCTCACGATATTGGTCTGGATCGCGTGCGTGTCCTCGACTTCGCCGACATCCCGGATCAAGACCGGAGCGCCGCTGCGGTCGATCTTGATCGGGAAGTCATTCATCTCGGATACGCGCTCAGGGATCCCGTTGGTGAGGATTTGGTAGTCGAGGTTGCCGAACTTGGCGTCGCCGGTCGGGATCAGGGTGCTGAACTGTTTAAGCGTCCGCACCACGTCCATGGGCGAGAGGTCGCGCGCCTGAAGCTTGTCGCGATCGACGTAAGCGAGAATGCGGCGGAGCTTTCCGCCGTACACAGCCGGCACGACTACGCCAGAAATTCCTTGCAGGCGATTGCGGAGATCGAAGTAAGCGACGTCGTAAAGCTTCGTCTCATTGAAGACCGGGCTGGAAACCGTGATCAGCGCAAGCGGTAATGTTGCTGTGGGATCGAATGGCATAACCATCGGCGGAATCGTTCCTGGCGGCAAGTAAAACAGATCTGACATGGCGTAGGAGCTGACCTGCGCGATGGCCGAGGCAGGATCGACGCCTTCGTGGAAGAAATCCTTGACGATCGATACGCCCAGCATCGAGCGCGATTTCTGGCGCGCGATCCCTGCCGACTGTCCGGTCCAACGCTCCAGGCGGGTCGTGATGTCCTTCTCCATCACCTCGACCGGCATGCCTGGATAGAAAGTCACGACCTGCACGGCGGGCGTGGTGAACTGAGGCAGAATGTCGACTGGCATGCGGGTCGCGGCGGTCAGACCAAGAACCACGACCAGCAAAACGCCGACGGTGATGACGTAAGGATTGCGTAGCGCGAAGCGGACGAGTCTCATGGATTTCTGACCGTTCTACCGCTATCGCGGGCGTTGCCGGGCTCCGAATCGTTCCAGTTGAGGGAGAATGACGTGCGCCTGCTGCCTGTCAGCCACCATGGCGAGCAATTCCGGGTCGGCACGAAGCAGGCAGACTTCGTATTTCCCGAAGCTTTGGCAGTTATCCTTGGGTAGTTGGCCGTTTGGCAACGCGCTTTCGCCGAGCGCGAAGAGTGAGAAGCGCTGTCCTTTGCTCTCATAGAAAGAGAGCACGGCCTTATGACCCTTGAGCCAGCAAAAGCGCGCGCCGAGGAGGCTCGCATTGCTCAGTTCGGGCAGATCTATCGGAAATCCCACGCGGTTGTTGAACGAATCAGCGATCCTCTGTGGGTTATCCGAGGCGACCTGAATCGCATCGGGAATGCTCAGATAACGCACGTGATCCTCGACCAAAGCCCGCGCCAGTTGATCAACTGCCGTGCCGTCCGACCACATGGCCCATCGCTCAATCCCGAGCGCGACAAGGAGCGCCGCCGCTACGGCCAAGGAGGCCCACAACCACTTCCTTGGTCGCCTCGCCTTTGACGACGCCAGCTCATTTAGCCGCTCGCGCAATCCATGCGGTACCGGGTGCACCTCGGATACGGCAGCGACCGCGTGGTTCATTTCCACCAAGAGCTCGACCGTCCGCCGGCAACGAGTGCATCCCTCGAAATGCCGGCGCACCTCCAGCTCCTCCTCTGCGTCCAGTTGTCCATCCACGTAAGCGCTGAGCATTTCGAAGGAGGTGTCGCACGAAGTCATTTCTTGCGCTCCCTGCCGATGCCGAGTGCCGCTGCCTCTGATGTCAGCGCGCGCATCAGGTGTCCGCGTGCCCGAGCGATGCGAGAGCGGATCGTGCCGACTGGACAGCCCATGATTTCCGCGATCTCCTGGTAGGAGAGTCCCTCAACGATGCACATTACGACTGCGGTGCGCATCTCCTCGGATAGCTTGTCGACAGCCGTCATGATGGCCGGGCGCGAGAGGCGGGCGATAGCTGCGCGTTCAAGACGCATTGCCGCTTCAACCGCCGGCGCCGTTTCTTCAAGCCCACCTTCGAGAACCGTGAGCTCGGGGCGCGCACGAGAGGTCCGGCGTAGCGAGATGAACCGGTGGTAAAGGATTCGCAGGAGCCAGGTCTTGGCCGCGGCGGGACTTCTAAGCTCGTTGGCGTGTTCGAAGGCATAGGCGTACGTATCCTGAACCAGGTCTTCCGCGTCGTGCTCAGCGCGGGTGAGTCGGAAGGCCGCGTTATAGAGCGAGGACACTAACCCTATCGCAATCGCGGTGAACTCATCGTTGCGCATGCGGCCTTTCAGATTCAGCTTGTCGGCGCGCTTCAATTCCCGTCATCTGAATTTTCACTCTCCCGGCCTGCCCTGCACGTCCCCAGTGGCTAGGTAGCCGCGCTGCTTTTCTCTCTGTCTCTATAGGCGCAAAAGGTCGGACAAAAGTTCCCTCCCCATTTGGCCGCCGTCGTAATATCGGTCGGACTGGCGAGACGTTAGCTGTGACCGCTCCAACGCTGCGTTGATTTGATCCCAGGAGCAACGAATCCGATGAGACCGCTTTTGACGCGATGGATTACGGCAGGCGACGAGGCTGCAGCTTCACTCGATTGGCTGGCCCCTCTGCTGATGCGGGTGTATTTCGGCTATTTTTGGGCCGAAACTGGTTGGGGCAAGATCCATAACCTCGATGCCTTCGCGCAACGATTCGTCGGTTGGGGCATTCCGCATCCGTACTTCAGCGCGGTGCTCTCGGGTTACACCGAATGGATCGGTGGCATTCTACTGATGTTAGGGTTGTTCACGCGGCTCGTCTCAATCCCGTTGATGTTTAACATGTTCGTGGCGATCGTGGCGGTCAAAATGAAGGAGCTCACAGGCATAGACGACTTCGTGGAAATGGATGAAGTCCTTTACATGTTCATCCTGTTCTGGATAATGATGGGCGGGCCTGGTCGCGTAAGCATCGATCATTTAATTCGACGTGCCCTCAGACTAGCGCACCCGGCGGAAGGCATGCAGCACAGTGGAGGAACGACACAGAGCGCACGCGTGATCGATGCCGCGAGCAGTTCGAATTAACCGCCAGCAGCGACTCGGCAACAAGCTCTTCAAGCACGCACGAGCAGGTCGTCAGCGAGCCATCGCGTCAGTATCCCATTGATTGCCGCCGTTGGATGCTCGTCATCGAGCCACGAGGCGAGGGCTTCGCAGACTGTGGCGAAGTTCGCTCCCCTCGATGCAACTTCGAGGGCGGCGCGCTCCGGTGGTTCGAGCTCTCGGTAGTAGACCTGGGCGCCTTGTCGCCATACCAACAGGAAAACCGGTCCGGGTTCTGGCCCCGTCCATTCGGTCGCGGTCTCTACGGCTCGGAGCAAGTCGTTAACGCGCCACTCGCAATCCAGCATGCGAAGTGCGGGATGAGTACGTAGACTGAGTGTGGGCCAGTCTGCCGGGGCGATTTTGTGTGCTTGGGTCGCGCTCAAAGCTGTAGCGTCCGGGGCGTGGAAAACCTCGATGAGCGTGCGCTCCAGACGGGCCAGCTCGGCGAGGAATGGCCAACGGTCCGACAGGTGATGGGTGGCAAGAAGATCCGCCAGATCGCCACCGGCAAAGAATATTGAGGGCTCGGTGGGCGGATATTCAGTAAGGTACGACCGAACAATATCTTCGAACGTCGGTTGCCCCACAACGGCGAGCGTGGCTGGAAAGTCTTCCTTGAGGCAATCGAGCAGGCGGTAGAAATAGGCGTCGGCGTAAATGATGATGCGCTCAACTGCCGACAGGCGCCCGTCGCCCCGAATCATGCTTTCGAGCCCGTTCCCAATTCGCCTCTCGGGCGTTTCGGTAACGCCACCGGGGGAGACTGTAATCGCCTTATAAAGCAGCGTCTGCAGATTTGTGAGATCGGATATCATGCTTTCCGCGCTCCTCGTTCACCACGGCTGCGCAACGTCGGCCGGCCTCCTCGGCGGTTGCAGCAAGTTCATCGAACTCGGGAATGTTGTCGTCCCATTCAATCAGAGTCGAAACTTCTCCGAAGCGGCGCACCGCATGCTCGTAGAGCGACCACACCTCGTCACGGACCGGATGATCGTGAGTGTCGAGCAGGTAGGTACCATGATCACTGTGACCGGCGAGATGAAACTGAACAACCCGTTCCGCCGGCACAGCGTCGACGTAAACCAGCGGATCGAAGCGATGGTTGAAGGCGTTCACGTAGATATTGTTGATGTCGAGCAGAATTCCGCAATCCGCCTCCTCGGCTACGGCGGCCAGAAACTCCCATTCGCTGAGTGTTGAGCTTGCGAATTCCATGTAGCTCGAAACGTTCTCGACCAGAATCGGCCGCTCGAGAATTTCCTGGACCTCGCGAATGCGCCTGACGACGTGGCGCAGGGCTTCCTCGGTGTACGGCAGCGGCAGAAGGTCGTGCAGATTGCGGCCCCCGACCCCGGTCCAGCACAAATGGTCCGAGATCCAAGCCGGATCGAAGCGTCGAGCAAGTGAGGAAAGTTGCTTCAAATACTCGCGGTTTAGCGGATCGGTTGACCCTACCGACAGCGATACTCCGTGCAGCACGATCGAGTAGCGCTCACGAACCTTTTCGAGAACTTGGAGCGGGCGACCACCGGCGACCATGAAGTTTTCTGAGATCGCCTCGAACCAATCCATTGGCGGTTGCTGTTCAACGACGTGGGTGTAGTGGGGCCGGCGCAGGCCCACACCAAAGCCGAGGAAGGGAAAGTCAGTGCGCTTCATGACGGATCTCCGCGAGGCCCGGGCGGGACGTGTCGTCGGGGGGAGACGAGCGCGCCCCCGCCCGGGCATATTCGAACCAGCTTACATGGTCATGGGCTTGCCGCCCTTGTCCTTGCATTCCTGCGCGCTGGAGGTCATTGCAAGTCCTTTCCCACTGCAGGAGTTCTGACCAGGGCCTGGGCTGGTTGCGGTCTTGCACGCACTTTTGCCCTTGCAGTCATTCGCTCCCACGCACTTCACCTTCGCCTGCTGAGAGGCGGGCGGGGCGGTGGCTTCCTGGGCGAAGCTTGGGTTTGCCATGAAAAGCAAAGCAACGCCGGTCGCCAAGATTGCACCTGAAACAACACTCTTTTTCATAGAACCTCCTCTTGCTTTTTGAGACCGAGGGCCCGAACAATCCTTCGAGATTCGAGCCGCAGGGTCATTATCGTCGTCATACTGTCCTCTGTTCCCGCCTTCTGTTACAGAAAGGCAGCCGCGCGCTATGGTTAGGGGAACTCGCAAGAGGTCGTCTGAGGTTTCATCGAAGAATCGTCGGGAAGCTGCTTCTAATGGGGCGAAACGCAAGGGAAAAACTGGAAGTTCGAGCTCAAGAGCGAGCGGAGCTGGGCGAATCCGCTCTGGTGACACGCCTGCGGGCTGGCGATGAGGAGGCTTTTGCCGTACTGGTTTCGAGGTACCATGGCTCGCTGCTTCGATTCGCGATGACTTTCGTTTCGGAGCGCTCCGCCGCGGAGGAAGTGGTCCAGGAGACTTGGCTCGGCGTAATTCGGGGCCTCTCCAGCTTCGAGGGCCGGTCGTCGCTCAAAACCTGGATCTTTCGGATACTCGCAAATCGGGCCAAGACGCGAGGGAAGCGAGAGGCTCGCTCGATTCCGTTATCTTCTCTGAAAGACCCGCAATCAGAATCGGACTATGAACCGGCGGTTGATCCGAGCTGCTTCAACGCGCGCGGCATGTGGGCCGAGCCGCCTCAGGCGTGGACCAACGCCGCGCCTGAGGAGCTGTTGCAACGGCGGGAGACCATGGACCTGATTCAGCGGGCCATCGTGGAGTTGCCGTCGAGTCAGCGTGCGGTAGTGGTTCTGCATGACGTGGAGGGCGTGGAGCCAGGGGAAATCTGTAACATCCTGGAGATCAGCGAGACCAATGAGCGGGTGCTTCTTCATCGCGGGCGGTCGAGGCTAAGGCGGGCGCTGGAGCAGCACCTCAGGAAAAAGTAACGGCAATGTTGAGCTGTAAGGAACTGACCGAGCTTGCCACAGACTACCTGGAAAAGGACTTGCGGTGGCCCGACCGACTCCGTGTTCAAATACACCTCTGGATGTGCAAGCACTGCCGGAGATACCTGAACCAGATGCGGCATGTCATTGGGCTGCTGAGACGGCTGCCCACGGAACCGGCTCCTGCAGATTTGGTTGAGGAGCTCCTGCCCCAATTCCGGGAAGCGCGCGATAAACAAGTGTAGCTTCGGAGACGAGATCCGAGACTCCACTGAGGGCGAGTGCGGCTTCGCCTTCAGGTGAAGCCATCAGACAGAAGGAGGCCTCGGGTGCAGCGGAGAGAACAGGCCGCATTGTTTCTGCTCAGAGTAGGCTTGGGATTTTTCCTCCTGCTGTGGAGTTGCGATAAGTTCGCCGAACCCGGCACCACGGTCAAAATCTTTCAAGGTTTCTACAAGATCCCGATCTCCACGCTCGCAGCGTCCGTTATCGGTAGCATCGAAGCGCTGATCAGCGTCCTCTTCATTGCCGGAGCCTGGAGGAGCTACACATACGCCATCGGGTTGGCACTCCATGGGATTTCAACTTTTGCAAGCTGGAGGCAGCTGACTACTCCCTTTAGCCAGAGCCACCATCTGTTTGTTGCCGCCATACCGGTGCTCACAGCATTCATCGCGCTTTACATTCTGCGGGAGCGCGACACGCTGTGGGCTCTCGACAGCCTGCCAGCGCTGCATATGGAGCGTGAAACAAAATGAAGACCTTCGCTGAAATCGAACGAGACTTCGTACGTGAGAAGGTGTTGCCGGATTTCGGGTTTGAATGGTTTGACCAGCCTTCCCGAGTCAATCTTCTGCGAGTTCCGGTCCGCCAGGCAACGGTGGCACTAGTAGCCACTGCGGGTGCCTACGTAAAGAGTGAACAGACAGCGTTTGCGCTCGGAAAGCAGGGTGACGCGAGCTTCAGAGAGATCCTCGGGGATCGGACTTTGGGCGAATTGGGCCTTTCGCACCCCGGCTACGATACTAAGCGAGCCCTGCATGATCACAACGTGGTGTTCCCATTGGATCGGCTTCGAGAGCTAAAGCAGGCGGGAGAGATTGGAGACATCGCGCGGCGCCACTTCAGCTTCATGGGCTTTAGCCCAGATGTTCCCCTGCTGATGGAAAACGCCCGCGAGGTCGCCCGCCGCCTAGTCGCTGATCGAATCGACTTGGTCCTGTTGGTCCCCGCCTGACCGGTCTGCAATCAGTCCGTGGGACTGATCCAGCGCGCATTTGATGAGGATGGGCTGAGCACGATTTCCCTGACTACTATCGCGAGCATCACGCGGCGGATTAAGCCGTCGCGCGCCCTGCTAGTCGAGCACCCATTCGGGTTGGTGGTAGGGGATGTCAACGATCGCGACCGACAGATCGCGGTTTTGCGCGAGATGCTCGCCGCCGCCGAGAGGATCGTGGAGCCGGGTACACTCGAAGCACTTCCGTTCGAGTGGACCAAGGATGATCTGCGCGCCCGTCAATTACGCAAGGAGGCCCATTGAGAAACGCGCACACGTTGTCTCACTTAGCACTCTTGTGAGGGAGCGGCTGCTCAACGCCTTTCATATGAAAAAACTGTTTTCGCTCATTACAATGACGGTCCTCGCGAGCGTCACGCTGGCGATCTGGATGGCTTCGCGAAACCGCTTCCAGCAATCAGCTGAGTACTTTCCCCTCGCGCCCAAGTCCAACTGGACCTACCGTGTAACGAGCAAGAGTCAGCGTTTGCAGTTCGTAGTGGTCGACCGTGTCGTGGGCGTCAAATACATCCCTGCCCTAAAGCTGGCCGGTGTCGTGGTAGACGAACTGTACAACATGGACAGGGGCGGAACGCGGCCGGTTGTCTATTTTGCCAAGGACGGGTACCTGACCAGGGTTTCGGGACTCGATTATGATCATGAGAATATTCAAGCACCGGCTTGGGGTCGCTCAGAGGATGCCAGCTTTTTACCGGCCCATTTGCTTCCGAACGCGTCTTGGACATCTGAAGATCTACCCTTTGGACATCTGACTGGTGGCTTCACACTAGCCCAGATCCATCATTCCTTTCGGGATGTGGTCGAGGTGCAGGTGGCCGCGGGGGATTTTGGCCGCTGCATCCGTATCGACACGCGAACAGAATACCGGGGTGGCCCCTACGCGAAATTTCACAAGAAACTCACGCTCGTTTACACGGACTGGTACGCACCCGATGTCGGACTGGTTAAGACCATCGCCTATGAGGACGGTCCGGGCGGCGCTGAAGTCGAACGCGTCGAACTTATCCGCTTCAACATTGGCCCAATTCCTCAGCAGCAATAGGGCGCACAGTTCCGCGAACGTTGGAGGGCTGCGCTACATAGATTTACTTCGATAGCGAGCTGTAGCTGCTAAGGGAAAGCGCACAATGAAGACCACCGAGAGTAAGATGCCGTTTCCCGCCGTCGCGGCTGCTCGGTTCCTTTCTGGGCTCTTGCGCTGTTCACTTGTTATCATACTGTATACTTTCTTGACGGGATTTGACCTTACTCATCACAGCGTGCCGCCGGACCAGATCCTTGGCGGCGGCCCGCCTAAAGACGGTATTCCCGCCATCCTCCAGCCAAAATTCGTCTCTGCCGCGAGCGCCGCTTTCCTCATGCCCGATGATCGCGTGATCGGGGTTTTCGTGGAGGGCAAAGCCAGAGCATACCCACTCAAGATTCTCAACTGGCATGAAGTGGTAGACGATCAGGTGGCGGGCAGGTCCTTTGCGGTGACGTACTGTCCGCTGACGGCAAGTGCGATCGTCTATGACCGCAAACTGGGCACAAAACCGTTGACGCTGGCTGTTTCCGGCAAGTTGTACGAAAGCAACCTGCTCTTCTACGACAAGTCGACCGAGAGCCTCTGGTCTCAGATAAAGGGTGAGGCGATAGCGGGACCGCTGACCGGCCGGCGGCTCGACGCCTTGCCAAGCGTCGTGGCAGGGTGGGCCGTCTGGCGCAAAGCGCATCCTGACACACTCGTGTTAGACGTAAACACGGGTTATTTGCGCAACTACGGGATTGACCCATACCGGAGCTACGAGAGCTCCAGCGAAGTCATGTTCCCGGTGTCGCCGACCGACGAACGCTTGCCTGCCAAGGAGCGCGTTCTGGGGCTGACGATTAACGGCGCGGATGAAGCCTTCCCTCTCTCCCGGCTGGCCGGCGCGAAGCCGCTCTTGAAAGTTGATCTGGGCGGTCGGCACGTAACGGTTATTTTCGACGCACCGACGCAGACGGCAGGTGCCGTTTTGGCAGGCAGGCATATTCCTGCATATACCGGGTATTGGTTCGCATGGGCGGCATTTCATCCTAAGACTGCGATTTGGAAGGAACCAGGCGGCGACAAGGCGAACGAGCCGAAACCCACGGGCAATCGCGGCGGCCCGCAGTCGGGCGTCTACGGATTTTCCGGTACGGCTGATAAGCGCGGCGTGGTCGGCGAGTGCATCTGGATCTACGACCCGCTCAACCAAAAACAGGTGGCCAGCGGCGGCTGCTCCGCGAGCAAGCCCGGTGAGTTTCGCGTGCCTCTCGCGGCAGGAGATTACGTCGTCAGAGGTCCCGGAGGTAACAGGGCCGTCGAGATCAAAAACGGACGGTGGACGAGGGTCGATTCCGTCGTCGTCATGCCCGGTGGGCTCGCTCGTTAACTTCGAGGCCTGTCGCGAGGAGCGGGTTCGCTATGGCACACGTGAAGTCGCTCTCCAGAAATGAGGCGAAAGAGATCGAACCCTTGATCGAGCCAATCGAGGCCGCGACGGGGTTTCTGCCCAACAGCCTGCTCACCATTGCGAGGCCGCCGGAAATACTTCGAGCTTTCGCCGCGCTCGCCGGTGCGGTGCGTAAGGGCACCGTCTCGCCGGAGCTGAAGCAACTGGTGGCTTACATGTCGAGTACCGCCGCCGGATGCCGCTATTGCCAGGCGCATACCGCGGATTCGGCTGCACGCATCGGAGTTCCGCTGGCGAAGCTCGAGGCGTCCTGGAGTTTCGAGAGCGATAACCGTTTCGACAAAGGAGATAGGGCCGCGCTTAGACTCGCGCGCGATGCTTCCGCAGTTCCAAACGCCGTAATCAAACCTCATTTCGAGGATCTGCACAAGTACTTCAGTGACGATGAAATCGTTAGTTTGGTAGCCGTGATCTCACTCTTCGGATGGCTGAACCGGTGTAATGACACGATGGCTACCGAGCTTGAGAGCGAGCCTCTGAACTTTGCTTTGAGGCATCTCGCCTTCCGCGAAGTGATAGATCGGTAAACACCACCGGGGCTATGCCGAGAGACAGATTTGAAGCAGCCCGCGCAACCAGGCGTCAGCCTACTCTCCCTGTCTTCGTTAGGGCGCATCGTGACGTTCGGGTTTGCGCTAGTGTTGCTGGCAATAACATCTACGAGGTCCTGTGCCGCTACGACAAACCGAGCCTGGAACTCGAGTCTGACCGTCGGCGGAAGCGAGATCGACATCAATGTCGATCGAGGCGGGCTGGAGCCTTCGCACGAAGAGATCCTGAAATGGGTGCATGACTCCGCGTGCGCGGTGGCCACCTACTACGGACGCTTCCCGGTCAAGGAATTGCGCCTGGTGATTGTGCCGATCGCGGGAAGGAAGGGCGTGCTGAACGGGAAGACCTGGGGTTACCATGGCGCGCTCACCAGAGTTCTCATAGGACAGTTCACCACGCCCGAGGAGCTGAACGAAGACTGGGTGCTGACTCACGAGATGGTTCATCTGGCGTTTCCGTCGGTTGCCGAAAGTCATCACTGGATCGAGGAAGGAATCGCGACATATGTCGAGCCGATCGCACGGGTTGAGGTTGGCAATCTGGAACCATCCAGCGTTTGGCAACAACTCGTTCAAGGTTTGCCCAAAGGTCTGCCTCAACCGGGTGACGAAGGCCTCGACTATACGCATACCTGGGGGCGCACATATTGGGGTGGCGCTCTGTTCTGCCTTCTCGCAGACGTCGATATCCGTCAGGCCACCGGCAACAAGTATGGTTTGCAAGATGCGCTACGCGCGATTGTCGCTGCCGGAGGAAATATTGAGATACAGTGGCCGTTGCCGCGGGTGCTCAGAGTGGCCGACAAGGCAGTTGGTGTCCCGGTGCTAGCCCGTCTCTACAATCAGATGAAAGCCGCGCCGATTGAGCCAAGCCTGCCCGCGTTGTGGAGACAACTGGGAATCGAACCAGCAGGCGCCAGCGTGAGTTTCAACAATCACGCCCCGCTCGGCTCACTCCGCCAAGCCATTACTAGCGCGCCCGCATCGAGTCCCGGATGCGATTCGGCTGGGCTCTTGCGCGGATCGCACGGTCAACTTTCAGAGCGAGCCGCATCGGCGCATCACTGAGATTTAGGAAGTTTAGATCGTCGACCGCAGCTCCCTGCGAGGGCGGCCGCCGTAGTGTCGCAGTCCGGCATACCCGCTTCGCGGGTGTAACATCAGAGCGGCTACGAAGACTAAATGCAAAGTGCGCAACGATGGCGTGGCAGGACATCTTGCGGTGATTAGCGAGATCGGCGGGACCGTCCATCGGGCTGTCGGATGACTGCGGTACTTACGTAACAACTCGTCATGGCGGCCGTCAGTTCGATCCGGCGTATAGGCCTAACCTTCTGAGTCAAACTCGAGAGATAAGCGTTAATCTCCTTCGGCTGTGATGCACTCTGGCGACCTGCCGCCGCTGACAATCGCGATTGCTGGCGGCCCGTGAGGAAACTCTATGCCGTTCGACAATGACGTGGATGACCTGCAGACACCGCGGTTCGGCCAGTTTGTTCGGGCCGGCGCACATAAACCGCTGATGGCAATGATCGAGGTCACTAATCGCTGCAACATGCAGTGTCCAGTATGCTTCTCCGACGCAGACAGTTCTTGTCAAGATATCCCGTTCGCCGAGATTCGCAGCCGAATGGAGCGGCTACTTGAAGTGACCGGCGCGCCGATTCCGATTCAGATCGGGGGTGGCGAGCCGACTGTCCGCAAAGATCTTCCGGACATCGTGGCACTGGCGCGTAGTCTCGGCTATCGCAACATTGAGCTCATCACCAACGGGATCCGGATCGCGCGCCAACCTCGCCTGCTGCTCGACCTCAAAAACAAGGGGCTCACCGCCGTTTACCTGCAATTCGATGGCCTAAAGAAAGAGACCTACCTCAAGATCCGGGGCCAGGATATGACCACCGTACGCCACCACGCAGTGCAGGCGACACGACAAGCCCGATTGTGCTGCACACTGTCGATTGTGGTCACTCGAGGGGTGAACGACGAAGAGATCGGCGAAGTCGTGCAATACGGAGTCGACAATATCGATACTGTCCGCGCGATCAATTTTCAATCGGCCACTCGCTTCACCGGCCGGTTTGATTTGGACGCACGGTATGGCGGCTATAGCTTGCCCGCGCTCCTGGGTCTCATTGAGTTGCAGAGCGGAATTCCGGCGGACAGCTTCCGCTCCGAGCATCTGGGACATCCACTGTGCAACGCCATGTCCTACGTGTTTGTGGTCAACGGCAAATTGGAACCGCTCTTCAAATACATCAGCCGCGAAGACCTGCTGGCTTTCCTGGGCGACGACGGCCGAGAGAAAGTGCTGGGACTCTTTGGCGGCAAAACCCAATTCTTTACCCGCTATCTTTGTAATCCTGACGCCTGGAAGCTGATTGGCAAGGCCCTGCCGATCTTCGGCCGCAACCCGCTCACCGTGCTCTCCACCAAGCACATCCTCATCTTCGCCAAGAGCTTCATGGAACGGGAAGGACTTGACGCCGACCGCGTGCATCAGTGCTGCTATGCCATCACCGACGCCGACGGGATTTTTTCGTTTTGCGCCTTCAACAACCTGTACCGCTTTCCTGGACGAACCGCTCCACTAGCGTCGAAGAGCAGCCGGTCCAAGTTGTGAAAGAGCCCTCGTTTCAAACGAACGGGCGTTCGGTCAAACAAGCCGCAGTGTTTCGGACAATAGTATCCGCGTTGCTCGTCATCGCTCTCTGGTCTGTGATCCGGCCGCGGTCGGTAAGCGGGCTGGCCGACGCACCGCCTAACAATTTTTCCTCCGAGGACTTCGACCGCGTGTTGCACCAATTCGTCAACGACCAGGGGTTGGTCAACTATACGGCGCTCAAGCAAGACCGCGCCAATCTGGATCGCTACTACGCGCTGATCGCGGCTTACAGTCCAGACAGCAGTCCCAGGATGTTTCCAACCGAGCAAAGCAGGCTTGCATACTGGCTAAACGCTTACAACGCCGCCGTTATCGAGACAGTGCTCAACTACTATCCGATAGCCAGCGTCGAGGATGTCAAACCTCCCGGGCTGTTGTTCTTCATGCCGCGCAAAAGTGGCTTCTTTCTCTTCCAGCGGATCACTTTGGGCGGCGAGACCAAATCACTTTATTCGCTCGAGAACAGCATCATCCGACGGCGATTCGCGGATCCTCGGGTCCACTTCGCGCTCAACTGCGCCTCGCGCGGCTGTCCGCGTCTGCCGCGTTACGCGTTTACCGCCGAGCAGCTCGACCATCAGCTCGATCTCGCGGCGAGACAATTCGTCGCCGAGCCGCGCAATCTGCAAATTGATCACGAAACCAGAACTGTCTGGATGTCGTCGATTTTCAAGTGGTACCAAAGCGACTTTACGGGATGGTATCGGCAGCGCTACCCGGACAAGGCAGCGACTGTGGCAAACTATGTGGCGCTGTACCTGCCGCCCGAGGAAGCCGCAGATCTAATGAGCTCGGCCGCTTATCGGGTTCGCTTTTTTGAATACGACTGGCGTCTCAACGATCAGAATCCGACGCGTTGACCGCAACCGCCACTGTTCGCCTGTCCCAGGGGATTTAGCCGTTGAAGTTTCGCGGGACGTAATAGTCGAAGTCATTCACAGAACCTTTACCGAACTTGGAGGACTATCTGATGCCAAATCTGGAACCTTTGCGTAGAGAACAGGTGCCCGAGCTCGAGCCGGTGCTCCAGGCCATGCAGGCCGCACTGGGTTTCGTTCCAAACAGTCTGCTAACCCTCGCGAGACGGCCCGAGATCGTCAAAGCCGTCGTCGCGCTGACGGACGCAGTGCTGGGCGGCGGCACGCTTGCGCCGCAGCTCAAGCAGATGGTCGGTTTCATCGCGAGCACCGCCGCCGGATGCCGCTATTGTCAGGCTCATACTGCCGGGCTGGCCGAGCATGCCGGCGTGGATTCCGCAAAGCTTGCGGCAGCATGGGACTTCGAGACCGACCCGCATTTTTCCGGCGCCGAGAAGGCTGCATTGCGCCTGGCGCGCGACGCCTCAGTGGTTCCCAACGCTGCGACGCCGGAACACTTCCGAGAGCTGCGGAAATTCTTTGCCGAGGACGAAGTGGTCGAGATTGTGGCGGTCATCGCGCTGTTCGGGTGGTTCAATCGATGGAATGACACGATGGCCACTCAGCTAGAGGATGAGGCGCTGCAATTCGCGTCTCGGGAGCTTTCCCCGCGAGGATGGACTCCCGGCAAGCATGCATCGACTTCCAAGTGACGTTTGGCAAGTGACATCGCGGAAGCATTCGACCCTGCCGGAGACGTAACGGATCGAATTCGCGCCGGACTGTAATATCAGGATCAGGGGATGTTCGCGTTGCTGGTCTTGAAGCACCCGGGCGTGCGACTCGCTCCAACGCGGCGCACATCTTGTGCCACGGCCCAAGTACGTAGGTGAAGGCAGGTCACGATGTTGATTCTCGAACAACATGGAATGCCGGCGCAGACAGTCGCCGGGAAATGCCGCGAGCTCTTGACGCCGGTGCGCGATCACGAGGGCCGAACAAGGTTCCATGAGACGCCGCACATTCTGCAAGAGATCGACGATCTTGGGCGGCACATGTTCCTCGTACAGTTTGAGGATGGCGCGACAACGTTCCTGTTCTCGCATAAAGTGGTCATAAAGAATTGCTGATGGCGGCGTACATCAGGAGCGCAAGGCGGACGACGATGTCTACCGTAGGCCGGACGCTGGCGCAGCTAAATCGCCGGCTGCGGCGGCCGAAGTTGCTGGCCGGGATTATCGCCATCGTCGCTATTGCGCTGGTGGTAAAGCACTTAGGCTCCAAGGCGCTCGTAGAGAGTATTCTAGCGTGGATCGCGAGTCTCGGGCCGCGCGCTCCGATCGCCTTTGTCGGCGCTTATATCGCGGCCGCGGTGCTTTTCATCCCGGGCGCCATCCTCACCATCAGTGCCGGATTCCTGTTTGGCCTCATCCACGGAACGATTTACGTGTCTATTGGAGCAACCCTCGGAGCAACCGCTGCGTTTCTGATCGGCAGATATGTGGCGCGCGACTGGGTAGCTCGGAAGCTTGACGGCAGTTCCAAGTTCAAGGCGATCGACCAGGCGGTTGCTCGTGAGGGTTGGAAGATCGTTGGGCTCGCGCGTCTCTCGCCGATATTTCCCTTCAACCTCCTGAACTATGCGTTCGGTCTCACCGATATCCCGCTTAAGGATTATTTCCTCGCGTCCTGGGCGGGGATGGTTCCGGGAATTGTCATGTACGTTTACATAGGAACGCTGGCCGGGGACTTGGCCAGAGCCGAAAGCGGCGGCACAACGTCGAATGCGCCCGTATGGCCGGTCGAGATTGCGGGACTAATCGCGACGGTCGCCGTGGTCATCTATGTGACGTACGTAGCCCGAAAAGCCCTGGGGCAAAGAACCCCGTGATGAGGAAAAAGATACTGTGGCGACACCTGCTCCCTCACTCATTCCTGCCGATTCTTACGACCGGCAATTGATTAGCAATGTCCATCCGTCCGACTGGCGGAATCCCGAGCCTGCCGCACGCTACAACCTGGTCGTAATCGGAGCCGGCACAGCGGGGCTGGTCAGCGCCGCGGCAGCCGCGGGGCTGGGCGCAAAAGTCGCGCTTATCGAACGTGAGCTGATGGGCGGCGATTGCCTGAACGTTGGCTGCGTGCCGTCCAAAGCCCTGATACGAGCTGCACGAGCGTTTGGCGATGTGCGTGATGCAGGCGAATACGGGGTCGCAGTTCCAGCGGGTGTCCGCGTCGACTTCACCGCGGCGATGGAGCGGATGCGACGGCTGAGGGCGGACCTCAGCGCCAAGGACTCTGCCGTCCGTTTCCGAGGCCTAGGAGTCGACGTTTTTGTCGGCGAGGGCGTCTTTTCGGGTCCCGAGTCGATCGAGGTAGGGGGGAAGACCCTGCGTTTCAGGAAGGCGGTGATCGCGACGGGAAGCCGCGCGAGCACTCCTCCTATGCCAGGCTTGAGCGAAGCGGGATGTCTTACCAACGAAACGGTTTTCTCCTTGACCGCTTTGCCCAGGCGCCTTGTCGTAATCGGCGCGGGACCGCTCGGCTGCGAGTTGGCGCAATCCTTCAGACGCTTCGGCTCGGATGTCGCGCTGCTTGAAGCCGAATCGGGGATCCTGCCACGGGAAGACCGGGAGGCGGCGGAAATCGTCAAGCGCGCGCTGGAGTACGATGGGATAGACATCGTGGAAGGCTGCAAAATTCTGCGCGTCGCGGCAAACGGCGCGGAGAAGATAGTCAATCTGGAGTGCGGCGGAGCAGGTCGTGAAATCACTTGTGATGATATCCTGGTTGGAGCCGGCCGCGCGCCCAACGTGGATGGCCTTAATCTTGAAGCGGCTGGCGTCGAGCACGACGCTCGGACCGGGGTAAAGGTGAACGACCACCTCCGCACCAGCAATCCACGCATTTTTGGCGCAGGCGATATCTGCACCGTCCACAAATTTACGCACATGTCCGACGCGATGGCGCGAATCGTTATTCGCAACGCACTCTTTCTTGGACGTGAGCGGGTAAGCGCGCTGACCATTCCCTGGTGCACGTATACCGACCCGGAGATTGCCCATGTTGGCCTTTACGAACACGAGGCGCGGGCTCGTGGAATCCCGGTCAAGACCTTCACGCAGGCGCTCGGCGACGTGGACCGGGCCGTGCTCGACGGCGAGACGGACGGGTTTGTCAAAGTTCATGTGCGCGAAGGCAGCGACCAGATCGTCGGCGCAACGGTGGTCGCGAGCCATGCGGGCGAGATGATCTCGGAGTTGTCCCTGGCGATGACTGGCAAGCTTGGGCTTTCCACCATCGCCCGAACCGTCCATCCGTATCCAACGCAGGCCGAGGCAATTCACAAAATCGGCGACGCCTACAACCGCACGCGCCTCACACCGCGCGTTAGCTGGTTGTTCCGTCAGTGGCTCAACTGGACGAAATGAATAGTGT
>JBOHWH010000179.1:0-53461 GCA_050736695.1 Binataceae bacterium (SeqCode) | reverse complement strand
GCCTAGGCTCTCGCGCGGCAGAAGACGGCTGGCGCGGCCTTCCCTTTCCGTCATCCTGAGAGGCTGTGAATTTTTTGGGTCCGCCTTTGCGCTCACTTGCGTCATCCTGAGCGGCGGCCGCTGCGGCCGGAGTCGAAGGATCCCGGACGTTCGTGCGCGCAATCGCGATTCCTCCGCAAGCCTTTTCGTTACCTGCACATCGCCGTACTGCTCGCACCGCGAATGAGGAATCGGAACGCCGAGAGGATGCAGGTCGTCCCCAAACTCGCAGTATACAATCGTGAGGGTCTGCACGGTCATCCGGGATCCTTCGACTCCGGCCGCAACGGCCTCCGCTCAGGATGACGGGAAGGGCCGCAGACTCAAAAAAATCACAGCCTCTCAGGATGACGGAAGGGAGCGCCGCGGCAGGCCCAAAGAATTCATAAACTCTCAGGATAACAACCTCGGACTCTCGCAAGAGAATCGACCGCCTCCCCGCGCACGAACAGTCTCCAAGATCAGTAGGGTGGGCGTCTCGCCCGCCTCCGAATAGGAGCGTCGCAGAGATTGCAGAAAAAGCAATCGCGGCGCAGCGATCCCGCCTCCCAGACCCTCTCTCGCCGGGAGAGGGCGGAACGGCGCGATGCTTGCGCTTTTTTTGCAAGCATCGTGACGCGCGGGTGAGGGTGTTGCTCTGCCGGCGGCCGCATCCGATCAGTTGCGAATTTCACATACATAGTTCCCCTTCCCGTGCGGGAAGGGGTCAGGGGTTAGGTCGAAGCGTCGGGCGCCACTCGGGGCCGCCCCTACATCAGCGAAATATTTCATTGGTGGGGGGATCCCTCGCATCGTCGCGAGGCGATAGCCATGCGTCCTCAGATGCGCAAAAATCGCACCCGGGAGATCTTTACAATCATGCGACCAGTTAAGTTCAATTGCGGACTGCCGTCGGGCGACTACCTCGCGATGACCGCGATGGCGCGGCGGGCCGAGGAACTCGGCTTCTACTCGGTTTCGATCGACGATCACTTCTTCATGCGCGGCCTGATGTCCGAGCCGACCTCGCCGCATCTCGAATGCTACAGCGCGCTCGCCGCTGTCGCCGCGATCACCAAGACCGTCAGGCTGGTGCCGATGGTCACCTCGATGTCCTATCGCAACCCCGCGCTGCTCGCGAAGATGATCGCGACGCTCGACAATATCTCCGGCGGACGCTTTATCGCGGGCCTCGGCGCGGGATGGTTCAAAGAAGAATACATCGCCTACAACTATCCCTACCCCTCCAACGCCGAACGGATCGAGCAGTTCGCCGACGGGATCAAAGTTCTCAAATCGATGTGGACCGAGGACGAGCCGAGCTATCACGGCCGCTTTCATTCGGTCGAAAAAGCCTACTGCTTTCCGCGTCCGGTGCAAAAACCCTATCCGCCGATAATGGTCGGCGGCGGTGGCAAGAAGATTCTCAAAATCGCTGCCGAAGAAGCCGACATCCTGAATCTCAATCCTCCGATCACCAAGGGGATGGTGGATATCGCCGACGCGATGAAGTTCGACCATGCCGAGGTCCTGCGCCGGATCGGAATCCTGGACGGCTATGCGCGCGAGGCGGGCCGCAGCCCTGACGCGATCGAGATGTCGGGGCAAACCTTCGTGCTGATCGCGAAAGAAAAGAGCGTCGCCGACGCGATGATCAAGGCGACCGCGCAGGCTATGGGTATTGCCGATCCGGAGACCGCGCGCAAATCGCCTCAGGTTCTGGTCGGCACTATCGACGAGATCAAGCGTGAGCTGGATTTCCGAATCGAAAAATTCCGGATGACCTATTTCGTGTGCCAGTTCGTGGCGCCGGAAGCCATGGACCTATTCGCAAAAGAAGTGATGCCGAAGTATCGGCGCTGATTGCATCGAGCGGGCGCCTCGGCTGCACCCCCTCCTTTAATCCTCCCCCATGTCAGACAATGGGGGGAGGAATCAGACGCGCTACTCCGCCAGCATCGGGTTCGGCTTCGGATAGCCCAACTCCGCGAGCCTCGCGTCGATCGCGCCGAGGTCTTTGGCGAATTCTGAAGATGACGCGGCATCCGCGCGCTCGGCGATATTCTCGACGCTGTGACGAATCTCGCGCAGAGCGTCGCCCCCTCCCGCCGTCATCCGCACTATCGCGATCAAGCACACCCATGGAACGATTACGGCTGCGACAACCGTGAGGATAATCATCACCCGCGCGCGCGCCTCCGCCCGATCCGAGATCGTCAGCATCACCGCGTCATCGGCGGAGATCAGGTCGGCTACCAAACCCTGCAGATCGCGCATCCGCGGCTCGTAGCTGTCGTCACCGGGCGCGGCCTGGCGCATCGAGTCGAACAGCGGATTAGCCGCCTGCGCGATCTTCTCGATTGCGTCGAGCTGCGCCTGGCTGCTCGCACGCGAGCGCGCTCCATCGATCCATCCGACAAATCCGCGCTGCTGATCCCGGACGATCTGCGATCCGTCGGGCTGCGTGCGTCCCCAATCCATCTTGTACAGCGCGTTTTCCATTCCGCGCGCCGATTCGAGCGCCGCGTACTGATTTTCGTGCAGTACCGCGGGCATCGCGCCGAATGCATAAAACTCAAGCGCCAGGATCGGCGACGCGATCAGCAGGATTACCGGCGCAATCGCCGCGATGAATCTGAGCTTCGTGATTATGGTGATTCGGTTCATCGTCGATACCATGTTTAGAGATTTGCGCGATCAAAGATGCGCGCCCAGCGCCGCCGAATGCAACGCCCCCTACCGGAAGCGCCAATGGGCTGATGCGTGAATCAGCGCCTTATGTAATGATCGTCCTAATGAATTTCGCCGATCGCCTGGCCGAAGCCGCGCGCCGCAAAAGTTCCTGCGCGATCCTGGGCGTCGATCCACAACTCGATTCCAAAGCCTTTCCCGGCGTGCCGAAAGCGTACACGCTCGCGAGCTTCTGCTGCGAAATCGTCGAGGCGTGTGCGCCCTTTATCTGCGCGGTCAAGCCGCAGCTCGCCTTTTACGAAGCGCGCGGACTGGACGGGATGCGCGCGTTCGTCGAGGTCGTGCGGACGGCGCGCCGGCTTGGCCTGATCGTAATCGCAGACGCCAAACGCGGCGATATCGGATCGACCTCGGCCGCATATGCGGAAGCGTTTTTGGGCGACGGCGATTTCGGCTGTGACGCGGTCACCGTGAATCCTTATCAAGGCGCCGACTCGGCCATGCCGTTTATCGCGCGGGTCCCAAACGGCCGCGGCGTGTTCGTGCTGGTCAAGACTTCGAATCCGTCGTCGGGAGAATTTCAGGATGTCGCCAGCGACGGCGTCGCGATGTGGGAGCGGATCGCCGCGCGCGTCCACGGATGGGGCAGCGACTTTATCGGGGAGTCGGGAATGAGCCCGGTCGGCGCGGTCCTGGGCGCGACTTTCCCCAATCATGCGCGCCGCGCAAGAATCCTGATGCCCAACGCGTTCATCCTGGTTCCCGGCTACGGCGCACAAGGCGCAAGCGCCGCCGACGCGATCGTGGCCGCGCGTCCCGACGGCACCGGCATCGTAGTAAACGCCAGCCGAAGCCTGATGTACGCGTATCGCAAAGCTCCGAACAAATCCCCCGCCGAAGCCGCCGCCGCGGCAGCCTCCGCAATGCGCGAAGATCTGAACGCCGCGCTGACAAAACATCGCACCGTTTCCGGCTCGTCTGATTCCTCCCCCATGGTTTGACATGGAGGAGGATTAAAGGAAGGGGTGCAGGACTCTACAGCCGCATCGAACATTCGCCAATCGGTCCCGCGAGAGCGGTGGTCGGTCGGAAACTGGCGACAGTTGGTGGCTGAGGCTCGCCCCCGGTAATTTCGAAAAATCCCGAGCGGAAGGCTGCTGCATGCGGCGTCGGAGCCGAGCATGGACGCCTCTGGATTTCTCGCCCAAGGCTCGAAATGACGATCCTGGAGAGCAGGCAGCGCCAGAGCCGGCAGAACGATCCGCAGAAAACGCGAGCCCGGAGATTTCGTCATCGGGGAAACGAGATCACGAAGCGCGCGCTCACGAGCGCATCAACTCCGCTTCGTCGGCGGCGAGAGTCGCGTAAACCTCGCGATCGATCTTGCGGTAGCGATCGAGCGAGGCATTGGCCTGCTCCTCGGCGCCCTGCTCTTTGGCAATTTCGCGCATCTTCTTTTCGATCCACGACAGATGCCAAGTCTCGTCCTTGGTGACCGCTTCCAGGACTTGGCGTGTCTCTTCGTCCACGTTGGGCAGCGCGGCGTGCGCCATGTAGCGGCTCTGCGCGCGCTCCTCGACCACCACAGTCAGCGCAAGAAGATCGATTATAGTCTTGGGCACGCCGGTGCGCAGTCCGAGCCGGCGCTGGTAGCCATCATCGATCATCACCGGAGAGCCGCCCAGTTCCGAGATCCGCTTGGTCCACAGCCATGCATGCCGAGTCTCGTCGGCCAGATGCGCCGACATCTTGAGCTGGGAATCGCCGTCTTTGAGATGGTTTATAATGTTGAAAAGGAGGCGCGCGCCTCGAAGTTCGGCATCGCGGTAGAAGCTGAAAATAAGAATCTGCTTCTCGTTGGCCGACATGCTGCTGAAATCCATCAGTTCTCCTGCTCCTCCGCCCCTACGACAGCCACCGGAAGGTAAGAATATTGGGTTTGTCCGCGCGGCAGATCGATCAAGCCGACGCGCAAAGCGGTTTCGTGAACATTATTTCAATCGGACCGGCCGGTCAAGAAATCATCTGCGGTTTCAGAGCAGTTTCGATCAGTTGGCGTTAAGCATTGCTTATTATAAAACTACCTCGACGCGCGAAATTCGCGCGGCAAATCTGGCGCGAAAAAAAGGGGGATGCGGTTTCGGCGCCGCCGCTCGACGATCATGGCTGTTTCGGTTGATTCGTTATGGCTCGCACTAAGACGCGTGCCGGGCGTCGGACCGCGCACCGCGCGTCTGCTGCTCGAAAAATTCGGTGCGCCCGAGAAAATCTTCGCGCTCAAAGCCGGCGATATCGCCGCCGCCGGCGTCCAGGCTAAAGTCGCGCGCGCCGTCGCCGAGTTTCGCGACTTCGACTCGATCGAGCGCGAGCTCTGCGAGCTGCCACGAATCGGCGCACGGCTCGTGCGATGGACTGACGCCGATTATCCCGCACGGTTGCGCGAGATCCCCGATCCTCCGCCGTATTTTTTCGCCCGCGGCGAGGTTCCTCCCGCCGATACGCGATGCGTTGCCGTAGTGGGAGCCCGCGCGGCCTCCGACGCTGGCCGCAGGATGGCGCGGCGAATCGGCTTAGAGCTTGCCGCCAAGGGCTTCACCGTCGTGAGCGGCCTCGCGCGTGGAATCGACGCCGAGGCGCATCAGGGAGCGCTCGACGCGGGAGGCAAGACGATCGCGATTCTCGGATGCGGCGTTGACGTGATCTATCCGGCGGAGCATCGCGCTCTCGCCGACGCGATAATCGCGAGCGCCGGCGCGATCTTCAGCGAACTGCCCGTCGGTACCCAGCCGTTACCCGAGAATTTTCCCACTCGCAACCGGATCATCTCCGGATTATCGCTCGGCGTGGTCATCGTCGAGGCCGCCGAGAAAAGCGGGTCGCTGATTACGGCCCGGATGGCGCTGGAGCAGAACCGGCAGGTTTTCGCCGTCCCCGGCAGCCCTCTTGGCGGCAAAGCGCGCGGCAGCAACCGGCTAATCAAGCAGGGCGCCGTACTGGTCGATTGCGTCGAGGACGTGCTCGAAGAGCTGGCGCCGCAACTCGTCCAACCGACGACCGCTGTTCCGTCCGACAACAAACAATCGCGCAAATCTCATCAGATGGCGCAAGATTCGGGAAAAACGCTAGGATCGGCAGGCGTAAAGTCGGTAGAGCGGATACTAGAGTCGGGCGATTCCACTGTAAAAGCAGCTAAAGCGATTATTCTTGAGCTTAAAGATGATAATAAGCTCCATGTCGATTCGCTCATAGAGGCTTCCGGACTCGACGCCCAGACTGTGCTTAGATTGTTGCTTGAGCTTGAGCTAAAGGGCATAGTCGCGCAGCATCCGGGCAAGCTATTCTCACTCGCCTGACTGGTGCAGGATGTCGATGAAGGCCCAAGGTGGCCGTTGGGGGTTGGGGAGACAGTCGAATCGTGGCAAAAAATCTCGTCATCGTAGAATCGCCGGCTAAAGCCAAAACGATCAAGCGTTATTTGGGCTCGGCCTATGAAGTCACGCCGTCGGTGGGGCATGTCGTCGATCTGCCCAAAAGCACCCTGGGCGTCGACGTGGAAAACGACTTCAAGCCCGAGTACCACGTGATTCCCGGCAAAACCAAGGTTATCGAGGGAATCAAGAAATCCGCTCAAGGCAAGGAAAATGTCTACCTCGCCACCGACCCCGACCGTGAAGGCGAGGCGATCGCATGGCATATCAAGGAACGGCTCGGAAAGGCGTCCGCCGGCAAGATTCATCGCGTGCTGCTCCACGAGATTACGTCGGATGCGGTCAAGGCTGCGATCGCGAATTGCGGCGACCTGGACGAGAACCTTTACGACGCTCAGCAGGCGCGCCGGGTGCTCGATCGTCTGGTAGGTTACCTGATAAGCCCGCTCTTGTGGGACAAAGTGAAGCGCGGAATCAGCGCGGGCCGTGTGCAATCTCCGGCGCTCAGGATAATCGTCGAGCGCGAGCGCGAGCGCGAGGCGTTTCGCGCCGAGGAGTACTGGACGCTCGACGCGCGTCTGGCGGCCACCAATCCTCCGCCGTTCAAAGCACGGCTGTATAGCTGGAAAGACCAGCGGATCGACAACAAGGCCTACAAGCTCCCGAAGGTCCAGGCCGATGAGATTGTCGCGGCGGTAAACGACGCCCCGTTCGTCGTCCGCACGATCGAGCGCAAGGAAGTCCGCCGCAGCCCCGCGCCGCCGTTTATCACCTCGCGCCTGCAGCAGGAGGCCTCGCGCAAGCTTTACTTCTCGCCCAAGCGCACGATGCAGATTGCGCAGCGGCTTTACGAAGGTATCGAGCTCGGCGCCGACGGCGCGATCGGCCTTATCACCTATATGCGTACCGATTCGGTGCGCGTCTCCGAGCTCGCGCTCGATTCCGTGCGCGGCCATATCGCGGGACGTTACGGCAAAGAATATCTGCCCGATCGCGCGATTCATTATCGCACCAGCAAGGCCGCTCAGGACGCCCATGAGGCGATTCGCCCGACCGCGGTCGAGCGCGACCCTGAGTCGGTCCGCCAGTACCTGGAAAAGCCGGCCTACGATCTTTACAAGTTGATTTACGACCGCTTCGTCTCGAGCCAGATGAATCCGGCCGTGTACGATCGCACCAGCGTCGATATCGATGCCGCCTCCGCCGTGTTCCGTGCCACCGGCCAAGTGATGAAGTTCGACGGCTTCATGCGCGTGTACCTGGAAGGTCAGGACGAACCCAGCGACGACGACGAGACCGCTGCGACGCTGCCCGCGATGACCGAGGGCGAGCGCCTGGCGCTGCAAGGCCTCGATCCCGAGCAACATTTCACGCAGCCGCCGCCGCGCTTCACACAGGCGACGCTGATCAAAGAGCTCGAAGAAAAAGGTATCGGACGGCCGTCAACTTACGCGACGATCATGACGAGCCTGCTGAACCAGACTTACGTCGAAGAGGACGAGAGCAAGCGCCTGCGCCCGACCAGCCTCGGACGCACAGTCGCCGATCTGCTGGTCGCGGCTTTCCCGGATATTATCGAAGTCGGCTTCACGGCCGCGATGGAAGAAGATCTGGACAAGGTCGAAGAAGGCAAAGAGAACTGGGTCAAGACGCTCAAGCGATTTTACGGCCCGTTCAAGAAGCGGCTCGGCGAAGCCAAAAAGAAGATGCCCGAGGTCAAGCGCAAGGGCCTTCCGACCGGGCTCAAATGCCAACTCGACGGCGGCGACATGGTTATCAAATGGGGCCGCAACGGCGAGTTCCTTGCCTGCTCGAACTATCCGGAATGCAAGAGCACCAGCGAATTTTCGCGCGACGATCAGGGCGGAATCCACGTGCGCGAATCCGCGCCGCTGGCCGCCACCGACGAGGTCTGCGACAAGTGCGGCAAGCCGATGGCGCGCAAACGCTCGCGCTTCGGCGAGTTTCTCGGATGCACCGGCTATCCGGATTGCGACGGGATCAAGCGGCTTCAGTCGCCACCGGTCAAAACCGGAGTCGCATGCCCGGAATGCAAAGAGGGCGAGATCCTGGAGCGTCGCAGCCGCCGCGGTAAGCTGTTCTTCGGATGCGGCCGTTACCCGAAATGCAAATTCGCGGCGTGGGATAAAGTCCTTGCGCAGGCATGCCCCTCATGCGGCGCCAACTACCTGGTCGAAAAAACCACCAAGCGCGACGGCACCGTCTGGAAGTGCGCCAACGCGGAATGCGGTTACAAAGTCCCCGCGCCGGTCGCGCCAGAAACTCCCAACGTCTCGCCCCCGGCTACAGCCCCTCACAGCGCATAGCGCCGCACATTCGATTCCTCGCCCTGAACGAGACGCGCGCGCCGCTTCTGTTGGGCTGTGATCGCGAATTCTCTATCTCTTATCCATACGATTTAGCCACACATACTATGGAGATAAAAAGGCATCCCAGTAGTCATGTCCTGCCGACAACCAGTTGATGCGTTCGTTAAACACTGTTATATGTTATGGCATTATCTTACTGGCGGAGACAGGACGACGTCATCCGATTGGAACAATAGGCCCGGATCACTCGCAAACGCAGTCAGGCCGTACGTCACCGGAGCGCTGACTGCCTTCTTCTTGCTGATCGTTATGACGCAAGGGGCGCACGCCCAATCGCTGCCGGCGATTACTCCTCCGCCTCGCCCGATTCCGATTCCATCAGGCATGCGGCTTGAATCGCGGCCGCCTGCGAATGCGCCGACTTCGCAACTTCTCAGCGGTGCATCTACTGTGTCATCGGGCGTTTGGACACCGCTGAACAATCAACCGTCATTTCATCCCGCCAGCGTATTTCTGCTAACCGACGGCACGGTTCTCGCCCAAGATGCCAATTTGACGAACGTCGGCTGGTGGAAGCTCACACCCGACAGCACGGGCAGCTACGTAAATGGAACTTGGAGCCAAGTGGCGTCTCCGCCAAATTGCTACAATGGCTATGAAGGGCAATACTTGGTCTATTCCCCTCTTTACTATGCATCGGCGGTGCTGCCTGACGGCCGGTTCATCATGATTGGTGGCGAATATGACTACTACTACGATTACCTGAGTAGCCAAGGTTACGACAACGAGGTCTGGACGAATCAGGGCGCGATCTACGATCCAGTCGCAAACAGTTGGGCGTGTGTCACCGCCCCTAGTGGATGGTCCCAGATAGGCGACGCTCAATCGGCCGTTCTGCCTGACGGAACCTTTATGATGGCGGATCCCTTCAGCAACCAAGTCGCCACATTAAACGTCAACACGAATCCGCCGACCTTTAATACTCCCTTTACCCCCTCCGGTAAGTCGCCTGCCGACCCGTATAATGATGAAGAAGGGTGGACGCTGCTTCCCAACGCCACGATCCTGACTCTCGAAATTTATAATTCGCTTGATGGTACCGAGACTCCCGCGCTTACCTATAGTCCCACCGGGCAAGCATGGAGCAGCGCCGGGACCGCACCGGACCCTCTGGTTCTTCTCCAATACGGCACTACAACTTACGACGAAATCGGACCGTCCATCTTGCGTCCCGACGGCACGGTCTTCGCTGAAGGAGCTACCGGCTTCAACGATATTTTCGATACCAACAACGCTACATGGAGCAGCGGACCGACTTTCCCGACCTACCTGGAAACCTACAGTGGCAACGGCTGTACTATTTCCGATGTCACCGAGCAAATGGTGGCGGCCGACGCTCCCGCAGCGCTACTGCCGGACGGCAACGTGCTCGTCACCGCCAGTCCAATTGATAGCCAGAGCACCTGCGAGTGGGTTCCACCGACTGAGTTCTTCGAATTCGATGGAACCAGCTTGACTCGAGTTGCCGACTCGACCTACGCGCCCGACGTTCCATCGTACGAGGGACGGCTGCTTGTGCTCCCCACTGGGAAGGTTCTCTATACCAACGAATATAACTATGTCGAGATATATACGCCTGCGGGAACACCAAATTCTTCCTGGGCGCCCACTATCACTAACTACCCTGCTCAAGTAAACGTTGGCGGCACAAATTACCAATTGACGGGCACACAGTTTAACGGCCTGTCACAAGCAGTCGGGTACGGAGACGATTACCAAGCCGCCACAAACTATCCGTTAGTGCGAATAACCAATGTCGCGACCGGCCAAGTCTCCTATGCTCGTAGTCATGGCCACAGCACCATGGCTGTCGCTACGGGCGACGCGCCGGTCACCACCGAATTCGATGTTTCGGCAGGCACGGGCGTTGGTTCGAGCACATTGGTCGTTGTCGCAAATGGCATCGCATCCCAACCTGTCGCCGTGAACGTGGCCGGCGCCTCGCCAACTCCCACGCCGACACCAACCCCTACGCCCGCGATTACCGCGACACCAACTGCGACCGCGACTCCCACACGCACACCGACAGTGACGCCGACTCCGACCACGATACCTACGCCGACGCCGGTCCCGGTGGCGCTGAAGTTCGCACCGAAAAAAGTAACGTTCCCGAAGGTGACGGTGGGATCGCTAAGCAAACGCAAGAAGATCACGCTGAGCAATCCTGCAAAAAAAGGCGGCCCATCGATTACTTTTTCGAGCTTCGCCTTCTCAACTGACTTCGGTTATTTCACTTCCGGCACCACCTGCGTTACCAGCATTGTAACGTTGGCGCCCAAACAAAAGTGTGTGATCGAAGCCGGATTTCAGCCGAGCCGTGCCGGCAAGGAGACCGGAACGCTCACCATCCAGGACAACGCCAGCAACCAACCGCAACGCATTTCGGTGTCAGGGACGGGAAAATAATTCCGCCTGAAACTGTCAATAATCCAGGGCGCGGCATCGGCAGGATAAGTACCTCGGCGCGGGCGATTTCCTGGGGTCGTCATTTCGAGCCTTGGGCGAGAAATCCCGAGGCGCCCATGCTCGGCGCCGACGCCACATGCAGCAGCCCTGCGCGCGGGATTTCTCCCTGCGGTCGAAATGACGTAAGGCAAGTTCACTGGATCTGCAGAGACTCGCGTCGCGTTGATCGTTCGCCTGCGCGTTCGGAATCACAGCTGTTTAGATAAAATCGACAGTCTCCTCAAGAATGCGGACCACGATGCGTGCGCGTCGCTCCAACGTGCGGAGATACGCCTGGCTCATAATTCGCTTTAGCATCTAGCCATGATCATTAGGTTTTATTAAGCGTTCTATTAGATCAATTGGTTAGCCGCCAGTGTTGAAGTGTTTTGACAGATTTGTTATGGCTTAGCCGATCTGTACAGCGCCAAAAGGGGCAAGTATGCGCGTTCATTGCGCGCCCGAATCACTCATTCCGAACCTAGCAGGGTGAAACTCAAATATTCTCCAATGAAACTTCTTCGATGAAGCATGTCTTCGTGCTTCTGTGCTGCGCGATTCTCGTAGCGGCAGCGGCTGCATATCGGCATCCTGCGCGTGCGGGATCGCGGCCGCGCACTCTGATCACGCAGGAGGTCGACGACGCTTCTGTGGTCACTGTCGCCGGTAGCACGCGTCCGGAAGCGACTGCGGCCAACGATCGTGGTCCGGTCGCCGCCGACTTCCCGATGGATCACATCCTGCTCCAGTTGCGCCGTTCACCTGAACGCGAGCAGGCGTTCGAACGATTTCTCGATGAGCTCGAAAATCCAAGGTCGCCCAGATACCACCACTGGATGACGGCGCCGGAGATTGGGCAGAAATACGGATCGTCGCCGCAAGACTTGGGCAAGATCACCGGATGGCTGAAGTCGCACGGTTTTATCATCAACCAGGTTTATCCGAATCGGATGGTTATAGATTTTTCCGGGACGGCGGCCGATGTGAGCGAGGCATTCCACACCGAGATTCACAATCTCGACGTGAATGGAAAAATGCATATCGCCAACATGAGCGACCCCGAGCTGCCGGCTGCGATGGCGCCCGCGATAGTCGGTGTCGTCTCACTCAACGACTTCCGGCCGCATCCGCGGTTTCCTAGGCTGCCCGACTTCACATTCAGTTGCAGCAACGCGCCTTTCGGAACCAGCTGCTTCGCGATGACGCCTGCGGACCTTGCGATCATCTACAACCTGAATCCGCTTTTCGCGGCCGGTCTGTCGGGGCAAGGTCAGACGATCGCGGTTGTCGAGGACGCTAACGTGTTCAGCACCGGCGACTGGAGCACGTTCCGCTCGACCTACGGTCTTGCGGCGGGGTTTCCAGACGGGTCGTTTCTGCAGATCCATCCTGGCGGATGCGCCAATCCCGGTGTCATCGCTGGAAACGAGGCGCAAGCGAATCTCGATGCGCAATGGGCGAGCGCGGCGGCGCCCAGCGCCGCTATCGTTGCGGTGTCTTGCGCCGACACCAGCGCCACCTTCGGAGAACTGCTTGCGCTTGAGAATCTGCTCAATTCGAGCCGCACGCCGCCGGGCGTCGTCAGCAATAGCTACGGCGTGGCCGAGACCCTGATGGGCGCAACCTTCAATGCCGCAATCAGTTCTTTGTACCAGTCGGCAGTGGCACAAGGGGTTTCAGTATTTGTTGCGTCGGGAGATTCCGCCGCGGCGTTCGCGGACCAAAGCCTTGGCGATAACGTGGCGACCCATGGAATCACGGTCAACGCCTCGGCCTCCACTCCCTATAACGTGGCAGTGGGCGGCACCGATTTCGGAGACACCTTTACGGGCACGTCCAGTACCTATTGGAGCTCGACGAACGGAGCAGCCGGCGCGTCGGCACTGTCCTATGTTCCGGAGATCGCATGGAACGATTCTTGTGGCAGCGCCTTGATTGCTTCTTTCCTGGGCTACCCGCCAACCTTTGGCTTCCAGAGTCTATGCAATGCCGGCCAGAAGGGTTTGAGTATCGTCGGAGGCGGAGGCGGCCCAAGCGGATGCGCGAGCGGGGCCCCGTCGGTTGGCGGTGTCGTCAGCGGCAGCTGCAAAGGGTACCCAAAACCATCGTGGCAATCGGTGCTTGGCAATCCGAAAGACGGGGTACGCGATCTGCCTGACGTGTCGCTGTTCGCTTCGAACGGCCCGTGGGGACACTCTTACGTATTCTGCGATTCCGGCTCCGAGGTTGGCGGATGTGTGACCGGAAAAGGCGGGACGTCATTTGCGGCGCCGATCATGGCCGGCATTCAGGCTTTGGTGAATCAGCACACCGGCGGCAGGCAGGGCAACCCAAATCTCGCCTATTACTCACTGGCGGCTGCTGAGTACGGCGCCAGCGGCTCCGCGTCGTGCAATTCGTCGCTCGGCAACGCGGTCTCCAGCTCCTGCATCTTTTATGATGTGACCCAGGGTGACACGGGCATACCGTGCGCCGGGAGGCATAACTGTTACGCTCCGTCGGGCGCGTACGGAGTTCTGTCAACGTCAGATTCCGCATTCGAACCCGCCTATCCCGCAACCATCGGCTGGGATTTTACGACGGGACTCGGCTCCGTAAACGCATACAACCTCGTGATGGCATTCGGCGCCGCCTCTGCGACACTAGCGCCGACTACGACTGCGTACGCCACACCGACTGCGATCGCGACCTCCACGCCAAGAGCGACTGCGACCCCGATTCCGTATCAGACTGTTACGGCAGCTTCCGCGCCAACGCCTAATCAGATTGCGAGCGCGATTCCGACTGTGACCGCGACTGTCACACCGGCTGCGACTTCCACTCCGGCGGCCTTCACAACCTTGATAGCGGACGCAACCGCGAATCCGTCTGCGGCCACTGCGGCAAGCCCGGCATCTCCCGCGATACCGCAGACGCTTTATGTCGCCGATCCGGTTCAGAAATCGGTGTTCATTTTCTCAACCGCGTCCAGTGGCAACGTGACGCCGAGCGGAACGATCGCTTCGAGCTCATTTGGCACGTACGGATCGCACGGCGTGGCGCTCGATGCGGCAAATAATATTTGGGTCGCGGACGACGGTAAAAATGCGATCTATGAATTTCCCGCGGGCACCACCGGAACCCCGTATACTGCCGCGGCGACTCATCAGTTCTCAGGCTCGAATACCGGTTTTAACATCATCCATTGGCTGAGGTTCGACAGCAGCGGCAATCTGTGGGGGGCGAACTCCGGCGGTGTCTCGATCGTAGAATTCAGCGCCGCTCAGGTCGCCGCGCTGCTCGCCGGCGGCAGCGGTAACGTGGCGCCCTTTAACGTGATCCACGGCTCGGCGACACAACTCAACGGAGTCTATTCGGTCGCGATCGACGCGACCGGCCGAATCATTGTGACTGGAGATAACCCGGGCGCCTACCTTAAAGTGTTTCCTGCCGGCGCGTCCGGCAATGTCGCCCCACTGTTTCAGTTTTCCAGTCCCGGGATCGCCAATGGGCAACTGGACCTGGCGATCGCCAGTTCCGGCTACTACTGGGTCAACGGCGCATCGCTGGGCACCGATCCGGGCGAGATTCTTGAGTTCAATCCCGCGCTATGCACCAGCGGCTCTTGCACTCCGCTCCAGACCATTACTGACAGTACCGTAAACACACCGGTTGGCAATGCGCTCGATGCGGCGGGCAACCTCTGGGTCGGGAACGATTGGGGAAGTGCCAATCTCGCGTTCGTGGGCCAGACCGCCGCGTTCAATAATGCACTTGCGAATTGCGCGGGTTCGATCACCAGCGCCTCGTACGCGCCGGCGGCAGGCAACGCTCTGATTGTCGCGGTACAACTGTTCGGCGCGAGCGCCAGCCCGACCGTCAGCAGCGTGACCAACTCCAACGGCGATACCTGTCCGGCATCCGGATCAGAACAGGCCTCTGCGACTTCGCAACAGAGCGTTTACATCTGCCCCGATGTGGCCGCGGGTGCGCGGACGGTAACCATAACCTACGCCGGCGGCTCGGGATCGCAATGCTGGGCGGACGCGCAGGTCTCAGAGTGGTCAGGCATGGGACTGAGCGCGCACGTCGATCAGAAAGCCTCTGCCGGTTTCTCCGCCACGCCGCTCGGCACCGGCACGACCGGCGCGATGCAAGAGGCCAATCAGATTGAAATCGCGCTGGGGTGGATGTCCAATCCGTCGGGCGCGACGATCGGCGCTCCGGCCAACAGCTACACCGCTTTGAACGGCGACAGTTTTAACTCGGGGCAATCAAACGCCGCGTATGCCTATTTCGTCAATCTCACGAGCGGGAATATCGACGGTGAAACGACGAGCACGAACTGGCCTGTAACCGGAACCAAAGGCCAAGCTTCCGTTTTCACGATCGCGCCCAATCCCAATGTCACCAATTACAACGGCAGCACGGGCGCGGTTATCTCAACGATCGCGGGCCTCAACACCAACCTGCGCGCGCCGCATGGTATCGCGCTGATTCCTCTTGTCACGCCGACCGCAACCGCGACTGCAACGCCGACTCCTACTATCACTGCGACGCCGACCACCACCATGACCGTAACTCCGACGACGATCGCGACGCCAAGCGCAACGGCATCGGCCACGACGACTGCGACCACAACCAAGACGCCGACGGCGACTCCGACTACTACGCCTACTATCACCGCGACTCCTACGCGCACCGCCACTCCTACGCGCACCGCCACTCCTACGATCTCTGCGACTCGGACCGCCACCGCAACTCCGACCATCACGGCGACCGCGACCGCAACTGCATCACCGACGATGACCGCAACTAGTACGCCGACACCAACTTCTACCGCGACCGCGACCACCACTCCGACTAGGACGGCGACCGCAACCTCAACTCCAACCGCAACTGCAACGCCGACTGGAACTCCAACGGCTACTGCAACCGCCACGGCGACCGCGACTGAAACCTCCACTCCAACCGCGACTCCGACTCCGACTCCGACTCAGACTGCGACCGCGACGGCGACCGCAACCAATACGCCAACGGAGACATCGACGCCGACCGCCACTGCCACCGCGACTCTGACAGCGACCGCAACCGCAACTACATCACCGACGATGACCGCAACTAGTACGCCAACACCAACCTCTACCGCGACGGCGACTCCCACGCCGACGGCGACTACGACGCAGACTGCGATCGCGACTGCTACGCCCACGGCGACGACGACCGCAACTCCGACTGCGACCGCAACCGCAACTGCATCACCGACAATGACCGCAACTAGTACGCCGACACCAACTTCTACCGCGACGGCGACTGCCACGCCGACGGCGACTACGACGCAGACTGCGACCGCGACTGCTACGCCCACGGCGACGGCGACCGCAACTCCGACTGCGACCGCAACCGCAACTGCATCACCGACGATGACCGCAACTAGTACGCCGACACCAACCTCTACCGCGACGGCGACTCCGACGATGACCGCAACTACGACGCCTACACCAACCGCCACCGTTACTGCCACGCAGACGGCGACTGCTACGCCTACGGCGACCGCTACTCCAACCGGGACCGCGACGCCGACTCCGACTCCGACGCCGGTGGCGGTGGCGCTCAGGGTCACACCGAAAGTAGTTAGATTCCCGAAGGTGCCGGTGGGATCGACGAGCAAAGCAAAGGCGATAATTTTGCACAATCCGGCGAGGAAGGGTGGCCCAACTATCACTTTGACGAACTTCACCTTCTCAGCGGACTTTGGCTATGTCGCTTCCAGGACCACCTGCTTCTCGAGCATCAGGACACTCGCGCCAAAGCAAACATGTAAGATCGAAGCCGAATTTCAGCCGAACCGCTTGGGAAAAGAGGTTGGCACCCTGACCATCGAGGACAACGCGAGTAACCGGCCGCAGGTGATCAAGTTGTCGGGGAAAGGAAAGTGATTTTAGCCGATCCACCGCCCGTCGCCTGATTCCTCGCCTCGCACAGGCGAGAAATCAGAAACCAGGCACGGGATCTAAAAAATGGTTCGGATTTTGGCCGCGAGCAGGCATAATGCTGTGCGTTCGCCATGACCGATCCGACTCGACTGTGCTGCCGTCTTTCTAACGCGATCGCTCGCGGGTCGATTTTGCTCGCATCCGCCGGTATTGCCACCGCGTTGATATTTGCGCCCGCGGCTGCCACTGCGCGCCAGCGCCATCATCCGCATCCCACGCCTGCGCCACGGCCGTCTGGCCCGGTCCTCGAATCCGAAACCCAGGTGCTCGACTACGACGTATCGATCTATCGGGACGAGCACGGATGCGGTGGCGCGTACTTCGAAATCAAGCGCGGGTTTCATCTCGAGTACACCAGCCGTCCGCTGTGCGATGCGGTCCTGAGGGTGGGCGCGCTCGCACCCGACGATCACGATGAAAAATTCCTGACACCGGGGCACGATCTCACCGGCGACGGGCATCCGGATCTGGTCGTCACCGGAAGCAGCGGCAACGCGCAATGCTGCCTGACGTTCTACATGTTCGAGCTCGAGCCGAAATTCCGCTCTCTCGGGAAAATCCAATTGCGCAACGACGACCATCAGAGTCCCCATTTCGTGCGTCTGGAATCGGGCCGCGGCGTGCAGCTCGTGGTGCACGATTGGACCTTCGCCGGATGGCATACCGATTTCGCCGATTCGCCGGCGCCGCTGGTGATCCTCGAGTATCGCGATGGCCGATGGCGGGTCGCGACCGACCTGATGCGCGAGCCCGCGCCGACGCCGGCGCAGCTCGAGAGCAAGGCGAACAACACGCGAGTCGATGCGATGGCGGCGAACTACGCCGATCCATTCCGCATCTGGCCCGACGCGAAGATCCCGAGTGAGCTATGGGGCGACATGCTGAATCTGATCTATTCGGGGCATCCCGAGCTCGCCGAAAAATTTGCGGACCTGGCGTGGCCGGCACGGATTCATGGCAAGGATCGTTTTCTCGCGGAGTTTCGCCGTCAACTTGCGCGCAGTCCGTACTGGGAAGGAATCAAGGCAATTGCCGCGCCAGACCCGAGCCCGACGCCGTCGCCCCGAGCGACGGCGGCACCTCCGCCGCTTTAGAATCAACTGCGATGGAAAACGGCCGCCGCGAATTTCTTCGCGGCGGCCGCTCGCTACTTTGTTTGTATGCTCGCGCAGATTATTTCATCTGGCTCACCTTCTGAAAGGCGGGCCGCGAAACGCACTTCTCGAACCAGGCCTTGGCGGTCGGCGTGCTGGAGATGTCGTGCTGCGCGAACGCCGCCATGCTGAGCACCGAAGCGGCGTTGAGATCGGCTATCGTAAAATCGCTGCCGAGCAGATACTGCCTTCCTTTCAAGTGCGCGTCGAGGACCGCCAGCGGCGCGTTTAACGTTGCCGTCGCGTCGGCGATGGCTTTTTCGCTGCGTTGCTCCTTGGGCAGAAACAGCTTGTGGCCCAGGATCGTCATCAGCGGCGGCTCGACTTCGGTCATCGCCCAGAAGCTCCACTGGGCCGCGTGTCCGCGATCGGCTACCGTTGCCGGCCACATCGGCGCTTTCCCGTACTTCTCTGCGAGATACAGATTTATCGCCATCGACTCCCAGAAGATTTGTCCGCCGTCCTCGAGCGTGGGGATGTGCCCGTTCGGATTGATTTTCAGAAAATCAGGCTTGCGAGTGTCGCCCGAGGCGTTGGTCGGAACGTGCTCGTATTTGACGCCGAGTTCTTCCAGCGCCCATAGGGAGCGCGGCGCGCGCGATTGTGAAGTTCCATAAAGCGTGGTCATGAAGAGTCCTCCTGACGGTTGCGAATCGCAACTGTTGTAGCGCGTTGGCGGACGGGCAACAATCGCGCGCGATCACCCGCCAGTCAGAGCGCCGACGATTTGAACTTCGTCGCCCGGCGCCAGCGCGGCCGACAGCGCGGTCGCTTGTTCGCCGTTTACGAAGATCCGGATATGGCGGCGAATTCGATCCTGCTCGTCGATAATCCGAAAGCGCAGTCCCGGAAACGCGGCGTCGAGGTTTTTCGTCAGCTCCTGGAGCGTGTTGCCCGCACCAGCAACCTCAGCCGCGCCGTGGGTGTAGGAGCGGAGCTGGCTTGGAATTAGCACGCGCATCATGCAACCGCCGCCGTTTCGATCGAAAAAATCTCCGGCAGATGCGCCACGAGCTGGTGCCATCGCCGACCCTCATCGACACTCGCCCATAGCTCGCCGCAGGTGGTGCCAAAGTAGAGTCCCAGCGGATCGCGATCGTCGGCAGTAAAGGCCTGCCGCTTCACCGTCATCCATCCCTGCTCCCGCGGAAGCCCGCGGTCCTGCCGCTCCCACGATTCGCCCGCGTCTGTGGTGCGATAAACCGCGGGCCGGCCGCCCGGACTGGTGCGCGGCCATACGGTGGTGCCGTCCATCGGAAAAACCCAGGCGCGCTCGGGATCGCGCGGATGCAGCACGATCGGAAATCCGATATCGCCAATCTCTGGCGGCATGTTGCGCCCGATGCGAACCCATTCGTCGCCCGGACGATCGAGCCGGTAAATTCCGCAGTGGCTCTGCTGATAGAGGCGATCGGGCGCGGCCGGATGCATCTGCAGGCAGTGGGTATCCTGTCCGAACTCCGGATGCGGATCGGGCATGAAGTTCGCCTCGACGTTTTTGTTGAGCGGGCTCCATGAAGCCGCCTGATCGAACGACTCGAACACTCCGCCCTCCGACGTGACGATATACATGTGCGCACGGTCGCGTGGATCGATCGTCACCCATTGCAAAATCGCTCCGTCGGGCGTGCCCGCATCGGGATTGTTCCACTGCCAGTATTTCGGATGCTCGTTCCATCCCGCGACCTGCGCCCAAGTCACTCCGGCGTCTTCGCTGCGGAAGAGCCCGGGTGGCGAGGTCGTCGCGTACCATGCGCCCGGTTCGCTCGGATGCGCGGACGCGAGCGAGAAGGTGTAATCGACCGCGAGCGCGCGCTGCCCCTCCGGTGCTTTTGGAAACGCGGGGGGACGCGAGGCCTCGGACCAGGTGCGCGCCATGTCGGTCGAGCGGAAAATCGTTGGTCCGAGATGACCGGTTTTCGACGCCATGACCATCGTCCCACTGTCGCGCGGATCGAGCATCAGATGATTGACGATATGGCCGAGGAAGTGCGGCCCGTCGATGGTCCATTTGCGCCGGTCCGGGTCGGAATAAAATAGCCACGCGCCCTTGCGCGTCCCGACCATCAGGAGCACCCGCCCACGTGCCGCACGACGATTGGAGCGCGTGCCCGCGTGGTGAGCTGCGCGAATTGAAGTGGCTGCGGCGATGCGTCGAGCGGGACTGCGTTTCATCTCGTAGCCTCCTGCATATGCCTTGCGGCCGCGTAGCGGAATCGTGCGAAACCGGATGCTAGTGTCCGCGCAGGCCGAGAGCAACCGCACCCAGCATGACGCGCCAAGCAGCGGTTTACAGACGCGCTCAAACGGGGCACGATCGTCGTGCTTATCATGTCCGAAAAAAGCGTAACCATCGTCGGCGCGGGACTGGCCGGCAGCGAAGCCGCGTGGCAACTCGCGCGGCGAGGAGTGCGTGTGCGCCTGGTTGAGATGCGCCCGATCAAGATGACCGAGGCGCATCAGACGGCTGACTTTGCCGAGCTGGTCTGCTCGAACTCGTTGCGCAACGCGGGACTCGAGACCGCGGTCGGCGTACTGAAAGAAGAGATGCGCCGGCTCGGCTCGCTCGTGATAACGGCAGCCGATCGCGCGCGGGTGCCGGCGGGATCGGCGTTAGCGGTCGATCGCGAGGATTTTTCGGGCTTGATCACGGCTACGCTCAGCGCGCATCCGTGCGTCGAGATTGTTCGCGCCGAGGCGGCCGCGATTCCCGCCGGTCCCGCGATTATCGCCTCGGGGCCGCTCACCAGCGCGGCGCTTGGCGACGCGCTTAACGCGCTCATCGGGCCGCGCAACCTTTATTTCTATGACGCGATCGCGCCGATCGTCTCCGCCGATTCGATCGACATGGGTATCGCATTTCGCGCGTCGCGCTACGGACGCGGCGGCGACGACTATATCAACTGCCCGATGACTGAGGCCGAGTACTATGCGTTCATCCAGGCGATCGCCGCGGCGGAACAGATCGCTCTGCATCGGTTCGAGAAGCCCGTGTACTTCGAGGGCTGCATGCCGATCGAGGAGATGGCGCGGCGCGGGCCGATGACGCTTGCGTTCGGGCCGATGCGTCCGGTGGGGCTTTCCGATCCGCGCACCGGAACGCGGCCATTCGCAGTCGTACAACTGCGGCAAGACGATCACGCGGGGCGCATCTACAATATGGTGGGCTTTCAAACTAAAATGACATACCCCGGGCAGCGGCGAGTATTGCGCATGATTCCGGGGCTTGCGCGCGCGGAATTCGTCCGCTTGGGCTCGTTGCATCGCAATACTTTTATCGATTCGCCGCACCTGCTCCGTCCGACGCTGCAATTGCGCTCGCGCGACGATTTGTTCCTTGCGGGACAAATGATTGGCGTCGAGGGCTACGTCGAATCGGCCGCCGCGGGACTGCTCGCCGCGATCAACGCGGCGCGGCTCATCGCGGATCGTCCGCTGCTTGCGCCGCCGCGCGAGACCGCGCTCGGCTCGCTGGTCGCCTATGTTACCGACCCTGGGCGGAGCTACTTCCAGCCGATGAATGCCAACTACGGACTCATGCCGGACCTGAACTTTCGCGCACGTGCACGCGAGAAGAAAACCGCGATGGGCGAGCGGGCGCTCGCCGCGATCGATAGCTGGATCGCGATGCACGCGCTCGAACCGCACTCCGCGGAACTTGCAGCGAACGCCTTATGAGGCTCGGCGCATTCGACGTAGGCTCCAACACGGTCCTGATGCTGGCAGTCGAGCTCGAAGCCAGCGGACCGCCGCGCGCGCTCCTGGAGCGCTCTCGAATAACGCGGCTCGGACGAGGGGTGGACAAGAATGGCCGCCTCGATCCCGAATCCGCCGCGCGCACGCTTGCCGCAATCGTGGAGTTCGCCGCTGGCGCGCGCGCACTCGGCGTCGAACGTTTTGTCGCCGCCGGCACTGCATCTTTGCGCGACGCGGCCGACGGGCACGAATTTATCGCGCGTGTGCACGCGCGCGCCGGCGTCGATCTCGAAATGATTTCGGGCCTCGAGGAAGCGCGCCTGTCGCATCTGGCGGTGACGCGCGGGCTTGCGCTCGACCCATCGCTGCCGATTCTGATCGTCGATATTGGAGGCGGCTCGACCGAGCTGATCCGCGCCGAGCCCGGTCATCCGCTCGAAATGGTGAGCCTGCAGATCGGCTCAGTGCGAATGACCGAGCGCTACATCCGCAGCGACCCGCCGTCGGATGCCGAGGTGCGCGAGCTGGCCGCCGCGATCGATTCCGCAATCGACACGACGCGGTGGAAATTCCAGCCGGCGAAGATGGTCGCAATCGCGGGCACCGCCACCACGATCTGCGCGGTCGCGCTTGCGATGACCGAGTACGACGCCGCGATCGTGCACGGCCACTCGCTCGCGCGCGCAGAGATCGAGCGCGTGGTCGGGATGTTTCACTCGCGCCCGCTCGCCGAACGCCGCAAGCTGCCGGGATTGGCCGAAGGACGCGCCGACGTGATCTACGCGGGCTCGATGATCCTGCTCCAATTGATGAATCGCTTCGGAGCAAGCGAGGCCATCGTCAGCGACCAGGGCGTGCGCTGGGGGCTAATCTGGCGCGAGGCGGAGAAGCTTGGAGCGGCGGGCTGAGAAACCACGTTGCTTTTGCGCCGCCGGCGGCGTTTGCCCCTCAACTGGTTCTGCCATACTGATCACGCGGGAGGAACCGGCGATGACCAAGGCGGAATTGATCGATGCCGTTGCGCGGGTATCGCGCCAGCCGCGCAAGTCCGTCGAGAGTACGATCGACCTTGCGTTCGAGCAGATTGCGCGGTCGATTCGGCGCGACAAGCGTTTTTGGGTGCCGGGCTTTGGCACCTTCACGGTACGGCGCCATCGCGCACGCGCGGGATACAATCCGCGGACTAAATCCACGATGACGATTCCCGCGATGCGCACGGTGGGTTTCCGTCCCGCGCCGCAACTGAAAAAGGGACTCTGAGCAGAGCCGCGCATCCGCACCAAGCAATCGCTCGCGAACCAATCCTTTCCATGCGCAGGCTCTGGCTGCTGATCTTGATTCTCGCGTTGGCCGCGGGAGCGCTTCTGCGCTTCGCGGACTTGGGCGCCAACGAAATGTCCGCCGACGAAGCCGCCACCTGGACCGCCGCCGCCGCCCCGAATGTCGCCCAGGTTATCGCGCTCGGAGAACAGCTCAATCCCGGCAAGATCGCGGCGCACGAGGTTCTGCTGCATTGGTGGATCGCGATGTTCGGTGACGGAATCGTGGCGTTGCGTTCGCTGTCCGCGCTTTTCGGCACGCTCGCGATCCTGCTGGTGTTCTGGGTCGCGCGCGAATTGTTGATCGCTCCAGGAGTAACTGATCCGCCGGGTAGCGGCGCAAATCTGACTGCCGCGATCGCCGCGCTGCTGTTCGCCGTCAGCCTCGTCACGATTAAATACTCGCGCGAGTTGCGGATGTACTCGATGATGCTGGCGGTCACGCTCGCGCAGATCGGATTCTTCATTCGCGCGGCGCGGCGTGGCGGCCTCGTCAACTACGCCGGCGCTGGAGCGCTGGCCGGCGCCGCGGTGACCGTCAACTTCTTCGCGATTCTGATTCCCGCTTCCGAAGCCATCTGGCTCCTGTACCTTCTTTCGCGCTCGGGCTTTCTTCCCAAGGCGCCGGAGTCACGGCGGGCGTGGAAGCTCGCGATTGCCCTTGCAATCGCAGGCGCCGCTTTCGCGCCGCTGATGCTCGCGGAGTTGCGCAATGGCGGCGCGGCGCTTGATCGGGGGATGCTCCAATGGATCGGGCGGCCCGCGCTGTGGGAACCAATCGCGCTGTTCAACAAGGCGGCAGGCAGCTTCGCGTTTCCTCTGCTGGCGGTGCTGGCGGCGGGGGGCGCATTTCGCGGATGGAGGGCGGCACGCGACGCGGTTGGATTCGCACTCGTTTGGATGTGGGCGCCGATCATCATGATGATGATCGCGTCCTACGCGATCACGCCGGTGCTGGTCGAGCGCTACGTGCTGTCATGTTTCGTGCCGCTCTACTTTCTCGCTGCGCTTGGTATTTGCAGCTTGGACGCCAAACGCGCAGGCGGCGTCGCGCTTGCGGCGATGGTCGCACTCTCGCTCGGACATATCTTTAGCTACGCGCGCAAACCGCACGACATCCAGTGGCGAGAGGCGACTGCAATCGCGCTGCAGAATCTCGCGCCCGGCGCCACCCTATCCGCGCGGCCGGCATACGCTGTCGAGGTGGTGCGCTATTACCTGCCGCCCGCCGAGCGCGAACGCGCACAGCGCGGCGGAAATCCGAGTATCGTGTTGGTCGAGGATCGGCGACGCGACGGCGCGCAGCCAGCCATAGCCGGGAAATTTTCTGCGACCATCGCGCGCACACGCGGTGTCGTTGTCCTCAAGCGATGATATAAGTCCGATGATATAAATCCGAAGATATAAATCGACCCGAAGGAGTAACCGCTATGGCTGAAAGCAAACCCGATCCGGGCTCGCTCAAACGCGACCAGCGCGCGATGTGGGACGAGAGTGCGGCAGGATGGAACAAATGGTGGCCGACTTTCGAGCGCGCCGCGCAGAAGGTCAGCGACCGGCTGGTCGACCTGGCTGGCGTTCGCTCCGGCACGCGCGTGCTCGATATCGCCACCGGCAACGGCGAGCCGGCGGTCACGGCCGCGCGCGTCGCCGGCGCATCGGGCCATGTGGTGGCCGTCGATCAATCGCCAGGGATGCTCGAGATCGCGCGCGAGCGCGCAAAGGCGCTGGGGCTCACGAACCTCGAGTTCGTCGAGTCGGACGCCGAGTCGATGAAGCTGCCCGCCGCGAGCTTCGACGCGTGCGTGTGCCGATGGGGCCTGATGTTTATGCCCGAGTTAACGGCTACGCTGCGGACAATCCATACCGCGCTGAAGCCGGGCGCGCGTTTCGCAACCGCGGTTTGGAATTCCGGCGACAAGGTTCCGATGATCACGCTGGCTGCGAATGCGGTGCGCGAGATCGCGGGATTGAAACCTCCGCCGCCCGGAGCGCTCGAACCGACGCGGCTGGCCGACACCTCGATTCTGAAATCAGCGCTCGAACAGGCGGGGTTCAACTCCGTTGCAATTGAGCCGATGATCGTCACCTTTGAGTTTCCGTCGTCTGCGGAATTTGTTGCGTTTCGCAGCGAAGTTGGCCGCGCGCAGGCGATGATGGCGAAGCTTGATCCCAAGACGCGCGCTCGCGTTAAGACCGCTATCGGCGAGGCGTCGCGAAACTTCCAGGCATCCGGCGGCCGCGTGCTTCTCTCCAATGAGACGATTTGTTTTTCCGCGCGCGCCTAATGAACCCGGCGGACATTCTCGCGTGACGATCTCTACCGCCGCGGCGACCCGCACGGTTTCTATGATTCGCTATTCTCCCGCGCTGGTACTGATAGCGATCATGATCATGGACTCAACCCGGGTCGCCGACCCCGACTTGTATGGGCATCTCCGGTTCGGCCAGCAGATTCTGTTTAGCGGGCATATCGCACGCTTCGATACCTACTCGTATTCTATAGCTGGACTGCGATGGATAAGCCACGAATGGCTATCCGAAGTAGTAATCGCCTGGTTCTATGTCCATGGCGGCGTGATTGGGCTGAAGCTGATGAAGCTTGGGTGCTCGGCGGCGCTCGTGCTGATCCTGTTTGCCGCGATGCGCGAGACTGGAGCCTCCGCGGTAACCCAGGTCGCAATCATGCTTCTGGCCAGCGTCCGGATCTCGGTGCAGATTCAGTTCCGGCCGCAGATTTTCACCTACCTGTTGCTGGCGGCAATCCTGATGCTGCTTGCGCGCGACAATTTCCGCGGCCGCGCGATGCTTTGGCTCACGGTGCCAATGTTCGTGTTGTGGGCAAACCTGCACGGTGGTTTCGTGGTCGGGCTGGGAGTTATGGGCTTGTATACAATCGTGCGCGGCGGACAGGAGATTGTCGCAGGCCGTGGCAGTGCGCGATTTTTCCATCTGGCTGCGATTACCTCGGCATGTATCGTAGCTACATTGTTCACGCCGTACGGCGCCGGGAGTTGGTTGAGTGTTCTGCATACTATCGGAAACCCCTCGATGCTGGGCGCGATCAATGAATGGCAACCGCTCATCAAAGCGACGATCGGGGAATACCACGCCGCGCACCTATCCTTCTTTTACGATCTTTCGGTGTTCGGGATTTTTCTCGCAACGGCGGTTACGATCGCCCTGGCGCCAAGCACCGACGATCTGCCGATGGTCGCGATTGCCGGCGTCCTTGTGGCTGCCGCGTTCCTTCATGTGCGCAACGTTCCGCTTGGAATGATGGCTGCGATGATTCCGCTTGCGCGGCACACGACGCTCGCGCTGGACGCGCGTCGAACGTCGCGCCCGGGCGAGGCTCCGTCACGGCGCGGAACAACTCTCGCTGGTCAGGTGATAGTCGCGCTCGCGGCGGTCGCACTCGCGGCGGAGACCGGGTTGTTCTCGAAGAAGCTCGGTTTGACCGAGCCATATCCGGCGGGCGCGCTCGCGTTCATGCGCGCGCACGAGCTTTCGGGCAATATGCTTTGCGAATACTCGTGGAACGATTACATCATTTTCCACCAGTGGCCCCGCGACAAGGTCTTTCTGGATAGCCGGTTTGAGATGATCTATCCACGGCAAATTATCGACGCTTACCTCGCTTTTGCGTTCGGCCGCGAAGGCGCTCCGCGGACGCTGGCCGACTTTCCGAACGACTTCGTCCTGATCGATCCAAAAACCATCGCCGCCACCGTGATGGCGAACGCTGCGGCATGGAGGCTCATTTACCGCGATAGCGATTCGCTGCTGTATGCGCGCGCGGACTCGGCCGCGTCCAGGATTCCGGGCGTCCCGATGATCGGCACAGCAGGCAAACAGGAGTTCCCCTGAGATGGCTCCGCCGCGGACGCGCGTCCGATCGCTGTTTCATTATTCGCCGGCACTCGTGCTGGTAGCGATTACGATCGCCGATTGCGTCCGCATGGCTGACCCCGATCTGTGGGGACACATCACGTTCGGCCGCGCAGTCCTGGCGCAAGGCCATCTGGTGCTTCACGATCCTTATTCGTACTCCGCGCCTGGGCATCCGTGGCTAAATCACGAATGGCTGGCAGAGGTGATCCTGGCGTTCATATTCGACGGACTCGGCGTGTTCGGACTAAAACTGATGAAGCTCTGCCTTACGGCGGTGACCGTCGCCTTTGTGGCGCTGGCCGAGGGCGAGACCGCTGCGCCCGATCTGGCACAGCTCGTGGTGCTGCTGCTCGAGGCAGTGATCATTGCACCGAATATGCAGTTCCGTCCTCAATTGTTCACCTTCGCGTTGTTCGCGATTTTGATATACATTCTCGCGCGCGATACTTACCGGCGCGCCGGCGCCGTGTGGATTGCGATCCCGATTCTGGCCTTGTGGGGGAACCTTCACGGCGGCTTCATCATCGGAATTGCCGCGTTGGGAACCTACACTGGTGTATCTGCAGCGCATGATTGGGTGCGCGGGCGGACGCTTTGGCGCACAGTTGCCCTGGCCGGAGTTACGGTGGCCGCAACCGCGGCGACTCTCTTGACGCCCTACGGAATCGGAACCTGGGTAGCGGTCGGTCACGCGCTGCGTAACCCATACACTCGTATCGCGGTCGCGGATTGGCAACCGTTATTTCGTTCACTGATAAAGACTCATCGAGGATATTTGATCGCACTATACGATGCGCTACCGCTCGCGTTGATGGCGGCACTAGCTATCGCAGTGGCTATTTGGCACGATTGGGAGGACTTGCCGTTGCTGGCAGTCGCGGGGGTCATGTGCGTAGCCGCAATCATGGCAATAAGAAATGTGCCCATCGCGATAATTGCGATGGCAGCTCCGCTTGCACGGCATGGCGCGATCGCAGCCGCGCGGCTGAAGATCCCCGCATCGCCGCAGGAGGCCGCGCCGGCGCCGCGCGCGAGTCTTATGAATCAGCTATTGCTGGGGATTGTCGCCTTCGCGATGCTATTCGGGACCGGTTTTTTCTCGAATCGGCTGACGGCGCTAGAGCATTATCCGGCTGGCGCGGTCGCGTTCATGCAATCACGCCGCTTGCATGGAAATATCCTCGACAATTTCCTGTGGGGCGAATACCTGATCTGGCACATGTCGCCCGAGTCGAAAGTGTTCATCGACGGGCGCTACGATACTGTCTATCCGCAAGATATACTGCTCGCGTTCATGCTATTTCATTTCGATCAAACGGGTGCCGACGCGATTCTGACGCGGTGGCCGCATGACTACGTAATGCTTCCGCCGGACGATCGCGCCGTTCAGGTGATTGCGCGCCATCCGGAATGGAAGCTAATTTACCGCGACTCCGATACGCTGCTCTACGCGCGCGCGGGTTCCGCCGCCACTGCGATTTCCGGCGTGCCGGTTTCAGGGCTCAATCCGCCGACCACATTTCCTTGATCGATCGCTAATCCCGCGGCTCGTCGGCCTCCATGTTCTGGTCGATCTGCTCTGGTGGCTGTTCAATAGTACTGCTGGCGCCATTGAGTATCCGCAGGATCCGCGTCCCGATATGCCCGACGGAAGCCTTGCGATTCGCCAGCACGATCACACCGGTGCCGGTCTCTTTGACGAAACCGATATAGCTGAAAAAACCCGACGCAGCGCCGTTCTTCCATATGATGCTCCAGTCCGTTCCGCGCATCGGAAGTATCTGCCAGGCAAGCCCGACCGAGGTTCCCGCGCGGCCGCCGCGATGCCTTCGCTTGTGCAAATCGGGCAGCAGCGCGTCAAGGGGCGTCTTGGTCTGGCAGAGGTTGAACGCGAGATAGCGCATCAGATCGTCCATCGTGGATCGCAACGCGCCCGCGCCATTGAATGCGGGCCAAGTCACATTGTCGTGCGACCGCGGAAATCCCTCCGGGCTATAGCCTTGCGCCTGCCGCGCGAGTTCCGCCGGGGTGAGATCGATTCGCGTATCGACCATCCCAAGCGGCGCGCAAATCTCGCGCTCGACGAGGTTCTGGTAATCGTCCCCTGTCACGCGCATCAACGCATGCGCCAACAGCGCGAAGCCCCAGTTCGAGTACTCGAATTGCTGGCCCGGTGCGCGAGTGAGCCGATATGCCGAGAGTCGCCGGTACATCGCAGCCGGCTCCAGATGGCGCACGCCGCGCAGGTTCGGATCTTTGGGAAGTCCGGAGGTATGCGTGGCCAGATCGAGCAGAGTTATCTGGCGTCCGCCGTAGCTTGGGACCGCGATCCCGCCGGGTACATATTTCTGCAGCGGATCCTTGTAACGGACCAGGCCGCGCTGAACGTACAGCGCGAGCAGCATCGCGGTGAAGGTCTTGGTGATCGATCCGATCTCCCACTCGGTCGTTGCAGTCGGCCGCTTGCCAGAGCCGGGCGCGGTGCTTCCGAAGGCGCGGATCATGCGGTCGCTGCCGGAGATGACGCCGACCATGATCGCGGGAGTCTCGCCGCGCGAGACCGGCGCCGACGCGATTTCGTCGATCCGCGCGCGGGTCCCGGCGGCAATCTCCGCGCCCGCCGGACGCGCGAACGCGCAAATGAGTGCGACTATGAAAGTTGCCGCGAAGACATGTGTGGTTCGGCGCATACCAGAAGGCTAACGGGTGCGGCCCCGATGAAGCAAAAGCACGCGTCGCGCGGCTCGTTTCGCGCCTGTGGAAAAGCGCAAACAATGTGGTAGTAAGAAGGTTAGAGGCGTGTTCCCCGCGCCCCAGATGCGACCCACGTCGCGCAGAATTTTCCAGAGAAGGAGAGCTCGAATGAAAGCCGCCGTGTTTCATGGCCCCAAACAACCGCTCAGTATCGAAGATATCGAACTCGACAAGCCGCAGGATCGCGAAGTCAAGATTCGCACCGTCGCCAGCGGCGTATGCCATAGCGATCTGCATTTCGTCGATGGCCTGTACCCTTACGCGGCACCCGCGGTGCTCGGACATGAAGCCGCCGGCATCGTCCTGGAGGTGGGCCGCCAAGTCACCTACGTCAAGCCCGGCGATCACGTGATCGCGTGCCTCAGCGTGTATTGCGGCATGTGCGAGCAGTGCATGTCGGGGCATCCGAACCGATGCTCGAACAAGGCGGCGACGCAGCGCGATCCGAAAGACAAGCCCCGCCTGTCGCAGAAAGGCAAGCTGATGAATCAGTTCCTGGACGTGTCCTCCTATTGCGAGCAGATGCTGCTGCACGAGAATGCAATCGTGAAGATCGGCGACGACATCCCGCTCGACCGCGCCGCGCTGGTCGGATGCGGCGTCACCACCGGCGTCGGCGCCGTGCTCAATACCGCCAAGGTCGAGCCGGGCTCGACGGTCGCGGTGTTCGGATGCGGCGGCGTCGGCCTCGCGGCGATCCAGGGCGCGCGGATTGCCGGAGCGCGCAAAATTATCGCGGTCGATATGTTCGAGGGTAAGCTCGCGATGGCGAAGCGGCTCGGCGCGACTGACACCGTCGATGCGTCGAGCAGCGATCCGGTCGATGAGATCAGGAAGCTCACCGGCGGCGGCGTCGATTACGCATTCGAGGCGATCGGACTCAAAAAGGCGGCCGAGCAAGCGTTTAACGCGCTCAAGCCGGGCGGCACCGCGACCGTGATCGGCATGATCCCGGTCGGACAGAAGGTCGAGCTCGACGGTTACATGTTCCTGACTGAGCGCAAGCTGCAGGGCAGCAACATGGGCTCAAACCGCTTTCGGATCGACATGCCCCGCTATCTCGATTTCTACCTGCAGGGGCGCCTTAACCTCGACGAGATGATCAGCCGCCGCGGCAAGCTCGAAGACGTGAACGAGGCATTCCGCGCGATGAAAGCCGGCGAGGTTGCGCGCACGGTCCTGATGTTCGAGTAACGCGCGACATTACGAAACCAGGAGCACAATCAAAATGAAAGCAGCGATGTACCACGGCCCCGGCCAGGCGCTCACAATCGAGCAGGTCGAAATCGACAATCCCAAAGAGCGCGAGGTTCTGGTCCGCACCGTCGCAAGCGGCGTGTGCCACAGTGACCTGCACTTCATCGACGGACTCTACATGTGGCCGACGCCCGCGATCCTCGGCCACGAGGCCGCAGGCGTCGTCGAAAAAGTCGGCGCGCAGGTCACCTATCTCAAACCCGGCGATCACGTGATCGCGTGCTTGAGCGTTTTCTGCGGCTACTGCGAAGAGTGCATGTCGGGCCATCCCAACCTGTGCTCGAACAAATCCGCAACGCAGCGTGGATCGAGCGACAAACCGCGCCTTTCGCAGAAGGGCAAGATGGTCAATCAGTTCGCGGATCTTTCGGGGTACGCCGAGCAGATGCTGGTGCATGAGAACGCGCTGGTGAAGATCGACGACGAGATGCCGCTCGATCGCGCCGCGCTAATTGGATGCGGCGTCATGACCGGAGTCGGCGCGGCACTGCATACCGCGAAAGTCTCACCGGGCTCGCAGGTGGCGGTGTTCGGCGCTGGCGGAGTGGGCCTCGCGATCATCCAGGGCGCGCGCATCGCAGGCGCACGGATGATCATCGCGGTGGATAAATTCAAGACCAAGCTCGAGCTCGCAAAGAAGCTCGGCGCCACGCACATGGTCGATGCGTCGGCGGGAAATCCGGTCGACCAGATTCGCGCGCTCACTGGCGACGGCGTCGATTATTCATTCGAAGCGATCGGCCTCAAAGTCGCCGCCGAGCAAGCCTACGAATCGGTGCGCCCCGGCGGTATCGCGACCATCGTCGGGATGGTGCCGCTTGGGCAGAAGGTTGATGTGGACGGATTCTCGCTCCTGTTCGAGAAGCGCATCCAGGGATGCTTCATGGGATCGAACCGCTTCCGAATCGACATGCCGCGAATTATCGATCTCTATCGCCAGGGTCGAATCGATCTCGACGACATGATCACGCGCCGCGGCAAGCTCGAGGATGTCAACGAGGCGTTCCGCGCGATGAAGGCCGGCGAGGTCGCGCGTACGGTGCTGATGTTCGAGTAACGAAACGCTCACATCAAATGAATCTCAAGGAGCCGGCTGAATTTTCAGCCGGCTCCTTTCTTGTGCACAACGCAAGACTGGACCCGCGCGCAAAGCGCATCCCGCGCTGATCGTCGAGGATCTGCGCGCGCTCAGGCGGCGTGGCCGATGATGAGCCACTTGAGGGCGATGACAGAATCCACATCGACGATCCGTTCGGGAACCGGAACGAGCTGCTGGAACCCCGCAGCTAGACCAGGCGCAGCTCTTTCATCGCCGCTTTCAGCTTCTCGCTCGCAGGCACGGTCATCGGGACCAGCGGCAGGCGCAGTTCGTTCGCGCATTTGCCCATCAGGGCGAGCGCATACTTGAGCGGAATCGGATTGGTTTCAATAAACAGGCTGCGCAGCAGCGGCAGCATCCGATAATGCAGTTCGCGCGCGCGCTGGAAGTCGCCGCCGAGCGCCGCTGCCGCAAGATCATGCATTTCACGCGGCATCACGTTCGAGGTGGTCGAAATAACGCCTTTTCCGCCTAGCGCCATGATCGGCAACGCCAGAGCGTCGTCACCGGAGAGCACCGTCAGGCGATCACCGCACATTCGTATGATATCCGACACCTGATCCATCGAGCCCGAGGCTTCTTTCACGCCCACTATATTCTTGATCTCAGCCAGCCGTGCGAGAGTCTCAGGCATCACATTGGACGCGGTGCGGCCCGGGATGTTGTACACGAACAGCGGCAGATCAACCGTCGCCGCGATCAGTTTGTAGTGCTTGAAGATGCCTTCCTGGGTTGGCTTGTTGTAGTAGGGCGAGAGCAAGAGCGCAGCGTCGGCGCCCATCGCACGCGCCGATGCGGTCAGCCGAATCGCTTCCGCGGTGGCGTTCGATCCGGTGCCCGCGATGACAGGGACACGTTTGCGCGCCTGCTCGATCGTGATTTTGATAACGTGCTCATGCTCTTCATGCGTAAGCGTGGCCGACTCGCCGGTCGAGCCGCACGGAACCAGGGCGTCAATACCGCTTTGAATCTGCCATTCGACGAGATCGCGCAGCGCGGGTTCGTCCACCGCACCGTCGCGAAACGGCGTGATCAATGCAGTCAGCGCTCCGTTGAACATCTGCCGATCCTCCGCATCCGTCGATCTGCCGCGATTAATCCGCGACCGGAATCATCTCGGCGGCGCCGAGATCGATCTGGCCTCTGAACACTTCGACCGCGTTTCCGGTCATGAAGACGCGATTTGCTCCGGCGCCGGTGGCGCGCCATTCGATCTCGAGGTTACCTCCGCGCAACTCGACCGTCGCCTTGCGCTCCGCGCGTCCGGTCAGCACCGCCGCGACCATCGCGGCGCAAGCCCCAGTGCCGCAGGCGAGAGTTTCACCGGAGCCGCGCTCCCATACGCGCATCTTCAGATGCGTGTGCGAGAGCGGCAAGATAAATTCTGTGTTGACGCGCCGCGGAAAGAACCGATGCGTCTCGAACTGCCGCCCGAGCCGCGCGAACTCCCATAGATCCATTTTGTGGATCGAGTCGTCATTCACGAAAACCACGCAATGCGGATTTCCCATCGATACGGCGGTAATCAGCTCGCGGCGGCCGCCGACTTCGAGCGGATAGCCGATTATTCGGCCGTCGGCGGCGGCGGGAATTTCGCGCCCTTCGAGAATCGGCTCGCCCATATCCACGGTCGCACCCGCGACGGCGCCGGCCTCGAATCGAAGCTCGATCGTTTTCAGCCCCGCGTCGGTTTCGACCACCATCGGATTCTTTCGGACGATTCCGCGTTCATATGCCAGCCGCGCGACGCAGCGGATTCCGTTGCCGCACATATCGCCGCGGCTGCCGTCGGCGTTGTACATCTCCATCCGAACGTCGGCAGTGCGCGAGGGCGCGAGCATGATCAAGCCGTCGCCGCCGATTCCGAAGTGCCGATCCGACACACGCAGCGCGAGCGCCGCGGGATCGGCGGGCCGCGCCTTCAGCGCAACGACGTAGATATAGTCGTTGCCGCATCCGTGCATCTTGGTGAATTCGAGGGTCGCCATCAATCGGCCTGATGCGCCTTCAGCTCGACGATTTTCTCACCGCGAATCAGATCCTCAAAACTCTCGCGCTCGCGAATCACGTGCGCTTCGGCTCCATTGACCAGTATTTCGGGCACTCGTGGACGGCTGTTGTAGTTCGACGCCATCACGAAGCCGTATGCGCCCGCGCTCATAACCGCCAGCAGATCGCCGGCCGTGGGCTCAGGCAGCTCGCGTTCACGCGCAAGGAAATCTCCACTCTCACACACCGGCCCGACCACGTCGGCGACGATCAGCTTTCCGACATTGCGCCGATCAACCTGGACGATCGCGTGATACGCCTCGTACAGCACCGGGCGAATGAGGTCGTTCATCGCGGCGTCGATAATCACGAACCGCTTCACATCGGTTTCTTTCATATAGAGCACGCGCGTAACCAGCACACCCGCATTGCCCGCCATCACGCGTCCCGGCTCGCTGATTATCTTGAGCCCGAGTCCGCGAATAGGCCCGAGCATCGCGGCCGCATACTCGGACGGCGGCGGAGGATTTTCCTGGTACGGAATTCCCAATCCCCCGCCAATATCCAGATACTTGAGCGCCACTCCCGACGCGCGCAGATCCGTCACGATGCTCCTCACCTTGCCGGCAGCTTCGGTAAACGGGCCAGTGTCGGTGATTTGCGATCCGATATGGGTGCTGAGTCCGACCAGTTCGAGGTCTTTGAGCCCGCGCGCCTCCGCATAGTATTCGGCCACTTGCGAAAGCGGCACGCCAAACTTGGAATCGCGATGCCCGGTCGAGATATGCGGATGCGTTCCCGGATCCAGATCGGGATTTACGCGCAGGCTGACCGGCGCGCGGCGTTTCATCCGCGCGGCCACCTCTGCGATACGATGCAGCTCGGGGCGCGACTCGGCGTTGATCATCAGGATGCGCGCCTCGAGCGCGGCGGCGATCTCCTCGTCGGTTTTGCCCACTCCGGAAAAAACGATCGTGCGCGGATCCGCTCCCACGCGCATGCATCGCATTAACTCGCCGGCCGATACGATGTCGAAGCCGGAGCCCATCGAGGCGAAGAGCTTCAGGATGCTCAAATTCGACAGCGCTTTCATCGCGTAGCAGATCAAATGGTCGGTACCGGAAAATGCTTCATTGAAAACGCGGAAATGACGCCGCAAAGTACGCGCGCTGTATACGTAGAACGGAGTTCCGACGCGTTTGGCCAAATCTGCCAGCGCAACCTCCTCGGCGAATAGTTGATCGTTCTTGTACTCGAAGTAATTCATCGCTTTGCGCAGGAGTTGACGGCCGCGCACGCCGTTATGACGGTGAAAGTCGGTTTTACCACAGGCGAACGCGGCGAATAAACGCCCCGCCGGTTTGATTGGCGCCTCGGCCAGAAGAGCCCATGATTACGGCAGTGGCGCCGGAGTCGGGACGATAAAATTCTCCGGGTTCGGAGGCGGCGGTGGAATCGAGCGCACCAGCGTAACCTCGTTCGACGGCTGGCTCTTGTAGCCGTCGGTCGTCACCGACACGATCACGTAACTGTAGCTCTGCCCCAACGCCGTATCCTTGTCGAAATAGGTAAACACGCGCTGCTGCTGAAAGCGCTGCTGATCAGTCACTTCGACCCGGCCGATTTCATGGTACGTACTCTGGGCCGAGGTCCGCATCACGCGAAACGCTCCGAGGTTGCGCATCGTGGCTCCGCCTTCGTAGGTATCGGGACGTCCCCAGGTCAGTTTGATCGCGGGTTTTTCGGAAACGGCGTGCAGATCGAGAATCTTCTGCGGACGCGCGTACTGCGGAGGAATCGGCGGCGACTTCACACCGCATCCCACCCATCCGGCCGCCGCGGCGAAAGCTAGAAGACTCACAATAGTGTACGCGCACAACCGGTTGCTCATCGTTTCAACTCTCCGAGCCGGCGCTTGACCGTGCGTGGCGCGGGTCCGCCAACGACCGAGCGCCGGGCCAGTGAATTTTCCGCGCGCAGAATCCCGGCCGCGTCGGCCTTGAATGCGGGCGAGTAGCGCCGCAGATCGCTATGCTTCAAATCCTCGAGGGTCGCGCCGGCGGCAGCAGTCTCGCGCACGATCTGGCCGACGATTTCGTGTGCCTCGCGAAACGCAACTCCCTGCTCCACCAGATACTCCGCCAGATCGGTCGCAAGCGCGAACCCGCCCGCGGCCGCGCGCATCGCGGCGCGGTCGAAGCGCAGCGCAGGCCACAGCTTGGCCATCAGCCGGGCCGCGGGCTTGATCGCGTCGAGCGCGTCGAACACGCGCTCCTTGTCTTCCTGCAAGTCGGAATTGTACGAAAGCGGAAGCCCTTTCAGAATTGTGAGCATCGCCACCAGGTCGCCGATCACGCGGCCGGTTTTACCGCGAATAAGTTCGGCCAGGTCGGGATTTTTTTTCTGCGGCATCATCGAGCTGCCGGTCGAGAACTCGTCGGGGATCGCCGCGAACCCGAACTCGCTCGAGGTCCACAGAATCAGCTCCTCACTCATCCGCGACAGATGGACCGCGAGCAGCGCGGCGCCCGAAAGAAAATCGACCGCGAAGTCGCGATCCGAAACCGCGTCGATGCTGTTGGCAGTGATTCGCGGGAAGCCAAGCTCGCGCGCAACCATCGCGCGATCGATCGGCAGCGTGGTCGCTGCCAGTGCGCCGGCACCCAGCGGCATGACATCGGTGCGTGCAAGAGCTTGCGCGAAACGTTCGCTGTCGCGCGTAAGCATCTCAACGTAGGCGAGCAAATGATGCGCCAGCGAGACCGGCTGCGCGCGCTGCAAATGCGTATAACCGGGCATAACGGTTTCGACGTGGCGCCGCGCAAGCCGGATCAGCGCGATGCGCAGCTCATCGGTGATCGCGATAACCTCGCGCAGTTCGTCGCGTAGATAGAGGCGGAAATCCAGCGCGATCTGATCGTTGCGCGAGCGCGCGGTATGCAGCTTGCGCCCCGCGCTGCCGATTTTCGCGATCAGCCGGCGCTCGATTGCGAGATGGATGTCTTCATCAGAAATGTCGAAGCGAAACCGCCCGGCGTCGATCTCGCGCTCGATTTCCTTAAGTCCGCGCTCGATTGCGCGCGCCTCGGCGATGCGAATGAGCCGCACCTTCGCGAGCATCCGCGCATGCGCAATCGAGCCGCGAATATCGTGCCGGAAAAGCCTCCGGTCAAACGGCAGCGAAGCGGTGAAGGCCTCGACCTCAGGCAGCCGTCCGCGCACAAACCTTCCCCGGATCAGATTTGATGCCGCTCTGGTGCGGGTCCGCGGCCTGGATCGAATTCTTTTCACCGTCGCGAGGATGCCCTTGCGCCGCCATGCAGCGCAAGCCTGCTCATTCCGAATGGCGGGTGTGGCATAGGCATCCGCGTGCCGAGCAGCTCACGGTGCCGTCGGGATGAACGATATGCACGTCCATTTTGTGCAGACACGTGGGGCAATGCCCCGAGCGGACTCGCGGCACCAACTTCGGCTGCGATTTCGGCGGCCGGAACTGGATGACCTTGCCCAAGCTTCACTTCTCCGCGCGGCCCTTTGCACCGTCGCCGCGAGCGCGCGCAAGCGCACGCAAGCGAGTGCCCGCGAGCCGGATGAAACCCTCGGCGTCGGACTGATCGTAACCGCCCGCTTCCTCGAAGCTGGCGATCGCGGGATCGTAGAGCGAGTTGCAGGATTTGCGTCCCGCGATCGTCGCCGCTCCCTTATACAGCTTCACTCGGGTGACTCCATTTACGTCGCGCTGCGCGGCGTCGATCAGCGTCTGCAGCGCTTCACGCTCCGGCGCGAACCAATAGCCGTAATACACCATTTCCGCGTAGCGCGAGACTACCGAGTCGCGCAGATGCATCACCTCGCGATCGAGGGTGAGTTGCTCGACGCCGCGATGCCCATGCGTCAGCATCGTGACGCCCGGGGTCTCGTACACACCGCGCGATTTGATTCCGACGTAGCGATTCTCAACCATATCGACGCGGCCGACGCCGTGGCGGCCCGCAATTTCGTTGGCGCGCTCGATAATCTTTGCCGGCGAGAGTTTCTCGCCGTTGATCGCGATCGGGTTTCCCGCCGCGTACTCGATCTCGGCGTACTCAGGCTTATCGGGGGCGCTTTCGGGCGCAACGGTCACGCGGAACATATCGTCATAGGGCTCGCGCCACGGATCTTCCAGAATTCCGCCTTCGTAGCTGACGTGCACGAGGTTGCGATCCATCGAGTAGGGCTTCTCGGAGGTGACCGAGATCGGAATTTTTTTTTCGTTCGCGTAGGCGATCATGTCGGCGCGGCCCTTGAAGGTCCAGTCGGCGCGGCGCCACGGCGCGATTATCTTTAGATCGGGCGCCAGCCGGGCAAAGCTAAGCTCGTAGCGGACCTGGTCGTTGCCCTTGCCGGTAGAGCCGTGTGCGACCGCGTCGGCGCCTTCGGCGCGCGCGATTTCGACCTGCCGCTTGGCAATTACAGGCCGCGCGATCGACGTGCCGAGCAGATAATAGCCCTCGTACACGGCGTTCGCGCGCATCATCGGGAATACGAAATCGCGCGCGAACTCCTCGCGCAGGTCGGCGAGGATGAACTTGCTCGCGCCGGAGCCGAGCGCCTTTTTTTCCAGACCTTCGGTTTCCTCGCCCTGCCCGACGTCGGCGCAATATGCGACGACCTCGCATCCGAACCGATCCTTGATCCAGCGCAGGATTACCGACGTATCCAGCCCGCCGGAGTAAGCGAGCACGAGTTTTTTGATTTTTTCCGTGGCCATCTTCTATTCGATTAAATCACGCGCCGTGCGCGAGCGCCGCATGTGCTATGACCTCCGGCCGCAGCAGCCAAACCATCACCGCCTTCTGCGCGTGCAGCCGATTCTCGGCCTGGTCGAGGACGATCGAGCGCGCGCCGTCGATCACTTCGTCGGTGATTTCCTCACCGCGATGCGCCGGCAGGCAGTGCATCACCAGCGCATCTTTCGCCGCGTGCCGGACCAGCGCGCCGTTCACCTGGAAATCCTTAAAGTCGCGCCTGCGCCGCGCCGCTTCCTTTTCGCGGCCCATCGAGGTCCAGGTGTCGGTATAGATCACGTCAGCGCCCGCCACCGCTCCGGCCGGATCGCCGGTCACGATTCCGATCTCTTCGCGCCGCATCCGTTCGAGAAAACTCTTCTCCGGCTCGTAGCCGCGCGGAACCGCAATGCGCAACTCGAATCCCAACAGCGCCGCCGCCTCGATCCAGCTCTGAGCCATGTTGAAGCCGTCGCCGACCCACGCGATTTTGAGTTTTGAGATATCGCGGCCGAAATGCTCCTGCAAGGTTTGCAAATCCGCCAGCACCTGGCAGGGATGCAGTAAATCGCTAAGCCCGTTGATGACCGGAACCGACGCCTCGCGCGCCAACTCTACGCAGTTCGCATGTGCGAAAGTCCGGATCATGATCAAATCGACGATGCGCGACAGATTGCGCGCCACATCTTTGACCGTCTCGCGCTCGCCGATTCCGATATCGTTGGGCGCCAGATAAATCGCATGGCCGCCGAGCTGCGCCATCCCGGTCTCGAACGTAATTCGCGTCCGTAGCGAGGGCTTCTGAAAGATCATAGCGAGCGTTCGCCCGCGCAAATACGGATGCTCGATCCCCGACTTGAGCTCGGCCTTGAGCCGCGCGGCGAGCGCCAGCAAACCGCCGAGTTCTTCCCCGGACAGCGACGCCATGTCCAGAAAATCACGTTTGCCGCGACTCTCCGCCTGAGATGCGACGCGTCCTTTTTGAACCGCGGCACTCACGGCGCCACCTGCGCGCCCTTGAGCGCCTGCTCGATAATCTTAAGCCCGGCGTCCGCCTCCTCGCGCGTCAGATTGAGTGGAGGCAGCAAACGCAAAACGTGGCCGGCAGTGCCGTTGACGAGCAGCTTCTCCTTCAGGCACGCATCGACGACAGGACGCGGATCGCCCTTCAGCACGACACCAATCATCATGCCGAGGCCGCGCACCTCGGCCACGCTATCGCAGCTCTTGCCGATCTCGCGCAGGCGTTCGATCATGTAGGCCCCGACGCTGGCCGCATTATCCAGAATCCCTTCCTGTTCGATCGCATCCAGAACCGCGAGTGCCGCGCCGCAAGCTATGGGATTTCCGCCGAAGGTCGTGCCGTGACTGCCCGGCGTGAACGCCGACGCGATCTCGTTCTTCGCGATCATCGCGCCGATCGGGATTCCGCCGGCCAGCGCCTTGGCGAGCGTCACGATGTCCGGCTTGATACGCGCGTGCTCGAATGCGAAAAATTTTCCCGTGCGGCCGACCCCGGTCTGGATTTCGTCAAGGATGAGCAGGATCGCGCGGCGATCGCAGAAATCGCGCAGGCGGCTCAGATAGTCGGCGTGCGGCGCCACGACGCCGCCTTCGCCCTGAATCGGCTCGACCATCACACCGACGGTTTCGTCGTGAATCGCGCGCTCGAGCCCGCCGATATCGTCGAAAGGCATCAGGCGAAAGCCGGGAACCAGGGGCTGGAACCCCTGATGGTATTTCTCCTGGCCGGTGGCGCTCAGCGTCGCGAGCGTGCGGCCGTGAAACGAACCCAGCGTGGCGATAATCTCGTAGCGGCCGCCGCCGTCTTTGTGGCCCCATCGCCGCGCGAGCTTGATCGCGGCCTCGTTTGCTTCGGCGCCGGAATTTCCGAGGAACACTTTCGCGCCGCCAAAGCGCGTGGCCAAACGCTCAGCGAGCCGCGCGGCCGGTTCGGTGTGAAACACGTTGGAGACGTGCGTCAGCTTTTCGGCTTGCTCTTTGATCGCGCGGACGACGCGCGGATGCCCGTGGCCGAGACTGGTTACGGCCAGGCCGCAGAAGAAATCGAGGTACCGATTCCCGTCGGCATCGAAGAGGTACGCGCCGTGCCCGCGCACGAACGCGATCGGCAGGCATCCGTAGATGTTCACCATGTTGCGATGCGCCAGATCAACAATTTCCGCGTTGTTCATCGTGATATTGCCATCCGAGCCTCAGGCTTTCTTTTTCTCTCCGCGCGCGAGATCCGCGACGCGAGCCCGGCGCCGCACCACTTCGGTGCCGATTCCCCCGCGCGTGAAGATCTCGAGCAAAACCGCGTGACGCACCCGTCCGTCGATAATGTGCGTCTTCGCCACGCCCTTGGCGAGCGCATCGATGCAGCATTCAACCTTGGGAATCATCCCTTCCTCAATTGTGCCGCGCGCGATTAGCCGCCGCGCCTCGGCCGCGTCCAGGGTCGGGATGAGCTTGCCGTCGCGATCCTGAACGCCATCCACGTCGCTCAGCAAAATCAGCTTCTCAGCCTTGAGCGCGGCCGCGATCTCACCCGCCGCCACGTCGGCGTTGATGTTGTACGTCTGGCCGTCGCGACCGACTCCGGTCGGCGCGATCACTGGAATGAAATTCGCCGCGTCGAGCGTCCGGATGATCTCGGGATTGATCTGATCGACTTCGCCGACCAGCCCAATATCGACTTCGCTCTTGCGCCCGGCCTCATCCTTCACGACCATCTGCATCTTGCGCGAGACGATCAGGTCGCCGTCCTTGCCCGAGAGGCCGACTGCGCGCCCGCCCTGCCGCGAGAGCATCGCGACGAGGTCCTTGTTGATTCGCTGCAAGACCATCTCGGCCGCTTCCATCGTGGCCGCGTCGGTCACGCGCATCCCGCGCACGAAGTGAGACTTGAGTCCGAGCTTGCCGATAAGCTCGGTTATTTGCGGACCGCCGCCGTGCACGACGACCGGATTGATCCCGACCAGATCGAGCAGCACCACGTCCTCTGCGAATCCGGTGCGCAACTCGCCCGATTGCATCGCATGCCCGCCGTACTTGATGACAAACGTCTGCCCCCGAAAGCGCCGGATGTAGGGTAGCGCCTCGATCAAAATCTCCGCCCGCGCGATGAGGTCTTTGTTCACCTGGTCTCCGTCCGGTTAAGCCTGTCACGGCGAAAGCGCCGCCGTAAGCGGTAATCAAAACAGGCTTGCGCCCGCCGCGCAATTACCGCCCGATTATGGACGGGATCTCCCACCAGGCGGCGAAGGCGCACCGACATTACAGGATGTAGCGCGAGAGATCCTCGTCCTTGAGGATCGGGTCAAGATGGCCGTGGACATATCCCGCGTCGATTGTCAGGTCGTGGTCGCCCAGCTCGGGCGCGTTGAAGGAAATCTCCTCGAGCAGACGCTCGAGCACGGTGTGCAGGCGCCGCGCGCCGATATTTTCAGTCCGGTCGTTGACCTGCGCCGCAATCTCGGCCAGCGCCGCCACCGCGTCTTCGGTGAAGGTGAGGCGCAAACCCTCGGTCGCCATCAACGCGACGTATTGGCGGGTCAGCGAATTTTCAGGCTCGGTCAGAATCCGGATAAAGTCTTCGCGCACCAGCGCCTGCAACTCGACGCGAATCGGAAAGCGTCCCTGAAATTCGGGGATCAGGTCGCTCGGCTTGCTGGTGTGAAACGCGCCCGACGCGACGAACAAAATATGATCGGTGCGCACCGCGCCGTACTTGGTGTTGACCGTCGAGCCCTCGACGATCGGCAGCAAGTCGCGCTGCACGCCCTCGCGCGAGACATCGGGTCCGCGGCCCGCCTCGCGCCCGGCAATTTTGTCGATTTCGTCGATAAACACAATTCCCGATTGCTCCGCGCGATTGATCGCTTCGTGCGCGACGGCTTCCATATCGACCAGCCGGGCGGCTTCTTCCTGAATTAGAATCTCGAGTGCTTCGGGAATTTTGACCTTCCGGCTATGCGTCTTCTTGGGCATGATCTGGCTCATGAGATCCTTCATGTTGAATCCCATCTCTTCCATGCCCTGAGGGGTAAACACTTCGACCATCGGAGTCGCATTGGACGAAACTTCGATTTCGACCTCGCGTTCGTTGAGATGCCCCTGTTCGAGCAGCTTGCGCAGTTTCTCGCGGGTGTCGCGATGCGAATCGCCGTCGGTTGCCTCCAGGTGGCCTTCGGGCGTGATGCCCGCGGGACGCCGGGTTTTCGCAGGCGGCGGAAATAACAGATCGAGCAGGCGCTCTTCGGCATTCTCGCGCGCTTTGACCTTCACGCGGCTGCGCTCTTCCTCGCGCACCATCTTGACCGAGATTTCCGCAAGGTCGCGGATCATCGATTCGACATCGCGTCCGACGTAGCCAACCTCGGTGTAGCGCGAGGCTTCGACCTTGACGAACGGAGCCTGCGCGAGTTTGGCCAGCCGCCGCGCGATCTCGGTCTTGCCCACGCCGGTGGGACCAATCATCAGGATATTCTTGGGCGCGATTTCGTCGCGCAGATCGGGCGCGACGTTCTGCCGCCGCCAGCGGTTGCGCAACGCAATCGCGACCGCGCGTTTCGCGTCATGCTGGCCGACGATATAGCGATCGAGTTCGGAGACGATCTCGCGTGGGGTCATTACCTGTGGAACTGCCATTATGGGTTTGTGTCAGAGGATGTCGCGCTCATGGCGCGCTGCTCAAAGACTAATCGCGATTTGGCCGCGTGCCTATAACTCTTCGATAATAAATTGATCGTTGGTATAGACGCATAGCTCCGACGCGATCTTGAGCGAGGCTTCCGCGATCTGCCGGGCCGACAGTCCGACGTTATGCCGCATCAGCGCGCGCGCCGCCGATAATGCGAAGTTGCCGCCCGATCCGATCGCCAGAATCCCGTCGTCGGGCTCGATCACGTCGCCCGCACCCGACAGCAGCAGCGAGCTTTCCGCGTCGGCCACGATCAGCATCGCCTCCAGCCGGCGCAGCACCCTGTCGGTGCGCCAATCCTTGGCCATCTCGACCGCGGCGCGCCGGAGCACGCCGTTGAATTCCTGCAGCTTGCTCTCGAACTTGTCGAACAGCGTAAGCCCGTCGGCGGTCGAGCCCGCGAAGCCCGCCAGCACGTGATCACCGTGCAGGCGGCGGACTTTGCGCGCGCCGCGCTTCATGATCGTCGGTCCGGCGGAGACCTGGCCATCGCCGGCCATCACCACCTTGCCTTCGTGGCGAACGCTCAGGATCGTTGTACTGCGGATTTTCATTTTTTCGTTCAAGCGCTCCTCATGCGTTCTTTATGCTCTTGGATGCGAGCGCCGATAAACCTCTTTCAGATGATTCACGCTGACGTGCGTGTAACGCTGCGTAGTCGCAAGGCTCGCGTGCCCGAGCATCTCCTGGATCGAGCGCAGGTCGGCGCCATTACTCAGCATATGCGTTGCGAACGAATGACGCAGCCCGTGAGGAGTGAGCCCGATCGGAACGCCCGCGCGCGTGATTCGCTCGCGCACGATATTTTCGACACTGCGGGTCGTAAGCCGTCCGCCGCGCAGGTTCACGATGACGGGGCCGCCCGCCTCCCACGCGATCGGCATCGCGCGCCGCCACGCCGCCAGCGCGTCGAGCGCGGGCTCTCCGATCGGCACGACGCGATCCTTGTTGCCCTTGCCCGAGCGCACCGTAAGCATCCCGATTTCTTCGTCGATATCGCGCCAATCCAGGCCGACCAGCTCGCTAACGCGAATCCCGGCCGAGTAAAGAGTCTCCACGATCGCGCGATCGCGCAGCGCCGCCGCGGTCTGCAGGCCGGAGTCCAGGCCGATCAGCTTGCCGACGCCGTCCTGGCCAAGAACTTGCGGAAGGTGCCGCTCGGAGCGCGGCGAGCGCATCGTGCGCGTGGGATTGCCCGCCGCGCCCGCATTCTCGCGGTAACGAAAAAATGCCTTCGCGGCGCTTAAGCGCCGCTGCACGGTCGCGCGCCGGTAGGTTTTCATCATGTCCGCGAGCCATCCGCGGATATGGTCGGGCGTAATCGACGAGGGATCGATTTCCTTCTCATTGCGGCCCAGAGCCGCGGAGCGATCGAGCATGAATCGCCGCAGCGCCATCAGGTCGCGGCGATAATTGTCGACGGTATGCGGCGAGGCGCGCGCCGCATGCGCGAGCGCGGCGGCATACGCTTCGATCGCGTCAAGCATTGTCTCGCGCGCGGGTGCCACAGCCGCTATGCTATCAGCGGCAAAGTGCTTGAAAAAGCACGGCTCCCCGTGGTTGGAGCACGGATCGAACAGTCGGGCGCGATGAACTGTTTCTTTTGCGGACGTGAAATCGAAGTTCGCGAGCGGGTCAGCTTTCGCGAAGCGTGCCCCGGATGCGGCCGCGCCGGGCACGCGTGCCTAAATTGCGGCTTCTACGATCCGGCCTATAACAATCAGTGCCGGGAACCGATGGCGGAGCGGGTGGTCGATAAGGAACGCGCCAACTTTTGCGAATACTTCACCCCGGGAAAAAACCGCGCGGCCGCGGCGACACCAGCGAAGACGCGCACAGACCTTGACGAGTTGTTCAGAAAGAAATGATGCCATTGTCACGATCCCTACCGCGCCGCGCCCCGCTTGCCGTTATGTCGCTCGCGCTTGCGTTTTTCGTTCTCGGCGCCGCCGCATGCTCGAAGTCCAACAGCCCGCGCGGCGTCGTCGATCGCTTCATCAACGCGCATTACATGGCGATCGATCTGAAAGCAACCGAACCGCTATGCACCGGGCTGGCGCTCGACAAACTGCATCAAGAGATGAAACTGACCCAGGGCCAGTCGATCGACGAAACCACGCGCAAGCCTGTCATCCACTACAAGCTCAAGGCCGAGCGCGACGCTCCCGACCATATCCAGTACGTGTTTCGCGCAACTATCGATGTGCCCGAAGGCGGCTCATTCGAGAAAAATTGGATGATCACCGCGCGCAAGGAAGGCGGCATCTGGAAGATCTCGAATTTTAACGAGTACGACTAAAGCGATGCGCGAAAAATCGCTTATGGCCGAAACCAGCCTCGCAGCGATCGTGCTCGCCGCCGGACTCGGCACCCGGATGCGCTCGAAGCGGGCCAAGGTTCTGCACCAGATCGGCGGCTCCGCGATGCTCGCGCGAGTGATCCGCGCGCTCGAGCGCGCGGGCGCGGCGCCGATCGTCGCGGTAACGGGATTTCAGGCGCGCGAGGTCGAAGCTGCCGCGCGCACGGCCGCCGAAACCGCGCAAATCGCGATCGCGATTCAGCCCGAGCAGCGCGGTACCGGCGACGCGGCGCGCGCGGGTATCGGCGCACTGCCGCCAGACTACGACGGCGACGTACTGATCGCGTACGGCGACATGCCGATGCTTTCCGCGGCCACGCTTGGCGAGTTCCTCGGCGCGCATCGCAAGAGCGGCGCGGCGCTGTCGTTTATCAGCGTCGTTCTCAACGACGGCGGCGCGTATGGACGCGTGCTTCGCGACGCGCAGGGGACGGTGCGCGCGATTGTCGAGGCGCGCGACGCCTCGGCCGCCGAGCGCGCCGTGCGCGAGATCAACACCGGAATCTATCTGGCGCGCGCGAGCGTTCTACGCGCGGCGCTGGCGGGGCTTAAACCCAAGAACGCGCAGAATGAATTTTATCTGACCGATATTGCCGCGTCCGCGCGCGCGGGCGGACTCGCGGTCGAAGCATGGCGGGCGCCGGATGCGGCTGAATTTGCAGGCGTGAACTCGCGCGAGGAGTTGGCATCGATGGAAACTCAACTTCGTGAGCAGGTGAACCGGCGGCTGATGGCGGCGGGGGTGACGTTCGTAGATCCCGCGTCGGCGTATATTTCCGACGAGGCGGAAATCGCGGCCGACGTGATTATCGGACCCAACGTGCAGATTCTCGGGCGATGCCGTATCGGCGCCGATACGCGCATCGAGGGCACGGCGTGGCTCAAGGACATCGAGATCGGCGAGCGCTGCCATATCAAGCTGGGCGTGCGCGCCGAAGATTGCCGGATCGGCGCGGACTCGGAGATCGGTCCGTTCGCAAATCTGCGCGCCGGAACCGAGCTCGAAGGGCACAACCGCATCGGCAATTTCGTCGAGACTAAAAAAGCGAAAATCGGACGCGGCACCAAGGCCAGCCATCTGAGCTACTTGGGCGACGCCACGATCGGCCGCGACACCAACGTCGGATGCGGCGTGATCACGGTCAACTACGACGGCTACGAAAAACATCGGACGCAGATCGGCGATCGATGCATGATCGGCTGCGACACGCAGCTAGTCGCGCCGGTCAAAGTCGGCAGCGACGTGTACGTCGCCTCGGGCACCACGATCATCCGCGAGGTTCCCGACGGCGCGCTCGTAATGTCGCATCATCCGCAACGCGAAAAATCCGGCTGGATGGCGGCTTGGCGCAAACGCCACGGCGACGCCGGCTCGGCGGCCGGCTCCTCGCACGGCACGCCAAAGACGACAGGTAAGTGAGGGCGTGCGAACGTACGCTTGTCACGCGATGGTCACGCGGGGATAATTTTCGCTAAGGGAAACGGAGCCCGAATTCAGATCGAGGTGATGGTTTAGCTGAGAGAACGTACCGGACGAGAGTAGCGCCAGGACTCGGATTGCGTGTGCGATCCGAGTTGACGAGGTGGAAGCATCATCGAAAGACTCGGCGGATGGCTTCCCGGTTCCACGACCGAAAGAGGCGGACAAACCACGCGGGCGACCGCGTGACAAAAACCGTTTCAGGTGGCAGGGCGACGGGCCCCGACAACGACCAACAAACTCTCCCGCGCATTGCGCATTGATTGATCATCTCCTTCGATTTCGATTGTGGTTCGGCGCCCGGATGCGGCGGCTTCGATTGTGGCTGCGTGATTTCCCGAAACTGCCGCGCAAAGGTGCGGCGCAACGCAGGACTTCGCAACCGATGCGGAGGGGGAATCATTCATGTGTGGGATTATCGGATACATCGGAGCGGCTGAGGCCTGTCCAATCCTGATCGACGGGCTCGCGCGGCTGGAGTACCGCGGTTACGATTCGGCGGGTGTCGCGACGATCGCGCAAAACGGCAAGCTCGAGATTCGCCGCGCGGCCGGCAAGCTCGAGAACCTGCGCGCGCGGCTGGCAGACGCTCCGCTTCGCGGCCGGATCGGAATCGGCCACACGCGCTGGGCGACGCACGGCCGCCCGTCCGAGGAGAATGCGCATCCGCACAAGGCCGGACCGGTCGCCGTGATTCACAACGGAATCGTCGAGAACTATCTCGATCTGCGCACCGCGCTGCTGGGACGCGGGCATCAGATGCGCTCGCAGACCGACACCGAGCTGATTTCTCATCTGATCGAGGAACGGATCAAGGATGGTCACGGGCTGACCGCGGCGGTCAGACTCGCGGTCGGCGAGTTGCGCGGATCATTTTCGATCGTAGTGCTGTCGGAAACCGAGCCCGACAAACTGGTTGCGGCGAAAACCGCGACGCCGCTGGTGCTTGGCTTGGGCGAGGGCGAGAATTTCGTCGCTTCGGATATTCCCGCGATTCTTAGTCATACGCGATCGACGATCGTGCTCGACGACGGCGAGCTCGCGGAAGTCACCGCGCATGGCGTGCGGATTATGAAGTTTGACGGCACGCCCGTCACCCGCGGTCCGCACCATATCGAATGGGACGCGGTCGCCGCGACCAAGGGCGGCTTCAAACATTATCTGCGCAAGGAGATCAGCGAACAGCCGCAGGCGTGGATCGACACGCTTGCCGATCGCGCGATCGCGGGATCGTCCGAAGTTCGCTTCGACGAGGAGCTGCTGCCGGCGGGCGGTCCCGGCGCGATCGGACGAATCGTGATGGTCAGCGAAGGGGCGTCGTGGATCACCGCGAATATCGGGAAGTACATGATCGAAGAACTGGCCGGGATTCCGGCGGAGGCCGATTTTGCCTCTGAGTTCCGCTACCGCCGCGCGCCGATCGATTCGCGCACGCTTATGATCGCGATTTCGCAATCGGGCGAGACCGCCGACACTCTGGCCGCGATGGAGGAAGGCGCGCGCCACGGCGCGCACGTGATCGCGCTGACCAACACTCTGGATTCCTCGATCGCCCGGCGCGCAAACGCGCGGCTTTACACGCGATGCGGTCCCGAGATCAGCGTCACCACGACCAAGTGCTTCATCACTCAGATCGAGACCTTCTACCTGTTCGGAATCCATCTGGCGGCCCGGATGGGACGCCTCAATGCGGCAGAGGCCGAGGCGCTGCTGGCGCCCGCGTTCGCGATACCCGCGCAGATGAAAGCGATCTTCGAGCTCGAGCCGGAGATAGAGCGGATCGCGCGCAAGTACGCCTCCGCGCGCGATTTCATTTACATCGGCCGCGGCATCAATCATCCGGTCGCGCTCGAAGGCGCGCTCAAGCTGAAGGAGATTTCATACATTCACGCCGAGGGCTTTCCCGCGGGTTTCATGAAGCACGGGCCGATCGCGCTGATCGACGAAACGGTTCCGGTAGTAGTGATAATTCCGAACGACGACTTGTTCGACAAGATGCTCTCGAACCTGCGCGAGGCCGAATCGCGCGGGGGAAAGATTATCGCGGTGACCGACCGCGCCACCGGCGAGCTGCGCGCACTCGCGAGCGAGGTGCTGGAGCTTCCCGCGACCAACCGGATGCTGACGCCGGTCCTGATGACAATCCCGCTGCAACTGCTCGCCTATTACGTAGCCGCGGAGCGCGGCACCGATATCGATCAGCCACGCAACCTGGCCAAGTCGGTAACGGTCGAGTAAGGACGGAAAGAAAAGCGGCGCGCGACGCCGGTGAATGTTTCACGTGAAACAGACCGTCTGGACGGTTGACATCCGGGCGGCTGTCATGTTAGATCGAGGCAGGAGATCGCAATGGCACGACTGCAGGAACGAAGAAGCGCCGAAACCCGAAACCGGCTGATCGATGCCGCGATCGATTGCCTGTATGAGCGCGGATACGCCGGTACGACGACCGCCGAAATAGCGCAGCGCGCCGGGGTTTCCAAGGGCGCGCAATTGCACCACTTTCCGGCCAAGGATCAACTGGTGGTTGCCGCTTTGGAGCATCTGTTCGACTTGCGAGTCGCGGCCTCTCGAGACGCGGAGGCAATGCGAAACCTCCCGGCGGATAAGAGCAAGCGGCTTGCCGCGATTATCGATTCCCTGGTGCCGGTATATCAGGACCGGGTCTTCTATGCGTGGCTTGAACTCGTAGTCGCAAGCCGCACGGACCTTTCCCTGCGCCAGATGGTTCGGCAGGCAAGTGAGCGCTTTTCCGCGCAGGTTCTCGAGATTTGGAAGGAATTGTTCGGTTCGCCATCGGATGATCCGGCCCGACTTCGCCTTCTCGATCAGTTTGTCAACGGGCAATTCGCCGCGATGGCGCTGGGGCGAATCTTAACCGGAGGAAACGGAGATTCACCTGGCTCTGATGAGGTCGTCGAGCATCTCAAGGTAGTCGGGGCGTCTCTGCTCCGCACAACAAAACGGAGGACACCATGAACCAACGCTTTCTCGCGGTATCGATTGTCTTTCTGATTGGACTCGCCACCATCGCCAGCGGTGACGGACAGCCGGCCGCCGGTCCGATCGCTTCGGCTACGAGCAGCGTGCCGCCCGGGGGCGCGGTCATCACGCGCAACAATGTCGATCAATATTCGGCCGCAATTCCTCCGGGCTTGGCCTTCGCGATCAAACATGGCCTGACGGTGACCGTTGCGCCGGCGCATCGGATCGATTGGCCGCTCGCGTATCAGAGCGCCACCGAGAAATATTCCGGGCAGGTGACGCTTGATGAGCATGACGCAATCCACAACTACATCGCCGGACTTCCCTTTCCGATGATCAATACGGCGGATCCGAAGGCGGCGGTGAAGATCGCATACAACTGGCGTTGGGGGCCCTTCATTCCGGGAGAAGCCGCAATTAATTCAACACAGAAGACCAATGCTTACACCATCGATCAGTCAAAGCCCGACCAACTGAGCGCTGACGATTCTCAAAGGGATTATCGAAACGAAAATGATTGCGATCGCATGACGTTTGTTCACTATCAGTCCACTTCTGGAGCGGACAGCGCTCAGACTCGCGGACCGGTCAACTACAAAGAGCGCGGCGATGCGTGCGGCCCCGATCGTGCCGCGGTGATCGCAGAGGAGTACGTCGCTCCGCTGAGAAATGATGATATGTGGTTCTACATTCCGGGGGTTCGCCGATGGCGGCAGGGGCAGATCCGTGGAGGCTATCCTCATCAATCCTGCACCTACTCGTGTGTGCAGTTTGGCTGGGAGTATGCCCCGCCAAAGACGGAAGCGTATGAGTACCGTTTTATCGGTAAACGGCCGCTAATAGCCTGTCTCGATGCGCCCGGAATCGGCGTGGGAGTCGCGAACGTGAGCGATCCGGCCCATTTCACTCACTTAAATTGTGAAGTTCGGCAGGCCTACGAGCTGGAGATGCACCCGCGCGATAGAACTGCGGAGGTTATTCTGCCGGCAACGGTCTATGTCGATAGCGAGACATAACTAGGGGGAGAATTTTTTCACGACCTGTCGCCGGACTTTGACCTCCCGGTATGGAATCGGCAATCAAACACGGGCGGTGACACATTTATGATGCTGGCGAACGACTTCTACGTGCCAGCCGATAAACCGGATTTTTTCATTTCGCTGAACCTAACTTCCGGTAGCGAAGTTATCGACGGCGGCGACGCGCCACAGGCGCTGTTCAACCCGAAAGATCTGGAAATGTCGGACGGCAGGATGTGAGGATCGGCTCAGAGTTTATGAATAATTATTCGGAATCCGGACCGCCGCGGCGCTCCCTTCCGTCACCCTGAGCGAGGCTGTGAGTGAATTGCCAAGAAGCACTTCGGACGGGGAAAAGCCGAATGATTTCAGGGGTCCATTTTTTACAAAGCTAATTCACTCACAAACTCTGAGAGGCTGCGCTGAGAGTCTGCGAATTCTTTCGGAATCCGGGCCGCCGCGGCCACCCCTTCCGTCATCCTTCGACTACGGCCGCCGCGGCTCTTTCCGTCATCCTGAGCGGAGGCCGTTGCGGCCGGAGTCGAAGGATCCCGGGCGGTCGTGCACACAATCGCGACTGCTCCTCAAGCCTTCTCGTTGCCTGCGTGTCACCGCACTGCTCGCACCGCGAAGGAATCGGAAACGCCGAGAGGATGCTGGTCGTCCCCACACGCGGACTATGCAATCGTAGGATCTGCATGGCCGTCCGGGATCCTTCGACTGCGGCCGCGGCGGCCTCGCTCAGGATGACGGAGGGGGTGGCCGCAGCGTCCCGGATTCCGAATAAACTCACAGCCTCTCAGGATGACGGAAAGGGGCGACAGGCTCAAAAAATCACAAACTCTCAGTATGTTTCGGCGCCCAGAAGGACTTCCGCGCCGATCCGAATACAGAGAAAATCGGCGCGGAGGTTTGAGGCTCCGCGCCGAGTTTGGTTGCAGAGTTGCGATTCAGGTCGTCATCACGGCGCCGCGGCTACCATCGCCTTTATCGTGCAGAAGTCTTTATCGACCGCGCCCATGTTGATGTACCAGCATTCGCGCTCGGGCGTGTTCTGGCCGGGCAGATAGCACATGGTCGAGATTCCACCTTGCATGTCGATCCGATCCGAGCCAACCACAAATTCGCGTTTGAACGGATAGATCGCAACCCGCGCATCCGGAACCGGACGGTCGCGGTACGCCAGCCAAAAGATATTTGAACGCCACAACTGGCCCTGCCGATCGTAGGCATCGACCACGGGATTAAACCAGACTTCGCTGTCGATATAGATTATCGATTCCTTATCCAGCGCGCCAAGGGCCTGGCCAAGGTCGCGCCGGGGGGTGGCGTTAATCACATACACGTGCCGCATTTCCCAATTTTCCGGGCACGCTGACGCACCGCCGTCGGTCGGGCAGGTGACTTCCGGAGAATGCTTGGCATGCACGCACATCAGCATCTCCTTCTCGCCCAGGAATTTATAGTTATAGAACTCGGTCTTGGCGTTGAAGCCGGAATAATGATCCGGATCGAACTGCTGGGTTCCCGTCGCGGAACTCAGGACCGCCTCGTTCAGGCGGCGCACGCGCCGTGTCCCAGGAGTCCAGCTCCACGAATCGTCGCCGCGGGTTGGACTCATGTAGCGGTAGCGGATTAGCCCCGTTCCAAACGCATCCGCCGGCGCGAGGATCGGGTAAAGTGCGAACAGCCACATCCGATTGGTCACCTTGAAATCCGGATCGGTTGGCAGGGGCTCAACCTCGGTGCGTCCGACCAGCGAGTAACCGGCGTAGTGGCCAACCCAGATGTCGTTGATAATCCGCTGGGACTGTCCGGGACGGATATACTGGATCTGGCAGTCGAAAAAGCGCAGATCGTAGTCGTCCGACGTGATCGGGCGGAACACGTTGTTCCACATGACCTTGTTTGCGACGTCGGGGTCGTTTGAATCGATCAACGGAAAGGGTTGTCCGGCAACGTATCCGACGAGCGAGCGGCGGTCGCTGGTCAACCGCACCTGCGCCGAGTATTTCTCGGTCGCGTCCTTGTACGG
>JBOHWH010000178.1:0-37978 GCA_050736695.1 Binataceae bacterium (SeqCode) | reverse complement strand
CTCGTCGCCGCGGCGCGCAAGGCGGCGCACACCCGCGGCGCGCGCACGCTCTATCTGTTCGCGTATCCAGAGCTGCGCGAATTTTTTGAGCGGTTTGGATTCTCAGAAGTCGCGTCGCTTCAGGTGATGAACAATCTGCGCGGCGCGCCCGAGGTGGAATACTATCGCGCGCATCCCGAAGAACTCGCGCGCGAACGCGCGTTTGCTCTCGATATCTCGAACGACGGACTGATCGAGCGCTAGCGAACTTCTGCTCAAGCCAGGCTGACATTCTAAATGGAGTCCGCAAAGGAAGCCTCCGCCGCTCCCTTTCCGTCATCCTGAGAGTCTGTGAATTTTTTGACTCTGCCGCCCTTTCCGTCATCCTGAGCGGCGGCCGTTTCGGCCAGAGTCGAAGGATCCCGGACGTTCGTGCGCACAATTGCGATCTCTCCCCCGAGTCTTCTCGTTACCTGCACATCGCCTCACGCCCGCATCGACGAAGGAATCGGAACGCCGAGAGAGGCAGGTCGTCGCCAAACTCGACTATGCAATCGTGAGGGACTGCATGGCCGTCCGGGATCCTTCGACTGCGGCCGCAGCGGCCTCGCTCAGGATGACGGACGGGAGCGCGGCAGTGGGTCGAATAAATTCGCAGCTTCTCACAGGATGATGGAAGGAGCGGCCGGCGGCGTGGCCTTGCGCAGAGGCTCCCTAGGCCGCGCCGCCACCGAAGAGACGCTGGTAGCTGTGCTCGGCGCGAAATTCGGCGCCGGCGGCGGGTTGTTCGCCGCGCGGACCGAGGTCGAGGATCATGCACTTGATCGAGCCTCCGCCCTTGGCCAGGAACTCGCTCGCGTCGCACAGGATCGGTTCGGCGCCACGTTCGCGCACCGCGTCGAGCAATTCGGCGCTGACGCCGCGCGGCATGAAAAGATAAAGTATCGCATTAAGTTCACTCTGGAACGAATTTGCGGCGTAGAGCGCCGCGTCGGGCTCGCTAAGAGAAATCAATCGGGCGCCGAATTCCGCCTTGACTCGCTCGCGCGACGATTCGCTGAGGCCCTCCAGGTATGCGAGGAGAAATTCGCGCTCCGGGCCGAACGAACACAGGACCGTATCGCCGTGGTAGTGCGCCTCAAGCCGGAGCTCGAGCGGCAAAATCGGACGTCCGCGCGCCGCGCTTTCGAGTTCCTTCATCGCGGCGATCGCGGAGCGGAAGCCGTAAACGCGCTTCCACGGCGGGATGCCGGCGCGTGCGACGAAGCGCTGACGCTCGACCCGTCCATGCGTGAAGATCATGAAACGGCCGGCCGGGAAGAAATCGGCCTCGCCCTCGAACGGCGTGGCGATGTCGCGCGTCTCGTATCCCATCCTCCGGAGGAAGGGACGATAGACTTCTATTTCCGCGGCGCGAGTCGGCAGGAGATGCGAAAGATAGAAAAGTTTCTCGCCGCCAGCTTCAGGCGGAAAAAGAAATCCCGCATTCGCCGGATAGACCAGCCCCGTCCGTTGCGCGTCGGGCGGGAGCACGCAGACTTCGACGCCGTGCGCGACCAGCTCGCGCGCGAGAGCATGCCACTGTGCGCGCGCCCGGTCCGCGTCAACGCGCTTCCTGACGCCGAACGCATTGCGCGTATGAGGATTCGCCCCGCCCTGCACCGAGAAGTGCGCGGGATCGCCCATCAGGATTGTTCGCGGCATCTTCGCTCCGGCAAGAGTGCTGTGCACTCGGCGCGCAACTCGCGCATCACGCCAAGCGCCGCGGCGACAATCGCCTCGCCGGTTCCTTCCGCGACGCGCGCGGTCTCAACTTCGTAGCCGCCCAGCGGATATGCCTCGCGCGTCGGGATGTAGCCGATCAAGTCATTGCAGTAGCAGGCGACAATCGTATGCGCGAAGTATGGACTCGCGCGCAGCGCGAGACCGAACTCGACGAAAGCCTCGCCAGGGATGCCGACGATCGCCAGATCGCCAAGCGCGAACACGCTCATGCTCGTCGCCATCTCGCCGCGCGCCATATCGACACGCTTATCGCGCCGATTGGCTTCCTCGAGCGCTTCGAGCGCGCGTATCGCGTCGAGCGATTGCTGATGATGATCGCGGAGGCGCTTTAGCTGACGGCCGTCGCCGCCGCGATGGTTCGCGAGCGAGGCCTCGGTCTGCGCGGCGCAATCGCGAGCGATCGCGAGCACGTCATCGAGCGGCTTCAGCTTCAATGTCAGATCGATCCGGCGGCCCCGAATTGCCGAGGCGTCGAGAGTTGGCGCGGCATCAAGCGCGGCTGCGATGCCGCGTCCCGCCGCGTGTCCGTGTTCGGCTGCGACCTCGAAGCTGCCGCGGCTGTGCGGGTCGATATTGCCGGCCGCGCCCTGCATGAAAACGGTGATTGGCGGCGCATCGGCTCCGCGCGTAAATCGGCGCTCGATCTCATCCGCCGCGAAACCGATCCAGTCGCGCGAGTAGAGCAGGTTGTCTTCGCACAGCACCACGCCGTGGCAGGGATAGTTGAGCAAGACGCCGATCGCGCTGCCGTCGGGACGGAAAGCGCCGAGCGCAATCGCATCGTCGTCGGCGACTCCGGCGTAGTTGGCTGCGAGCTGGATTTTACCGTCGGCACGCGGCAGGCGCCGGTTGGTTCCGAGCGTGAATCGCGCGCGGGCGGTTTTCAGGATCGCGGTTTCAAGCGCTCGATTCGCCGCGAGGATCGCCGCCGCGATCTTTCCCGGCAGCGCGCGTTCCCATTGGAGACTGCGATCGGCGGCCACGTTCGCATCGGCGCGCGGAGTCGCAAAAATGTTGAACGCTGGAGCGGAATGCGTGTGCGTCGCACCGATCAGGATCGCGTCGGCGGGAATGTCGCTGTGCGCGGCGACTTCGGCGCAAATCTCTTCGGCAATCCGTTTTCCGATTGCGAGCAGATCAACGCCGCACAGGACGATCTTGCGCGCACCGGCGCCGATGACGAGCGCCTGCGCGGCGAGATCGTCATGCACTCCCGACGCGCGCCCGACACGCGAGCCGTACCCAAGCATCGCAAGCCCGAGCGGAGGCTCCAGGCGAATACGCGCCGCGCCGGCTTGTAGTGGTGGCATGGCTCAGGCTCCGCGTGCGAGCTTTGCGTCGCGCAGTTCCCGAGCGTGCTCTGCGACCTTGCGCGCCGCTGCGATCACGTCGTCAACGTCGCGCTCGTCGCCGAGCAAAACCTCGTGCGGTATGGCCGCCATCGCATGCTCGAAAATCCGCTCCGCCGCCGGGCAATTTGGTGGCGGAGGATCCGTCGCGCCCGCGAGCTCGCAGGCGAGCCGATACGGCGCGGACTCGGCGGGAAACATCGCGGAGCGATATACCGGATCGTTGCCGACCCCGCACGGTATCCCCTCGGCGCGAATCGCGCGCACGAAGCGATTACGCGAGACGCCGAGCGCTGCTTCATCGACCATGAAGATAAATGCGTAGATCACTTCGCGCGTGAGCCGCGGGTCGCGCGGCACCGCGCGGAGTCCTTTGATTACGTTCAGGCCCGCGCGCAAGCGCTCGGCGTTGCTGCTCTTGCGCTCGATCTGCCCGGGGGCCCGCTCGAGCTGCGCGAGCAGCACGCCGCACTGCCATTCGGTCATCCGGTAGTTCGCGCCGAGCAGCGGAGTTTCGAACGTATCGCTCTCGCGCCGCCGTCCGCAGTTCACGAGCGACTGACAGCGCTGCTCGAGATCCGGATCGCCGGTGATGATCATTCCGCCCTCGCCGGCAGTCATCGGCTTGGAGGACTGAAAGCTGAAGCATCCGATTGCGCCCCACGCGCCAAGCCCGCGCTCGCGCCATCTGGCGCCGGGGACGTGTGCGCAATCCTCGACAATCGGAATCGAATGCTCGCGCGCGATCCTGGTTAGCGCGTCCAGGTCCGCGGCGCTCGCGCCGTAATGCACCGGGATGATCGCCTTGGTGCGGCGGGTGATAAGCCGGGCGACCGAAGCGGGATCGATACAGACGGTTGCGGGATCGACGTCGGCAAAAACAGGGCGCGCCATGCAAGCAACGGGAGCGTAAGCGGTCGCGGCGAAGGTGATTGCGGGAACGATCACCTCGTCGCCGGGACCGATCGCGAGCGCTTTCAGAGCCACCTCGAGCGCCGAGGTGCCCGAGGTCGTAGCGATCGCGAAGCGCGCACCCTGCATCGCGGCGAATTTCGCCTCGAGCTCGGCGGCCTTGCGATTCGGCGACGGATAGCCGCCCCAATTGGCGGAGGTCAGAACGTCTTCAAGTTGCGCGCGTTCGCGATCGTCGAAGATCGGCCAGCGCGTGAACGCGCGCGTGCGAAGCGCATCTCCGCCAAGGATTGCGAGCCGTGGGGCCATCGCTTCGATTTATAGCGCGCCTGATTCGCAAGCGAAACCGCACAAAAGAAACGGGCGGCGAATGCACGCCGCCCGCCTTCGAGATTCGCTCGGTTACTTGTGCGCGATCGCGTTCAGCACGTGAATTTCCGGACGCCCGTCGAGCAGCGCGCCAATCTTTGCGCCGAACGCCTTCATGTGCTCGGTCTTGCCGTGCGCATCGAGCGCGGCCTGGTCCTGATACACCTCGTAGTACACGAACGTGCTGGGGTCGCGCACGTCTTTGTGCAGGATGTAAGTTTGCGTGCCGGCCTCGCCGCCGACTTTGGAAATCATTTAGCGGCCGGCCTCCTCGAACGCGGCTTCGTTGCCGGCTTTCACCTTGAGCTTTGCAATTACGCTAATCGACATCGGAATCTCCTTGTCCGGTTAAAATTGCTTCGGTCGGAGGGCGGTTGCCCGCGCCCGAGAGCGTGCATCAATCTCTGCCTCATAGCCGCCGCCGCGCGGATTTTCAAGGCAACCGGCGTGAGCAGAAGGCTCTTTCAATGGCGCGTGCGGTTGGATAACACAATCCTGTGCGTCCGTTTCAGCGGCCGAGCTTCCAACGGAGACCGCCCTATGGAGACCCCCGATGTTTGAATTTGAGCTGACCGAAGAACAGACCGAGCTCAAGCAGCTTGCGCGAAAGTTCGCGGAGCAGGAGATGATTCCGCGCGCGCGCGAATGCGACATCAAGGAAATCTTCGCGCGCGACGTATGCGAGAAAGCGTTTGCGGCGGGCCTGATGAATTACTCGGTGCCGAAAGAACTTGGAGGCGCGGGACTCGGGGTGCTCGATAGCTCGCTTATCACCGAAGAGCTCTGCTACGGCTGCGCCGGGATCACGAACTCGATCACCGCCAACGACCTTGCCACGCTGCCGCTTTTGATCGCGGGCAACGAGGACCAGAAGCGCACCTTCCTTGGCAGCCTGATGAAGCAACTCAGCTTTTGCGCGTTCGCGATTACCGAACCGGGTGCGGGCTCCGACGTCGCCTCGATGAGCACCACCTACCGGCGCGAGGGCGACGGGTTCGTGCTGAACGGCACCAAGCATTTTATCTCGAACGGATCGGTCGCCGACTGGATTGTGACTTTTGCCACGACCGACAAGAAGCTGCGCCACAAGGGGATTTCGTGCTTCGTGTTTCCGGCGAATCTGTCCGGAATCACACGCCGGCGAATGCATGGCAAGCTCGGACAGCGCGCGGCCGACACCGGCGAGATCGTGTATGAAGACCTGCGAATCGGCGCCAGTGCGCTGGTCGGGCGCGAGGGCGAGGGCTTCAAATACGCGATGGCGACGTTCGACCATAGCCGTCCCGAGACTGCGGCGATCGGAATCGGAATCGCGCAGCGCGCGCTCGACGAAAGCGTGAAATACTCGCGTCAGCGCAGCGCGTTCGGACAGCCGATCTCGAACTTCCAGGCGCTCCAGTTCATGATGGCCGACATGGCGATCGAGATCGAAGCGATGCGCCTGCTGACCTACAAGGCTGCGTGGCTGGTCGATCAGAAAGCGCCGCCCAACGTGAATTCCAGCTATGCGAAGGCATTTTGCGCCGACGCTTGCATGAGGATCACGACCGATGCGGTGCAGATTTTCGGCGGCTACGGATACATGGACGAGTATCCGGTCCAGAAGCTGATGCGCGACGCCAAGCTGCTGCAGATCTACGAAGGAACCTCGCAGATTCAACGCGTCGTGATCGCGCGCAACCTGCTGCGCGACTGAGGCGCGGCGTTACTCGCCGGTGTTGTGCGGCTCGGGCGGATCTTCGCCGGCCGGTTCGTCGCCGGTCACCGCGCCGACGTACGTACCATTGTGATAAACCTCGACCTTGCCGGTCGTAGGATCGGGGAAAATATTCCAGTCCTGCATCGCAGGATCAGGCCCGGGCTTGGCGGCCTCCGTCGCGACTATGGGGACCGGCGCGGGCTCAGGTGCGACGACCGGAGCGGGCGTCTGCGGAGTCGAGCATCCGGCGCCAAGCGCGGCGCAGAGCGCGAACGCCAAAACTCCAGCGATAGGTAAGCGCGATTTCATTGTAACGCGGCAACGCCGTGACGCGAATCGATCCAGGCGGGACTCGCGTATATTTGCGCGGCAGGATTGCGATGGCAAGAGCGGCGCGCCGCAATCGAGGCGAGGTCAGCGGCCCCTGAAGATTGCGCCTGCAACTCTGCGCGCGAGCGCGCGCGGAACAAACCGCGTGGACTCAGCCATCACGGCATTCATCGCGCCGTTGATCTTGATCGCTTTGCCGCGCTTGGCCGCGCTGAGCGCCTGCCCGACGACCGTTGCGGCGTCCATGTATGAGGCCTGCGGAACCCGCACTGTGGCAACGTCGGCGACCGCCTGAAACTCGGTGCGGGTCGGTCCGGGGCAGAGCGCGGTGATCGTCACGCCCGTGCCGCGGCATTCCTCGGCCAGCGCTTCCGAGAAGCTCAGCACAAAGGCCTTGGTCGCGCCGTACGTCGCCATCCAGGGGACCGCCTGAAAGGCCGCGGTCGAGGCGACGTTGATGATCACGCCGCTTTTGCGCGCGATCATCGCCGGTAGACAGAGTCGCGAAAGCGCTACGAGGCTCGTGACGTTGAGATCGATCTGTTCGATTTCGCGTTCCAGCGGCAGCGAATCGAAACGCCCGTGAGTTCCGAAGCCGGCATTGTTGACGAGGCAGCCGATTTGTCCCGCCCCGGCCGTGGCGCGGCGATGCACATCAGCGGCGGCGCCCGGATGCGACAGGTCGGCGGTGACTATCGAAACGCGGGCAGCGCCGAGTCCTTTTGCGCGTTCTGCAACCGACGCGAGCTTGTCCGCGCGGCGTGCGACCAGGACCAGATCGAATTTTTCGCGCGCGAGCTGAAGCGCGAACTCTTCGCCGAGGCCGCTCGACGCGCCGGTGATTAGCGCCGTCGTCACGCGCCAATCATCCCGAGCTCGGCGCGCATATAGTCGATCGTTTTGCGCAGCCCCTCGTTTAGCGGGACCCGCGGCTCCCATTTCAGAATCTTCCGCGCGAGCGAAATATCGGGCTTTCGGCGCACGGGATCATCCGGACGCGCCGGCATGATCTTTAGCTTCGACGAGCTGCGGGTCAGCTCGATCGCGAGTGCGGCCAGCTCGGAGATCTTGAATTCATCGGGGTTGCCGATATTGATCGGGCCGATGTGCTCCTCCTGATTCATCATCCGCACCAACGCGTCGATAATGTCGTCAACATAGGCAAATGAACGCGTCTGCCGCCCGTCGCCATACAGCTCCAGGTCTTTGCCGGAGAGCGCGGCGACGCAGAAGTTCGAGACCACGCGCCCGTCGTTGATCGCCATCCGCGGACCGTAGGTATTGAAGATGCGCACGATCCGGATGTCCACCTTGTTCTGGCGATGGTAGTCCATCATCAGCGCCTCGGCGACGCGTTTGCCTTCGTCGTAGCAGGCGCGCACTCCGATCGGGTTGACATGTCCCCAGTAGCTCTCGGTCTGCGGATGCTGTTCCGGATCGCCGTAAACCTCGCTGGTCGAGGTGAGCAGGATTCGCGCGCGCACCCGCTTGGCCAGCCCAAGCATGTTGATCGTACCCATCACGCTGGTCTTGATCGTCTTTACGGGATTGTACTGGTAATGCACCGGCGAGGCTGGGCAAGCGAGATGAAAGATGCGATCGACTTCGAGCAGAATCGGCTCGACGGTGTCGTGTCGGACGAGCTCGAAGTTGCGGTTGTCGAGCAGATGGGCGACATTGGCGCGTTTGCCGCTGAAGTAGTTGTCGAGGCAGATAACTTCGTTGCCGTCTTTCAGCAGCCTTTCGCACAGATGGGAACCGAGGAAGCCGGCGCCGCCTGTCACCAGTGCACGCAAGTTGAATCTCCTTCGGCCGCGCCGCGCGTCAGCGGCGGTTTTCGCGCTCGCTCGCTTTGACGGCTTCGATCACGTAGTCGATATCTTCATCGCTCATCGAGGCGTAAATCGGTAGCGACAGGCAGCGGCTGTAGATGTCTTCGGCGATCGGGAAATCTCCGGTGCGGTAACCGTAAGCGTCCTGATAATAGTGCATCGTATGCAGCGGGATGCAGTGCACGGACACGCCAACTCCGCGCTCGCGCAGCGCCTCGACGAACTGCGCGCGCCCGATCCGCATCCGCTCGGGCCGCAGCCGAAGCACATAAAGATGCCACGCGTGCTCAATGCCGGGTTCGGAATAGGGCGTCTGCAGCGCGTCGATTCCGCTCAGCGCGTCGTTGTAACGGCGCGCGATCCCGGTGCGGCGGCGCATGAATTCATCGGCGCGCTTTAGCTGCGCCACTCCGATCGCGGCGTGAACGTCGGACAGGTTGTACTTGAAGCCCAGGTCGTGAATTTCGTAGAACCACGAGCCGCTTTTGTCGTAGCGCTTCCACGCGTCCTTGTTCATCCCGTGCAGGCTCGCGACCGAGATTTTTTGCGCTAGCTCGTCGTCCTCGGTTGTGATCATGCCGCCTTCGGCGGTGGTAAAGTTTTTGGTCGCGTAAAAGCTGAAGCAGGTGAGATCGCCGATTGTGCCGATCTTTGCCATCCCGCGGCCGTCCATGTGGCGCGCGGCGCCGGCGGCGTGCGCGGCGTCTTCAATCATCTTGAGATTGTATTCGCGCGCGATGGTCATCAGCCGATCCATGTCGCACGGATGACCCGCGAAATGCACCGGCAGGATCGCCTTGACGCGCTGATGGTTCCCGCCTTCGAGCGCTTCTTCGACGCGCGCGGGATTAAGATTGAACGTGCCCGGATCGACGTCGCAGAAGACCGGCCGCACGCCCAGGTAGCCCATCACTTCGGCGGTTGCGGTGAAGGTGAACGGGGTAGTAATCACTTCGTCGCCCGGCTTGAGGCCCATCGCCCACAGCGACAGATGAAGCGCGCCCGTGCAGTGCGCGACCGCGAGCGCATTGCGGGCACCGACATACTCGGCGAATTCCTTCTCGAAACGCTTCGCCTTGGGACCGGTGGTGATCCATCCCGAGCGCAGCGTGTCCAGGACCTCGCGCTCTTCTTCGGGACCAATCGCAGGGCGATGAAAAGGTACCTCTCGCATTAAATATCTCTTGAGTTGCGAACCGTGATGGCGCCGTCGAACCTCGAGCGCTCGCAGAAGTATAAGGGATTGCTCGAAACCCGAGCAAGGCGGGGTGTGTGAGCCGTACGCGGAGAGGCAGAGCAGCAACCCCGCAGGCGGGCGGGTTCTTCGAACGCGAGCAGACCCTGCGATCAGCCGGCGGCGCCGGCGGGGGGCGCGCCGGGCATCACGTAGGTGGGCATGCCGGTCTTGCCCTCGACCGCTTTCTCGAGCTTCTGCATATCGACCTGATTCTGGATACCGAGGCGGTTCACCTCGTCCTGGGCATGCGCCCACAGGCCCGGATAAACGCCGTAGAGATCGTCATGGACCTCGACGTACAACGAGTCGCCGCGCCATCCGAACTTGATCGGTTGATAAACGAACTCGCCCGGAGTGCCGACCTTGACTTTGTTGAACAGACGCTCAATATCTTCCGGATAAAGCCGCACGCATCCGTGGCTGACTTCCATCCCGACGCCCCACGGAACATTGGTGCCGTGCAGGGCGTACTCGGGCAGTGTGAGCTCGAGCCGGTAGTGGCCCAGAGGATTGTCCGGATCGCCGCCGGGAATCATGTGGTCGGCCTCGCCGTCGCGCTCGAGATGCTCTTCGTAGATGTCCTGAGGGACGACCCAGGTGGGTTCCCGAGTTTTGCCGCGCACGGTGAATGCGCCGAGGGGAGTTTTCCAATCGAAGCGGCCGAGTCCGACCGGAAAGGTGTACACGACATCGGGCTGGACACTGGAATGCGCCGCGCCATGCGAACGCGCGCCGGCCTTGCCTTCCTTGAACGCAGCTTTCTTGAGCTTGCCGCGGCCGAGAACCGGTCCGATCGGCGACGGGAAGTAATAATAGATCCGCATCTCGGGGATGTTCAGAATAATTCCGACGTGCGGAGTGTCGGGAAGGATATGCTCGTCGGGCAGAATGATGTCTCTGCCCGCCGGGGGCGTCCACCAGTCTATCTTGCCGTTGGCCGCGGATATTTCCGTCGCCGTTACGCCAAACCATCGGCCGACATCGAGCAGAGTGTCGCCCTTTTGAAGCTGATAGGTGATCAGGTTGCCGATGATATTGTCGCGGCCCCGCGGCAGCGGGTACGCATAGAGCGGACGCTTCTCGAATTCGCCGTCGGTCCATCCGTGCGCGACGCGCGGAACCGACCACGCCACGACGACGAGGCATAACACTGCCGCGAGCCACCGGTACTGATTATGTTTTGGATATCTCAAGGAATCGCGTGACCCCGCATCCGGCGGATGGGTCGCCCGCCCGCGTACAGCCTGCAAGAAAATTGTACGGAAAGAACGCCTAGTCGGCAATCGGCTTTAGATTAGCGAATTTCAGGACCAGCAACTTGACTCCCGCGCGATCGAAACTCACCCAGGCCTTCGCGCCATCGCCGCGTCCTTCGCGCCGCCGCACGACACCGCGTCCGAACGTCGGATGCATCACGCGTGTGCCGATCGCCAGGCTGCCGTCGCCGGCCTCATCGTCGGAAAGCTGGCTGTCGCCGTAATCGACGTAAGGATGATTAGGCGCCGATGGGGTGCGCAAGATCGAGCGTTCGCGTTCGGGCGCGATCCGGCGGAGCAGGCCGCCGTCAATCTCGGCTAGAAAGCGCGAGGGTCGCGGCTCGTCGCGCCGGCCGTAAAGCTCGCGCGAGAGCGTGTTGGTCAGATAGAGCATTCGTCGTGCCCGCGTCATCCCGACATAACAAAGTCTGCGTTCTTCCTCGATTTCGTCGGGACTGTCCGCCGAGCGGCTATGCGGAAACAGGCCTTCTTCCATCCCAGCGATAAACACGACCGGATATTCGAGGCCCTTGGACGTGTGCAGCGTCATCAGGGCGGCGCGCCCGGACGCGCCTGCGATCTGGTCGGCGTCGTTGACGAGAGCCACGCGTTCGAGGAACTCGGCAAGTCCGCCGCCGGAATTTTCCGCGTCGAAGGCTCCCGCGGCAGTCAGTAGCTCCGAGAGATTCTGCTTGCGCGCGGTGGCGTCAATCAGCCCGTCGAGATACGGCTCGAAACCGGAGTGGCGTACGACCTCGGTGACGATTTCACGCACGGACGTCGTCGGCGCGCGTGCCGCAAGATCGCGCATCCAGGAATACAGCGAGCCGGCAGACTTTGCGATCCGAAGCGCGACGTTGGATGCGGTTTCGAGACGGCCGAGCGCCTCGAACGCGGTGACTTTCTCGTGCGCGGCGATTTCGTTTATCGCCTCGACGGTCTTGGCTCCGATTCCACGCGCCGGCGTCGCGACCATCCGTTCCAGGCTCACCCCGTCAGCGGGATTCGCGAGCACGCGCAAGTACGCAAGAAGGTCCTTGACGTCGCGCTGCTCGTAAAAACGCACTCCACCGACGATGTAGTACGGGATCCGCCGGCGCACCAGTGCTTCTTCGATCACCCGCGACTGCGCGTTGGTGCGGTAGAACACTACGAAGTCCATCGGGCGCAAACCGCCCTCGCTGACCAGCCTTCCGATCTCGCGCGCGATAAAATCGCCCTCCTCGCGCTCGGTCGTCCCGGTGAAATAGACGACTGGATCGCCCGCCTCGTTTTCGGTCCAGAGAGTTTTTTCCTTGCGCTCGGTGTTGTTGCGGATCACGCCGCCCGCGACCGCGAGGATCGTCTTGGTCGAGCGATAGTTCTGCTCGAGCTTGAAGATTTGCGCTTCTGGATAATCGCGCTCGAAGTCGAGGATGTTGCGAATGTCGGCTCCGCGCCAGCGGTAGATCGACTGGTCCTCGTCGCCGACCACGCACAAGCTGCCGGTGCGGCTCGCGAGCGCGCGCACCAACAGGTACTGCACGCGATTGGTGTCCTGGTATTCATCGACCAGCAGATGCGCCGCGCGCTTCTGCCACTTCCCGAGAACCTCTGAATACTGTTCGAACAGCGTCCAGACGTTCATCTGCAGATCGGAGAAATCCATCGCGTTCATTGCGAGCAGCCGCTTCTGATAGAGCGCGTACAGCTCGGCGATTCGCAACTCGCGGCCGCCCTCGGCCCGCTCGGCCATCGCGGCCGGAGAGATCGCCTCGTTCTTGGCCTGTTCGATTCGCGCGCGCAGAATTTCGACCGGCGGTGAGTCGGCAAGCATCGCGTCTTCGAGCACCCGGCGCATCACGGCCGACGAATCGCCCTCGTCGAGGATCGAAAAGTTGCGCTCGAACCCAAGCGCGTGGCCGTCGTAGCGAAGGATTCGCGCGCACGCCGAATGGAAGGTGCTCACCCACGGCGCGCGCGTATCCCGGCCGATAAGCGCCGCCACCCGCTCGCGCATCTCGGCTGCCGCCTTGTTGGTAAAAGTCACCGCAAGGAGCGCCTCGGACGCGGCCTTGCGCTCACCCATCAGGTGGGCGATACGGTAAGTGAGCACGCGGGTTTTGCCCGAACCGGCGCCGGCGAGAATCAGGATCGGGCCGGGCTCCGCGATTACAGCGGCGCGTTGTTCCGGATTCAGATCATCAAGATTAATGAACGACATCGCGCTTACTTCGACAAGTTCACTTCGCAGAGCCCATCAGAATACCGGCTCGGGCACGCGGATCAAACCGCGTCGTGGAATTTTCGGCGTTCAATAATTCGATGGCCACCTACGAGCCGCGCGACAAGTACTATCGCAAGGCGCAAGAGCGCGGATTGCCGTCGCGCGCCGCGTTCAAGATCGAGGAGCTGATCGGGCGCTCGAAGATCGTGCCGCGCGGCGCGCGAATCGCGGACCTCGGCTGCGCTCCCGGCGGATGGCTCGCGATCATGGCGCGAGCCGCGGGTCCGTCGGGACGGATTGTGGGTGTCGATCTTTCCCGATGCGCGAATATTCCGGCGGGCGTCGCCGTGATCACTGGAGACATCCTTGATTCCGCGATCGTCGACCGCGTGATCGCGGAGCTTGGCGGTCCCGCCGATCTGGTGACGAGCGATCTTTCGCCCAAGCTGACGGGAATCGCGACGCGTGACGCCGCGCGTTCGCGCGAGTTGCTAATCGCGGCGCGGGATTTCGCGCGGCGGGTGCTGAAGCCGGGCGCCGCGATGGTCGCCAAGGTTTTCATGGGCGCGGAGTTCAAGGAGATCGTCGCCGAATTCGAGCTCGCTTTTGAGCGTGTCGAAGTCACACGCACCGGCGCGACCCGGCCCGGCTCGTCCGAGCTGTATATCGTCGCGAAAAGATTTCGCCACGCGCAAAAGTAGCGCCGCGCGGCGCTTGGCATCCGAGCCGCCGCGCGCGTAACCTGAGATTCATGCAGGCTATTGCAAGTCGCCGTCTTTGCCTGCTGACGCTCGCCGCGATGCTCGCGGCGTGTGCGTGCGGCGGGCAGCATCCTTCCGCTCGGGAGACCACTTCTTCGGCGCAGAGTGTGGACGCCGTGCCGGTCACGGTCGCCTCGGTCGGCTTCGACGAAGGAGCGCAAGCGCATTTCGTGCTCCTGATCGATCCTGCCGATCGGCGCGCGCTGCCGATTCTTATTGGCGATAACGAGGCGCAGGCGATCCTGCTGGCGCTGCGCGGCATCAAGCCGGTGCGTCCGCTGAGCGACGATTTGCTGGGCGCGGTGATCAGCCGGACCGGCAATCGCGTCGATCGCGTCGAGATATCCAATCTTCGGGGCGAAATCTATTTCGCGAAAATCTTCATGGACGGCGGCAAGTACGAAATCGACAGCCGCCCGAGTGACGCGATTGCGCTCGCGACTGAGACCCACGCGCCGATCTACGTCGCGGCTCCGCTATTCATCAATGCGCCGCATGCCGATCTTGCCGAACGGACCCCAGCGGTACCTGGCCCGTTAGTCGCGACCGCGTTCGGAATCACAGTCCAGGATTTGACCCCGTCGTTGGCCGCGGCGTTCAACGCACCCGCCGGAGGCGGTGTGTTGGTCGCAGAAACAACACCCGAAGCCGAACGCGCCGGAGTCGTCCGGGGCGATATCGTGACCCGAGTCGATTCACACGCGGTCACGCGGATCTCCGACTTCAGCGCCAACATCGATGCCGTGAAGACGACAGAGCCAGTCGCGCTCACGCTCGACCGCGCCGGCGCGATACGCACGGTAACGCTTTCCCGCTGAACAGTAGTAACCGCGGATCTGGCCGATAGCAGAGCGATTTCCAGACCTAATCCGTGAAATCTCGGTAATCCGTAGATTGTTTTTCTATCCCCGGCGGATAAGCACACTTCGGATGAAGCGCGGATCGATCTCGCGCTCGGCGCCGAGACCGGCAAACTCTTCTTCGAATACGTTCAGGCACGAGTTCAGGAACTCCGCCCCGATGCCGCGCCCGGATTCATCCAGTCGCTCGGCGATCGCCTTCGCTACCAGCTCGTGCAGCGCCTCGCTCAGCTTTCCGACTCCGCTGCGATAGGTCATCAGGGCGTCCCGCATCGCGGTCAGCCTTGAAGCTTCGATCGGCTCGGGTGAGAGGGCGCCATCCAGTGCCGCGCGCGCGAACGCGGTCAGCAAAATCTGGCTGAGGCGAATCTCGCGCGCCGCGACCGACGCGCGGAAGCCGGGACTCGCGATATCGATCTCGAGCAGTGCGCGCAAGAGCGGCCGCGCCGCGTCGATCTGATCGAGCATCGCATAGCCCAGATGCAAATCGCGCATCGTGCGGAAGTCGCGAGTTTCTACCGAGCCCTTGCCGTCCAGGCCCGCGTAGAAGCGCGGTTGTCGCTGCACGAAACTTTTCAGACCCTCTCGGTACGGAGAATCGAGATAGGCGACATCGGCAGTTCTTCCGGCGGGGAATCCGAGCCGCGCGAGGGTTTCCTCAGCGCGCTTCCTGAGGTCGATCGTCAAGCTCACGCCGAGGCGGAAGAGCAGCTTCAGATGCGTGTCGCGCAGATGCTCGATTGCGGTGTCCAGATCGCCACCGGCCAGATTCTCGAGCCCGAGATTTAGATAGTTGTGCGTCATCTCGACCGCGACGCGGACCGCGTCCAAATCGCCGAAATCGACCGCGCGCGCCATCAGCACCTGGTTCGATACCATCGCCATTTCAGCGCGCACCTGGCGCGAGCTGTGCGCAGCGAATCCCGCCGTGAGCGCGGTGTTGAACAGAGAGGTGTCGGAGCCTGCGATCGCGGGCGCCATCTCGGGTGGCAGCAGATCGCGTTCGTCGAGCATGCCGGCGCGAGTCGGCTTCTGGTAATGTTCGCGAATCTTGTGGAACTCACGCGGATTGACATACGCGAAAACGTCCTGCGCCTCGTAGTAATCGGGAAATCCGCGATCGGCCAGGCGCGCGCTGCGGAACCCGTACGCCTCTTCTTCGAGCTCGGCCTCGACGCCCCAAAAAATGTCCTCCATCACGGCGGCGAAGTAGTTGTAGTCGCGCTCGAAGGCTTCCTCGATAAAGTCGGAGATGTGCTGCGTGATCGCGTCATTGCGGATGAACTCGATCAGGTAGTGCTCGTCGAACTGCACGTAGCGGTTAAACGGCGGATCCTCTGCCGCGTTGGGATCGTCGAGGCGATGCACCTTTACGTAGCCGCGCAACAGCAGCGCTACCATCTCGAGGTCGAGCTGCATCAGGCCGTCGGCGAGCCGGCGGCGTCCGGCTTCGGACAGCGCCTCGATCCATTCGCGCATCCGCGTGAAGTTCGGCCGATCCTTGCTCCAGCAATCCAGGTCGAAGAGGGATTGGATCTGCTCGGGCAGCGCGAGGCTAAGCAGATCCCCCGCGTCGGCGGAGCCGATTTCCTTGAGCGTGTAGTAAAGCGTCTCCGGCGAGAACGACTGCACCAGGCGTTCGGCCTCGGGCGCCGAAAGAATCAAATCGCGCTTGGTGCGCGCGGGCAGTCCGTACAGGAATTCGAGTTTCTCCTGAAACGGCAGACCCAGAAAATCCGATTGTGACTTGTTTTGCATAGCGATCGCGCGCGATCCGATTCTGACCGGCAAAATACTCTGCGGCTCGATCCTCAAGCAATCCACCAAGGCGGCGCGCGGCGCGCGCGAACCTGCTATACTGAAATTGTTTGCACAGGCGTCGAGCCGCCGCCGAACCGCTCGAACCCAACGCTTCATTCACGATGCCTCCTCGATCAGGACGACGAATCGCACTTACGATCGCCGGCAGCGATCCGGGCGGCGGCGCGGGAATCCAGGCTGACTTGAAAGTCTTCGCGGCGCTCGGAGTCTATGGATACTCCGCGCTGACCGCTGTGATCGCGCAGAACAGCTCCGCAGTCGAGCGCGTACAGGCAATCGCGCCCGCGATGGTCTCGGCGCAAATCGAGATCGTCACTGCGGAAAAAATGCCCGGCGCGATCAAGACCGGCGCCCTAACCAACGCCGCGATCGTTCGCGCCGTCGCGCGCACCGTCGGCGAGCTCAAACTGCCCGCGCCGGTCGTCGATCCGGTTATGGTGTCGAGCGCGGGAGCGCGATTGCTCGATCGCGCTGGCGAGCGGGCGATACGCCACTACCTGGTTCCGCTCGCGCGCGTGATCACGCCGAATTTAGCAGAGGCCGAGGCGCTGACCCATCTGCGAATCGACGGCGCCAGCGCGATTCGCCAGGCCGCGCGAGAGATTCTGGCGATGGGGGCGCGGGCGGTCGTAATTAAGGGCGGGCATCGGCGCGAGCGAGATGAATCGGGCCAATCGATTGACCTGCTGTATGACGGACGCAACTACGTCGAGCTGCGCGCTACCCGCATTGCGGGTGACGGAGCGCACGGCACGGGATGCGCCTTCTCGGCGGCGATCGCCGCGTCGCTCGCGCGCGGGATGGATTTGGAAGCGTCGGTTCGTGCGGCGAAGCGTTATATTACCGCGGCGCTGCGGCTCCGCTTTCGGCTTGGCTCGGGCCGCGCGATTCTGGATCACTTCGCGCGCCGAACTCCTCCGGGTGATGCGGCATTTTGACCATGTGACGACGCGCGACGAAGCCGCCGCCGATTACCAGTATCGCGGTTACCAGGTCGAGGTTCGGAAAATCGTCCGACAATAGAATTGAAACGATCGGCGCCGCGATTCCGGCCACTAGAAATAGAACGAGTTCAACCCACACTTTCGATTTGCGAGGGGGCCCGCCGGCGGCCGCAAACTGCAGCATCACAATCAGGATCGCGTTCGGGATGAGCAGCCAGAGCGTGACGGTTCTGATGATCGCGGCAGCGATCGGATCTCCCGTCACCCACGCGTCCAGCAGCATCAGCGCCGCACCCATCGCCGTCGCCGAAATGCTGAATTCAGCACCAAGCCATCGCATCGCGCGCCATCCCGGCTGCGCGGTCACGCTGAACAGAACGCCCTTGTACCCGGCGACGAAGAGCGCGGGGACAAGTCCGATCGCTGCCAGCGCGCGGACGATCGGATCGCGCATATCCAGAATTACCGCCGCGAAGGCGGCGAACGCGATCATCGAGAACACGACGATCGCCCACACTCCCACTGACATCGGCGAGCGGAGTTTGAAGACTCGCAGCATGTGATGAAATCGCAACGGATCGCCGAGGTCGGCCAACAGGCAAATGATATCGGCTAAAATCAGGGGGAATGCCGCCAGCATCGCGATTCTGGCGATCGTGCTGAACATGATCGGACGTGTCAGGATGGCGAGCGCTGCGACGATGAAAGTTCCTGCAGATAGAGATGACAGAAAGACGTCTGCCGCGACCCAGCCGTGCCAGGGCGGCGCCTTGGTGGTGCGACGCGCCCGCATCGTCGATGCGCTCTCAGCCGGCATATTCGAGCAGCACGTAGATGATGATCGCGACGCTCAGCAGCGCGCCGAGTCCGGTGCGAATCCAGTCGCCGGGCATGTGCAGTTGCGGCCGCTCGGGCGCGTCGGGCAACCCGTAGCGCGAGGGCTTGTCGAGCAGCAGAAAGAACGCGCCCAGCTCGGAATACGACTGGGTCGGGCTATCGCCATAGAGGTACGCGTCGCTTTTCCCGCGCGCGTGCAGTTCGCTAACGCGGGTGCGGGCGCGGTCGCGCAGTTCGTCAATCGGGCCGAACTGGATTGACGCGGTCGGACAAGCCTTTGCGCATGCCGGAGTCATGTCGTCGCGCTGGCGGTCAAAGCAGAGCGTGCACTTGTGCGCGTGGCCGTCGATGAGGCTGCGCTCGATCACTCCAAACGGACACGCCGCGACGCAGTAGCCGCAGCCATTGCAGATGTCGTTTTGGACATAGACGTTTGAAAATTCGTTGACGACCAGCGCTCCGGTCGGGCACGCGATCTCGCACGGCGCGGCGCTGCAATGCTTGCAGACGTCGCTCATCATCAGCCATCGCCCGGTCTGCACCTCGGCCAGCAGCGCTTCGATATCAAGTGAGCCGGAGGGAGTCTTGGCGGGCTCAGGCGCTTGCACTGCGCGTCCGCCCTCCGGGAACTGTTCGATGAAGGCGACGTGGCGCCACGTGGTTGCCGAGAGCGACCCGGTGTTGTCGTAGCTATCGCCGGTAAAATTGAATCCGTCGGACGGAAGCTGATTCCATTGCTTGCACGCGACCTCGCACGCTTTGCATCCGATGCAGAGCGTGGTGTCGGTGAAAAATCCGGTGGCCGGCCGCGGCGGAGGCGGAGCGGGGTGACGAAATGGGTAGAAAAGATTTTGGATGAATCCCATAGCGAGTCCGTTAGCGATTGCGCCGCAGCCCCTTCGATTGCATCCGCCCCTCGGGCTGCGCGAAGCCGGGAGTCTCCGGAATCGGATCGCTGCTGTTCGCGCGTCGCGCGATTGGTATCGCCGTTGCGCGCTTGCGATTTTCGATGCGCCCCGGCCGGATGTTGCAAGCGAACGCCTTTGCCTCGTGCATGCTGACGGTCGGATCCGTGACGAGCGAAGTCAGGTCGTTTGCGATCGCTCCGACCGTTTCGCCGGCGTATCCCCAATGAATCGGCAGACCGAGCTGATGGATCACCCGCCCGCCGACGACCAACGGAAACATCCGCGGCGTGACCATCGCGCGCGCTTCGATCTCTCCGCGCGCGGTGCTGATCACGACCCATCCGCGATGCTCGATCGCGCGCTCATGCGCGAGCTCGGGGCTCAGCTCGACAAACATCTCGGGCTGCAGCTCATTGAGCCAACTGTTGAACCTGCTCATCGGACCGCTGAGGTAATGCTCGGTCAGACGATAGGTGGTAGCGACGATCGGAAAATCGGCATCGACCGCGCGCGCGAGCCGATTGATCGCAGCGGGATATTCTTTCAGCGTCGGATTTACCTGCGTCTTATACATTGCGTTACGCACCACCGATTCGCGCGGCTCGTAATGCGCGGGCATCGGGCCGTCCTTAACTCTGTAGGGCGCAAACAGATGGCCGAGACCATCGGGTTGCAGGATAAATGGCGCGTCGCCCGCGATCGCGTCCATTCCGCGCGCTCCCGCCGCGGGCCGGTACGAGGGTGGTTTTCCGTGCTCGAAATCCGGGGTGTCGTAGCCGGTCCAGGTCTGCGCAGCTTCATCCCACCAGACGAGCTTCTTGCGCTCGGACCACGGACGTCCAACCGGATCCGCGGATGCGCGATTGTACAGGATGCGCCGATTCGCCGGCCATGCGAATCCCCAGTTGGGATAGGTCGATCCGAGCAGCGACGGATCGCGCGACCGCGCGCGATTGATTTTGCGGTTGGGAAAAACGCCGGTGTAAATCCATCCGCCGCACGCGGTGGATCCGTCGTCCTTGAGTTCGTGGAACGATTGCAGCATCACGCCGTCGCCAACTCGCCACCCGTTAATCTCCTGCAGCACCTTTGCGGCGTCGGGTTCGCCGGCGATATGACTTATCTGGCCGTCGGGCAGGATCTCGCGCTCGTCGAATGCGTAATCCCAGGTGAGATTCCGGATCGGCGCGTCGCGGGTCAACGTGGAATCGCGATAGAGCTCCTTCAGCCGCAGTCCGAGGTGGTACATGAACCACAGGTCGGAGCGGCAATCCTCCGGAGGATCGATCGCCTTGTCGTGCCACTGGAGCAGGCGCTCCGTGTTGGTGAAGCTTCCATTCTTCTCGACGCCGGTAGCGGCCGGCACGAAGAACACTTCGGTTTTGATCGTGTCCCGCGGCCCGGCGGACGGATCCGCGTACCAGAAGTTGGCACTCTCATGCTCGAACCAGTCGCGCACCACCAGCCAATCGAGATTTCGCAGTGCTGCGCGATTGAGGCCGGCATTCGGCGCTCCGGCGGCGGGATTCTGTCCAATCAAAAACAGTCCGCGCACCTGCCCCTGATACATCCGGAAAAACGCCGCGAGCTCCGAATAGTCGCCGTCCGTTTTTGCAAGCCACTGGTAGCCGAATTCGTTTTCAGCAGACGCGGACTCTCCGTACCACGCCTTCAACAGGCTCACCATGAAAGCGGGCAGATGGAACCAGTAGCCACTCAGCGCTTCTTCCTGCCAGAAACCGGCGGCTGAGTTTTCCATCGAAGCGGGAAAGCCGTGGCCGCTTTCGAGGTAACTATTCAGCGTCGCGTGTTTGGGCACGGCGGAGGGCTGAGGGATATACCCAGGGAGTAAATCATAGAGAGTCGGGATGTCGGTTGAGCCCTGAATGCTGCAATGCCCGCGCATCGCCATGATCCCGCCGCCGGGACGGCCGATGTTACCGAGCAGTAGCTGCAGGATTGATCCCGCGCGAATTGTCTGGACGCCGGTTGAATGCTGAGTCCATCCGAGCGCGTACACGATCGCACTGGTGCGTTCGCGGCCGGAGTTTCGCGTGAGCAACTCCGCGACGCGAATGATGTCCCGCGGAGCGCATCCACAGATCGCTGCCGCCGCCTCAGGCGTGTAGCGCGCGAAATGGCGCCGCAATATCTGAAATACGCAGCGAGGATCGGAGAGTGACGGGTCGGTCTCCGGGTTTCCGAATTCGCCGAGGCTGTAACCCCAGGAGCCCTTTTTGCGATCGTAACGTCCGCTATCGGCATCGAATCCCGAGAAGATGCCGTCCTGATCCTCCGCGTCTATATAATCGCGGCTGACTATCGTCGCGGCGTTAGTATAATGCAGTACGTATTCATGAAAATATAATGCATGTTCGAGGATATAGCTAATCAATCCGCCCAGGAAAGCGATATCGCTGCCCGCTCTGATCGCGGTGAATACATCGGCCATGGCGGAGGTCCGGGTAAATCGCGGATCGACATGAATGATTGTCGCGCCATGCTCCCGCGCTTTGAGGACAAATCGAAAGCCGACCGGATGCGCCTCGGCCATATTGGATCCCATGATTAATATACAATCGCTATTAGCCAGGTCGCGGGTAAATCCAGTTGCCGCTCCGCGTCCAAAAGAGGCGCCCAGACCGGGCACCGAGGCGCTATGTCATATGCGCGCCTGATTTTCGACCGATAGAATACCCAGTCCGCCGGTGAATAGCTTTTTGATCAGGTAATTCTCTTCATTATCGAGCGTGGCGCCGCCCAAATGCGCGATGGTTTTGAGGTGACTCACCGGCGCGTCTTCCGCCCGCTCGATAAAGTCGCGATCGCGCGCCTCTTTGGTGAGTTGCGCGATGCGCTCCATCGCCCACTCCAGCGGACGCTCTTCCCAGTGGTCGCTGTACGGGGCCCGGTATTTCACGCTCGTTATACGATGCGGATTCGACACGAGTTGAAATGTGTTGGCGCCTTTAGGGCATAGCGTGCCTTCGTTGATCGGCGAGTGCAGGTCGCCTTCGATATCAATTATCTTTCCCGCCTTGGTGTACACATCCTGGCTGCATCCCACCGCACAATAGGGACACACGCTGTGGCTTTTGGTCGCATCGCGCAGCCGAGAATGCTTGGCGATGGAGTCGGGACTTAAGGCGCGGGTCGGTTTCATGGTCTTAGACTGTTTCAACCTCATCTCCGATGTTATCTTAACATCGGGTTGATGGACGAGAAACAAAAGGTCTCGCGCGAGACTCTGCGATGGCGCGGCGGCGCGTTCGCGCCGTCTTCGGATAGCCTCGCCGCCGAAGAGCCGCTCGAGATCCGCTTGGCTGGACGCCGTTTCACGCTAACGATGCGCACGCCAGGACACGACGGCGAGTTGGTAACTGGATTTCTTTTCGCCGAAGGTTTTGTCGCGTGCGCGCTTGAGGTTGGCGAAATTCGGCGGGTGCGAGGGCGCAGGGGAAAGGCCGAGGACAACATAGTCGATGTGGTGATGAATGTTCCCGCCGAGGCGCTGCGCACGCGGCTCAAGCGAAACTTCGCGATCACCTCGAGCTGCGGAATCTGTGGCAAAACCAGTATCGAATCGATCACTCGGCGGATTGCGCCGCCCGCCGGCGCCGCGCGGGTCGCGCCCCCGACGATCCTGGGGCTTGCCGCCGTGATGCGCTCCGAGCAGACAGTCTTCGCGGCGACCGGAGGTCTGCACGCCGCTGCGCTGTTCGATTTGTCGGGAAAAATTCGCGTTTTACGCGAAGATGTCGGGCGGCACAACGCGGTGGACAAGGTCGTCGGATGGGCGCTCGGTGCGGGACTGGTCCCGCTAAGCGCCAACATCCTGATGGTGAGCGGCCGCTTGTCGTTTGAGTTGGTGCAAAAGGCCACCGCCGCCGGAGTTCCGATCGTCGCCGCAGTCTCGGCGCCGTCGTCGCTCGCTGTCGAGTTGGCCGACGCAGTCGGAACTACGATCGTAGGCTTCCTGCGCGAGGGCACCTTCAACGTCTATACGCATCCCGAACGGATTCTTGCCTGAGCGCCGCGCCGTGATTTAGAAATTTATCGCCCTTATCGGCTCGGTCGTTTCGAGATAATCCCCTGAACGCCAAATGGTACTGACACTTGACTATCGCCAGGCTGAAACCTATTTTGTAGCGTGAAAAATTTTTGGAACGGCGGAAAGGAGTTCCGCGCGCTGAAATTGAGCGCCTTCGCGGCGATCGCCTTTTGCACGTTGTTCTTCAACTGGGTAGATTCCGCGTTTTCGGCGCCTATCTGCGCGGCGCAGCCTCCTGACATGTATCAATACGTACCTGAGAATGTGGGGCCGGATTGCTGGAATGCGCTCTATCCAGACATCTGCGCCGATGGTGGCTACCAGTCTCCCTTCGAGATCGATCCCCGGGTCGCTGTTCGGGCCAATCTGCCGAAGCTCAAATTTTTCTACACCGTCGGGCACATCACCAATATCGATCACGGCGATCAGATTTCAATTGATCACGGCGCCGGAAATTACATCATGATCGGTAAGCAGCGTTACAATCTGGCAGGTATCCACGTCCACACTCCCGCGGAATATCAGATAGCTGGACGCCCGCAATCTCCTCTGGAGATCCACTTTGTTCACGCCGACCCAACCGGAACGAAATTCGCGGTAGTGGGAGTGTTGGTGAATTCGGGCAAGCCTGACGACGGCATCCTCGAGCCGCCAAGCTGCAACGACCCGGACGAGGTCGACATTGAGGTCAATCAACTGATCCCGCCTAAATCGAAGCGCGACTATTGGCGCTTTGACGGTTCTCTTACCACGCCTACCCTCGGCAGGCCTGCGACATTGCCGCCACCGCCATATTGCGGCGAAGCCATCTTGTGGACCGAAATGAAAACCCCGATAACGATGTCGCCGGGTCAGATTGCGGCGTTCGAGTGCTCGACGATGGCGACCTACGGCACCAGTGTAAATGCCCGTCCTCTTCAACCGGCGAACAGCCGGGTGATCGCGAGCCCCAGACTTAATCTTGATCCTTGACGGCCGGCGCTCTCGCGCGTTGCCCGGATTTCCCGGATATTTGAAAAGCCGATCATGGATTTTTTGGAGTGGCGTAATTGCGCGATGCGGATGGCTCAGTTCGGCCGGCAACCGCCGAAGTCTGCCCCTTGAGCGGCGCGGACGCCGGTGCATAAGCTTGCAGGTCATGCAGGAGTCGCCCGATGTTTGCGCGTAAGCGCGCGCTCGAACGCCTCGCCCGCGAAAAGACGCTCTACCAGCGTCATCCGGGCGGAGAGGTTTCGGTGTGCGTGGTTTACCCGAACGTCTATCCGGTGGCGATGGCGAATCTCGGCTTCCAGGCCATCTTTCACATTTTCGATTCCAATCCGTCCGTCGATGCCGAGCGCGGCTTCCTGCCCGATCCCGATGAGCGCCCGCAGATCGCGTCGGGCGCGGCGCAGATGCTCTCGTTCGAGCGCGGCCGCCCGCTTTCGGATTTCGATATTCTGGCGTTTTCGATTCCCTTCGAGACCGACTACCTGAACCTGCTTGCGATTTTGCGCTCGGCGGGAATCCCCGCGCGCCGCGCCGAGCGCGCGGGCCGCAATTTCCCTCTCGTGATCGCCGGCGGCTCCGCGATCTTTCTCAACCCCGAGCCGATCGCGGATTTCGTCGATCTGTTTCTGATCGGCGAGGGCGAAGAGATGGCCCCCGAATTTATCGAGCGCTTCCTCGATTCGCGCGGTAATCCAATGCGCCTCGACGAACTTGCGAAGGTCAAAGGCGCCTATCGCCCCGACTACTACCTTCCCGCCTACGACGAAAGCGGCCGGCTCCGCGCGGTCGATTACACCGGCCCGGGCAAGCCGGCTGTCCAGCGCAGGCTCATAAAAGATCTCGATCAATTCACAACCGCATCACTGATTCTTACGAAGGAATCGGTTTTCGGCGACATGTACCTGGTCGAGGCGAGCCGCGGATGCCAATGGGGATGCCGCTTCTGCGCCGCAGGGTTCATGTACCGGCCGATTCGCTATCGCTCGCCCGAGAACCTGATCGCGGAAGCCTCACGCGGGCTTACCGAGCGCGGCGTGATCGGACTGGTCGGAGCCGAGATGGCAAGCGTGCCCGGCGTCGCGGAGATCGCGCAATCGGTCGCCGACGCGGGAGGGCGGCTCTCGCCGTCATCGCTCAAGGCCGATTGTATCTCGCCCAAGCTCGCTTCCGCGCTGGCGCAGGGCGGAAGCCGCAGCGTTACGATCGCGCCTGAAGCCGGCAGCGAGCGGATGCGCAAAGTAATCAACAAGAACCTGAGCGAAGCGGAAATCCTGGAAGCGGCGGCGATGATGATGGGCGAGGGGGTCGAGAACCTGAAGCTCTATTTCATGCTCGGCCTGCCCGAGGAACAGGATCACGACGTCCTGGGTATCGCGCATCTGGCCGGGAAGATCCTCGAGCAGGCGCGCGCGCGCCGCCAGCATATCGGGCGCGTGACGGTGTCGCTGAACCCGTTCGTGCCCAAACCGTGGACGCCGTTCCAATGGGATGCGATGGAAGATCCGCGCGCGACCAAGCGGAAAATCGCGATGCTGCGAAGCGCGCTCGCAAAGCTCGGCAGCATCGAGCTCGACTCCGAATCTCCGCGCGAAGCGTACTTCCAGACTCTGGTCTCGCGCGGCGACCGCCGCGTCAGCGCGATCCTCGAGCGCCTCGACGCCGCCGGATGCGACGCGTCCGGGCTAATCTGGCGCGAGCTTTCGGAGATCCGGCGCGAGGCCGACGACGGTGCATGGACAGCCTCTCCCAATCCCGATTTTTACGTGACCCGCAATTACACGCACGACGAAATCCTGCCGTGGGACTTTATCGACCATCACATACATAAGTGGTTTCTGCTCTCCGAGCGCAAGAAGGCGCATTTCGAGCATCAGACCCCGCCGTGCGACGTCACTCGATGCGACGTCTGCGGCGCGTGCTGAGCCTCGCGCCGGAAATGGGCGGGAACGGGTGCGATGCGGATGCAGTGGAGGATGAGGGAGATGGGGATTAAAATAAAATTTGCTCGAACTATCGGCGCCGCCGCTATCACATGCCTGTTCGCGATGCCGGCTTTTGCTCAGCCCGGCCCCTCTGAAGCGCCTGAAACCTCGGTCGTTCCCGCATCGCCCGACTCGGCCCCGGCCGCCGCACCTTCGGTCGCGCAACCCGCTTCCGAATCCGCGACGTCTCCGGGCGCGGCCCCAGCGCCCAAAGTCGTACACAAGAAAACCGCGGCGACGAAATTAAAATTCAACCCCGCCGATGTCGAGCAGGGCAACGCGCGCGCCAAGCTACTCGAAGATACCTGGGCATACCGCGAACCCGCGAAATCGAGCGCGCATGTCGAGAAGGTCGAGGCGGGCAAGTACGTAATCGTCACCGGATCGACGCACTACTTTCTGCAGGTCAAGCTCAAGTCCGGAAAGACCGCGTACGTTGAACAAACGGCGGTCGATCTGGTCAAGCCGGCCGATAAAATTTTCAGACTCACGCACAATGCCGCGGTGCTCGACAAGCCTAACCGCTGGGGCAAGAAGCTGTCCGAAGTGCACGCCTCTCACGACGTGCACGTAGTCGGAATCGCGCTCAACTACGTGCAAATCAGGATGAAGAGCGGTCTCCAGGGCTTCATCCCAACCTCCGCGATGCAGTAGCGCTTTCCGCTTAATTCTCGCGCGCATCTCGACGCTCGCACGTTGCGTGGGCTATAAGTCCCTGCGCGCCGCGAATGCCTCTGCGGCCGATCCATTTTTACCGGCGGAGAGACTTGATGACCACACGGGAACGCCAGGGATGGACGATCGCGGCGAGCCTGTTCGTCACGCTCTTTCTGGTCTTCGGCTCCGGCTACAACACCGGCACGCTATTCTTCCCGCAACTGGTTCATCACTTTGGATGGACTCACGCGCGCACGGCATGGCTGACCAGCGCGCTCGCACTCTCTGCCGGCTTGAGCGCTCCGCTGGTCGGATGGCTGCTGGACCGGATCGAAGCACGGATCGTGATGGCCGCGGGCGCTGCTCTCTCCGGCGTTGCGTTTCTTGTCGCCAGCCAGTCTCATTCGTTCACGCCGATGCTGATTGCGTACCTGGTGCTCGGACTCGGTATCGGCGGAGCAACTCTGCTGCCGGCGGCGCTCGTGATCGCCAACTGGTTTGGTGCGCGCCGCGGAATCGCGATGGGGCTGACCTTCGCCGGCACCTCGCTCGGCGGCGCCGCGATGATCGAGGTCGGCAACCTCGCGATCCTGCATTTCGGCGGATGGCGCGCGGGTTATATCGCGCTTGCGGTCCCGATGATCGTGATCGTCATCCCGCTCATCTTCATTATGATTCGCACTCGCCCGCCTGAGACCCGTGAACTCAGCATCCAGGCCTCCGCCGATGCGATCCCGGGACTCGAGTTGGCCACGGCGGTCCGCACCCGCTCATTCTGGATGATCGCGTTTGGTCAGTTCCTCTACGCGTGCGTCGCCGCCGCTTCGGGACTTCATCTGGTCAGCTACCTGATCGGGCTGGGCTATACCGAATCGTTCGGCGCCGCGATTGCGAGCTTGGCGCTGGTGCTGGCCGCGGCCGGCAAGCTCCTCATGGGAACGATCTCGGATCGGGTGAGCGCGCGCCTGGCACTCACCGCGAATTTCCTCGTGCAAGGCGTCGCGATGCTGCTGGCGTTGGGCATCGGAAATTCCGCGATGGTTCCGGTTTTTTTGCTTCTGTACGGACTGACCCTGGGCGCGCCGCTGGTGCTGATCCCGCTGTTGACGGCGGATTCGATGGGACTCAAGCGCTTCGGGACAATCGGCGGAATCGCGGGGGTGTTCAACACAATTGGCGCGGCGGTCGGCCCGGTCGCTGCCGGACGGATTTTTGACGTCACCGGAAGCTACGCGCTCGCTTTTGAAATTTTCGCGGTACTGTGCGTGATCGGCGCGATAGTAACGCTAGCCTGCCGCGACCTCGACTCCGAGCAGGCGCGAATAGCCACCGCCGCCGCCACCGCCGCCTGAGCGACAGCAGTCGATCATTCGCGGAGCGCGGCCATGGCTCTTCATCGACCCGGGAAGCACAGCGCAACCAGCCTGTAAGCCAAGGGGGATCTATGTTCAACCTGCGTATTCTTTGCTCAGTGCTTGCGGTCGCGTTCGCTACCGGGAACGCCGGTGCCCAGGATCTGTTTCCTTTAGAAAAAGTCGAAAGTCATCTCGACGCCCGAGGTTGCCTCCAATACCAGGCAACCGCACAGATCAACGCACCAATCCAGAATGTATTCGCTGTCTTATCCAGACCGCAGAAGTTATGGGGCTACATTCCCAGCTCGACCTTGCTCGCAGTCTTCGTCGAGACCCCGTACACGTATGGCAACCCTCGGACTGGGACTGGTAGCGACGACTCCTGGTTGGTAACGAAGCCTTACGCCAAGATTTTGGAATGGGACGGAGCACCCGGACTGGCGGAGTCGGTAGGACGAGAGGAGCCGAGGGGGTGGGTTGAATACAGAATGCGGCCGGAAACTCACACAATCTTCCAAGAGCGGATTGGATCGACGCTCCCGTGGAGTGTTGCCAATCCTCACCTAAGCGCCGAGTACGAACTGTTGCCGGCAGCAGAAAAATCTGCCGCTACTTCGATTCATTACAGCAGCTCCACCTGCTCGCCTCCGGCAGGGCAAAATCACTCACCGCATGTAGGGCTGGCAGGAGCGCAAGTCGAGTCCCGCACACTCGGAGAATTGCTGGCGGTTGCAAATGCACTATGTCATTCGGCTGCTGAGCTGTCGTCGAGCGGCAGTCGGACCGGCGCGCCTGCGCTGCGCACTCCGGTTCCGACGCCTAATCCCTAATCAAGCGGAAACCCGCGAGCTGCCCACTGGCATCCGGGGGGCCGCTCTGCTGTCGCGGGAATCGTCCTGCGGTAAAAAGGGTGCCGATTTGTGCGCGCGTCGGACCCTGTTCCGAGTTTGCCGGCCGAAATGGCCGAGCGCTTCGGCGGGCGCGCCGACTCAACGCCTCGAATTACCAATCGCCAGCAGAGCGCGGACCTTGGCGGATATATCCCGCGGCATGCGTGGTCGACTGCCGCGAAGTTCTACGGCTGGTATCACGACTAAGACCGCGCGGCAGAAACCGCCTGCCAGATAAAATTGGCAAGCGTCAGCATGAACAGGCCAACGAACAAAAATATCGGTACTGGCATCCCGACGTCGCGGGCGCCGAATTGGACTGCGGCATACGCTGCGCCGAGGGTAATGAGATTTAGACGCCGCCTCTGCGTCGGCGGAGTCTATCATTGGTAAGGCGGGCCTTGGCCCGCCATCAACGACGGGCGAGACGCCGCCCCACCGATTTTCCATGCAGGAATCTTCCGCGGGTGAGGGTGCTGCTCTGCGGCATGCGTGCTCGGCCGTCCAGAGCCGCACCCTCACCCGCGCCTTCGGCGCACCCTCTCCCGGGGGGAGAGGGCAAAAAAGGCCGCATCGTGTCCTCACGAGCGATAGAGATTTTGCCAGATTCGTTCAGGGCTCGGGATTACGAATCGCGAGCAGGGCGCGGACTTTCGCGGATATGTCGGGGGCCTTCACCACGTCGGTGATTATTGCGGCGGCGTCGGCGCCGGCGGCGAGTACTTCAGGCATCGAGGCTTCCGTGATTCCGCCGATCGCTACGATCGGAATTTTCACGGCGGCGCGGACTGCACGCAGGTTGTCCAAGCCTTGGCCGATCTCGGTTTGCTTGAGACCGCCGGGATACATCGGTCCGAAGCCGATATAGTCGGCGCCGCCCGCCTCAGCGTCGCGCGCCATCGCGAGGTTGCGCGTTGAGATGCCGATTGTCTTGCCCGGCCCGATGAGCTCCCGCGCGGGTGCGAGTGGCAGGTCGGTCTGCCCGAGATGCACTCCATCGGCGCCGGCGAGGATCGCGATATCGACGCGGTCATTCACGATGAAGACCGCGCCGCGCAGGCGGCATCGCGATGCGATCGCGCGAGCGGCGAGCAGAAAATCGCGGCCCGGCGTATCTTTGAGCCGCAGTTGAAGAATCCGCGCACCCGCCGCGAGCAGCATTTCTGCCAGCTCGACCGGGTCGTGCCCGCCGGCCGGATCGACCATCGCGTAGAACTGCGACGGCAGTTTCATGCTCAAGCCGGATACTTGATCAGCGCGATCTTATGGTCGGTGATCTTCTTGCGCAGCGTATTGCGATTAAGTCCAAGCATCCTCGCCGCCTTGACCTGGTTCCCGCCGGTGCGTCGCAGCGCCAATTCAATCAACGGCTTTTCAATTTCGCCGACCAGCTTTTCATACAGGTCACGCGGCTCGCTGCCGTCCGCCGCGCCAAGCCACTCGCCGATTCGCCCGGCGATTATCGCCGCGAGCGCCGCGCCGTCGCCGCTAGCCGCCGCGCTGGCGGCAGGCGCGGGAACATTGGTGCTGCGCGCAAGCTCGATATCGCTTTCGCGGATAGTATTGCCGGGCGCGAGCAGCGCCGCGCGCATCACGGTGTTCTCGAGTTCGCGCACGTTGCCGGCCCAGTCGTGCGCCGCGAGCTTGGCGCGCGCTTCGGGGGCGATCGCGGCAACCCGCGCGCCCATCTCGCGCACCGCCTTGCTGACAAAGTAGTCGGTCAGTTCGGGGATATCTTCGCGCCGTTCGCGCAGCGACGGCATCTGGATCGGAATCACGCGCAGCCGGAAGTACAAGTCCTCGCGAAATTTGCGCGCCGCGACCAGATTCTGCAGGTCCTGGTTGGTTGCCGCGATCACTCGTGCTTTAAGCTTCAGCGTCTCGACGCTGCCGACCCGGTTGAACTCGCGCTCCTGCAGGACGCGCAAGAGCTTCGGTTGCAGCTCGAGCGGCAAGTCCCCGATCTCGTCCAGAAAGATCGTGCCGCCCTCGGCCATCTCGAATTTTCCCGCACGCCGCTCGTTCGCGCCCGTGAACGAGCCGCGTTCATGGCCGAAGAGTTCGCTTTCGAGCAGTCCTTGCGGAATCGCCGAGCAATTCACCGCGACGAAGGGCGACCGCCACCTTGCCGATTTGAAATGGATCGCGCGCGCGACCAGCTCCTTGCCGGTTCCACTCTCGCCCGAGAGCAGGACCGTCGCGTCGTTGGTAACCACGCGGCCGACCAACTTGTACACCTCCTGCATCGCGGGGCTGCGGCCGATTATCTCGCCGCCGACCAGTTGCCGATTAACTTCGTTCTTCAGCCGGTCGAGGTCGGCCGCCTGCGCCGCAACCTCGATCGCGCGGGCCACAGCCGCGGCGACCAGATCGAGATTCACAAATGGTTTGGTCAGGTAATCGTGCGCTCCGCGCTTCATCGCCTCGACCGCGTTGTTCATCGTACTAGCCGCGGTGACGACGATTATCAGCGTGCGGATCTCCTGCGCCTTTGCTGTCGACAGCACTTCCAGTCCGCCCACGCCGGGCATGATGATATCGACAATCGCCACGTCGAAGCGGTTCGAGCGCATAGCCTCGAGCGCCGCCGCGCTGTCGGCGGCTTCCTCGACCGAGTAACCCTCCGCCTCCAGGCGATGACGCAGCACCAGGCGGATGGCGGGGTCGTCGTCCGCGATCAGGATTGTGACGCCCGGAGCGGTTTCGACAGGATTCTCGTCGTGCGATTGGGCTTCAGCGGATGGCATCGTTGCTCCCTAGCTTAACCGTCGTTGTCCGGCGAGTCATCGCCGCCGCGCCTCGCGTTGCCGCGAACCTTGATTACGCCGATTGGGAGCGTGACCTTAAACGTCATGCCTGCCGGCGGTTCGCTTTCGTCGCCCGTCCTTCCTATTCCGCCGCGGGTCGCCCACAGCCGTCCTCCATGCAGCGCGATAATCCGCTGGCTGAGGATCAGGCCGAGCCCGGTCCCGGACGGTTTGGTGGTGAAGAAGGGAGTGAAGAGCTGCGCCAGCGCGTCCTCCGCAATCCCGACGCCGTTGTCGCTGACTTCGACGCGCAGGAACTGCAGGCGTTGGCCGTCGGCGGTCATCCGAAACTCGGTTTCGATCCGGGTATGCATCCTGATAATGCCGCTCGGCCCAAGCGCCTCGTGAGCGTTCTTCACCAGGTTCAGGAACGCGCGCTCCAGCGCGGCCGCATCGCCCGAGATGTCGGGAAGGCTGGGGTCGAAATCCTGCTCGATTCGGATCGCGTCCGGCGCCTTTGGATATAGCCCAGCCATCCGGAGCGCCTGATGCAGCACCTGATGGATATTCGTCGGCTCCTTGACCAGCCGCTGCGGCACGCTCGCCGCAAGCACCTGTTCGACCAGGCTCGTGATTCGATTCACTCCGTCGCGAATGACCCCGCAGTACTGCTGCACCCGAGGTTCCGCGGGGTACATCGCGGCCAGCAACTCCGCTGCCCCTTTGACGCCGGTCAGAGGATTCTTGACCTCATGGGCCAACCCGGCCGGCGACAGGCGCAGGCTGAGCTCGCTCAAATCGGTGACTTGGGCGGCGCTCTTCTGATGCGCAAGGTCGTGGAGCAGGATAATCGCTCCCTGGGTGCGGCCGTCCTCGGTCAGTAGCGGCGAGACCTCGGTCCTGACGCTGATCGATCGCGGTCCGATCCCAAAGATGCTATCCGGATCGCCGACGCTCTGCCCGGTTTTCAGGCAATTGCGGACCATCCGGTCCAGCCAGGGATTATGTTCGAGGAGGTCGGTTAGCTGCGGATGGGTGATCGACGATGCGCCCAGCATCGTCTCGGTGGCGGGATTTGTCACGAGCGGCTCGATTGTGCTTGAGAGCACAATAATTGCGTCGGGCAGGCTGTCGATTATGTCGCGCCAAAGTTTCAAAATCGCGCCAAAACCACAAAAAGGATCGGTCGCGCTCGCTCCATGGCAGAAAATCGATCCACAAGCCGACCTGAAACGGACGCTACCACAAGCGCCGAGCGCATCGAAGTACGGGCGCCGGTAATTCGACTAAATCACACGCGTTTTGACCCGAAAGCGGAGGCGGTTCCAACTTCGCGGACGACAAAAGTTATCAAAATTATCAACAATTTACGTTCCATACATAAGATTTTTTTATGGATAATCACCCGGTGGCGGGTTGCTTACCCCAGCCTCAGCGGCTACGGTGTCCGAGACTCGGGGTGGGGGATGTTTTTAGGCAACCGGATAACCGTCTTAATCTTTACGATGCTGCTGGCGCCGGTCATAGCCGGGGCACCGGCGTATCGGGCTGCCGCCGCCGAGGTTGCCGCTATCGCGCCGGGATGGGAGCCGCAGAACCGTGCGATTGCCGCCTTGGCCGCGCCTGCTGAGACCCAGCCCGCCGCTGCACCCGCATCGGGAACGCTTGCTCAGGAGCTGCGGGCCAGAACCGGCTCGCCCTTCATTGTTTCCGAACCCAAGACCGTTGCTCCGTTTCCCATACTGCTTAATCGAATCGTCCAGCAATATGTTAACGAATATCTGAATCGCCCCGGCACTCTGGAGGCTACATTCAATCGTAGTCGTCCCTATCTGCCCGAGATGGCCCGCGTGATGCGGTCCTATGGCGTCCCCGAAGACATGGTCTATCTGGCCTTCGCCGAGAGCGAGTTCTCGGGCCATGGAAGGGGTCCATGGCAGTTCAACAAGGTCACGGCCGAGAGGTATGGCCTCCATGTGAATCGATGGGTCGATGAGCGCCGCGACCCGATCCTCTCGACCCGAGCTGCCGCCGAATACCTGGCCGACCTGCACGATGCGGCCGGCTATGACTGGCGGGTTGCCGTCGTAGGATGGAACCGCGGCGACTTGGCGATCAACCGCTTCTGGGTGATGCGCGGCAATAATTTCAATCGCTTCATGGCCGCGCTGCCTCACGACACACGATGTCTCCTGGGCCGGTTCATGGCGGTCGCCTTTATCGCGCACAACGCCGCCGCCTATGGGATCGGTAACGTCAATTACGACGCGCCTCCCGCCTATAGCCACATCTCGGTCCGCGGCGGGGCGACGCTGGCAAGCCTCGCGCGCGGATACCATACAACGGTCGCCCATCTTAAGCAGTTGAACCCCGCGATCCTGCGCGACCGGGTTCCCCCTTACGCGCGCAACTACGGTATCCGCATTCCGCTGGTGAATATCGCCTCCGCACGCTGAGTGTTTCCCTTTCTCGCCTGCTTTTCGCGGCCAATAGCCGAACCGACGCCTCGTTCTCATCGCGATGCCGCGTATTCTTGGCGAGCGAAGCCGCGTATTCTTGCCGTAAGATGATTAGTGCTGACGACGCTTTGCGCATCGTGCTCGAGGCCGCGCAACCGCTCGGCGTCGAGCGCGTGCCGCTTCTGGACGCGCTCGGCAGAGTACTGGCCGAGGAGATTCGCTCCTCGCGCGATATTCCCGGCTTCGACAACTCCGCGATGGACGGTTACGCGGTTCGCGCCGCCGATATCGCGATCGCGAACGAGGCTAATCCTGTCAGCCTGAACGTCGTCGAGACTGTACCTGCCGGCCGGATGCCGGAGCATCAGGTGGGTCCGGGCGATTGCGCGCGCACGATGACCGGGGCGCCGATCGCTCCGGGCGCCGACGCGATCGTTCCGGTCGAACGCACCCGCGGCGACGGCTCCGTGGTCGAAATTCTCGCCCCTGCCGAGGCCAATGCATTCGTGCGCCCGCGTGGCGAGGATTTGCGCGAGGGCGAGTCCGTCATGACGCCGGGCAAAATGCTCGGGCCGTCGGACCTGGGGATGCTCGCGTCGCTTAATCGGGCGATGGTCGGCGTGTATCGCAGGCCACGCGTTGCGATCGTCGCAACCGGTGACGAGCTGGTCGATATCGACCAGATTCCCGTCGGCGCGCAGGTCGTCAACTCGAGCGCCTACGCTCTGTCCGGCGCCATCCGCGAAGCCGGAGGCGAAGCGGTAATCCTGCGCGTCGCGCGCGACACCAAGCGCGAGGTTCGCGAGCGGCTCGAAGAGGCGATGGCGTTCGACGTCGTCTTTTCGACCGGCGGAGTATCGGTCGGGCAGTTCGATTTCGTAAAGGGCGTCCTTGACGAACTCGCGATGCGCACGCTGTTTCACGGCGTCGCGCAAAAGCCGGGGCGTCCGCTCAAGTTCGGAATGATCGGCTCGCGTCCGGTCTTCGGACTGCCGGGAAATCCGGTATCGACCCTGGTCTGCTTCTACCTGTACGCCGGGCCCGCGCTGCGGCGGATGGGCGGGCGAAGCGAGGTCGGCCTTGCGCGCGTTTCAGTACGATGCAGCGCCGATATCAAGCTCGCGAATAATCTGACCGAGTTCGTGCGCGTCAAAATCGAAAATAAGGACGGCGAGCATTTCGCCGCGCCAACCGGAAATCAGGGTTCGGGAATTTTGAGCTCGCTCTCGCGCGCCGACGGACTGCTCGTCGGACCGTCTGCCACCTCGATGCTGCGCAAGGGCGATCAGGCAACCGTGCTGCGGCTCACAACCGTCGGCGACGAGGCATTCTTCGAGCGCCGCCAAAAGTATTGAATGACGATCGTCACGATCACGCCAAAGATTGCCGAGCCGATGATAATCGCCGAGAGTTGAATCTGCAGCTTCAGAAGGTACGGGAACAGATAGATCTCAACCGGCTGCGGCTGGATATTTGCTCGGATTATGTAAATCACCCACAGGACGACGATTGTGCCGATGATGAATTTCGGATTTTTCGCAAATGACGGCATGCCCAACGGCTCCTTGCTGCGTGACTTGAGCAAAAGCTTGCTTGCGCGCGGCGGCATTGTCAACGCAGCCGCCGCGGCTGCTGGTGCAGGCGCTATCCTGCGCGCGACCGTCAGCGGGAGAGGGTGAATCGCGATGCGCTATCGAGTTGGGCAGGGCTTCGATTTCCATCCGCTGGCCGCCGGCCGCAAGCTGATTCTGGCCGGCGTCGAGATCGCTCACGACAAGGGCCTCGCCGGCCATTCCGACGCCGACGTGGCCGCACACGCACTCGCCAACGCGATCCTGGGCGCGATAGGCGAGGGCGACTTGGGCCGCCATTTTCCCGACGGCGACCCTCGCTATGCCGGCACTGACAGCCTGCGCTTGCTGACTGAAGTATGGGCGCTAGCGAAGGCACGCGGCTGGCGCATGGGCAACGCCGACCTGACAATCTTCGCGCAGGCGCCCAAGCTATCCCCGCATCTGGAAACGATGCGCCAAAAAATCGCTGACACAATCGCAACCAGCCGCGATCGAGTAAACGTAAAAGCCTCAAACCCTGAAGGCCTTGGCGCCCTGGGACGCGGCGACGGAATGGCCGCCGCTGCAATAGTAATGCTAGAAGCGGATTGAGATGCGCGCACGAGCCCACCCCGAGAACTCATCCGTCATTTCGACCGGAGGGAGAAATCCCGAGCGGAGGGGCCGCTGCATGAGGCATAGCTCGGAGCATCGACGCTTCGGGATTCCTCGCGCGCGGCAGCCACGCGCGCCGGAATGACAGACAAAAAGCGCGGACGAAGATCAAAAACGCGGACAAGGATGAAAAGTGTGGACAAGGATCAAGAACGCACACAACGAGGGCGGCACTGGGGCCGTCGATGCACGCGCTATCGGAGGCTGGCGAAAACGCCAAGCTCGTTGTCGTCCTTAGAGTTTGTGAATTTAGTGGGCCGGAGGGGGCGCGGCAGTCAGATTCCTCGGGCGCACCTGTAACCGCTGTCATTCGCGCGCGTGGCCGCCGCGTGAGGAATCCCGGATTCCGAATTAGCTCTCAAACTCTGAACCGGGGCTGCCGGAGTGAATGATCGCCGCGAAGCGACGAGTGCGAACATCCTCGATCCGGCCTCGGCAGCATAGCCACCTTGGCGTCGGCGGTAGCCTGCGGCCGTCATTTCGAGCCATAGGCGAGAAATCCCGAAGCGTCCATGCTCGGAGCTGTGCTACGTGCAGCGGCCCTCTGATCGGGATTTCTCCCTTCGGTCGAAATGACGGCGCGGCAAGTCTCAGTGGACCCGCAGAGAATCGCTTGGCCTGGATCCGCCTGCGGCTCGGGATTACAGCTCTTTAGAGAGAACCTCTTGCGGGAGAAGCAATCGCCGTGACGCGCAAGTGAGGGTGGCCTTGCAGCATTTCCGCGGCGACCTCGCTACAGGTTATCCGCGCCCCCATCGTCATCTTCGTCGCCGCTCGATTCCATCGCATCGACGGCTTCGTCGAAATCTTCTCCGCTGAAGTCATCGCCCATTTCCTGACCCATCTTTTTCATCATCCGTGCGACGCTCTTCGGATCGTTCTCATCAAAACCCCCAAGCATCGAAGGATCCGCGGCCGCATCCATTCGTTGCTCCTCGGACTTGGGCATCGCGAACCGCGACATCAGCCTTTTCATCTTCGTGGCGCCGCAATGCTTACAAACCGCGCGCACGCGCTCGCTCACTCGCGTCGTGAGCACGCTGGTCCGGCGGTGGCATCCGGCGCATTCGTATTCGTAAATCGGCATCGGTACTCATCTTTCCGCGCGTCGCTCGTTTACGCAAGCGAGGACGCTTGATTGGCCCTCTCCGGTCGGGATACTGGTCAGCGGCACGATGATCTCCGCCGAACATCACCGCGAGCTTGCTTCTCGTGACGCGGACGCCACCCGTTCCGCCGCGTACGGCATCCTGTCGATGTGGCGCAACACGCGGATGATCGTGCTGTGCTCGATCTCGGCGGCGCTCTATGCGGCGGTATTGATCCCGTTCAAAGCGGTGCCGTTTATTCCGGGCGTCACCGAGCTGCGCCCCGCCAACGCGATTCCGATTGTCTGCTCGTTCCTGTTCGGACCCGCGGGCGCGTGGGGCAGCGCGATCGGCAACACCATCGGCGATTTTTTCGGCGGCGCGTCACCGTCGGATATCTTCGGCTTCCTGGCCAATCTCAGCTACGGATGGATTCCGTACAAAGT
>JBOHWH010000177.1:0-19814 GCA_050736695.1 Binataceae bacterium (SeqCode) | reverse complement strand
CGCGATGACGGTGCGGGTGAAAATCTGCGGCGTGACTTGCGCCGAAGACGCGACGGCCGCTCTCGCCGCGGGCGCCGACATGATCGGGATCAATTTCTACGCGCCAAGTCCGCGCTCGATCGATCTGGAGCGCGCGCTTGCGATTCGCGCCGCGATCGGCCGCGGTGCGATTCTGGTCGGCGTTTTTGTCAACGCCGATCGGGCGTATATCGAACAGCGCCGCCGTGCGCTCGGGCTCGACCTGCTCCAGTTCCACGGCGACGAGGCCGACGCCGCGCTCGCAGGATGGCCGGTCCCCGTGATTCGCGCGCTGCGCGTTCCCGCGGGCGCCGCCGCCGCCGCGCTTGCGCGCGTGCGCGCAGACTTTATTTTGCTCGACACTTTTCATCCGGCGCTTTACGGCGGCACCGGCCTTGCGCGTCCGCTCACGGAGCTGCGCGGACTCGATTTGTCGCGTGTGATTATTTCCGGCGGACTCAACCCCGGTAATGCGCGCCTGGCCGCCGCTCTGGGACCGTTCGCGCTCGATTGCGCCAGCGGCGTCGAGTCGGCGCCGGGTGCAAAAGATCATTCCAAACTCAGGAGCTTTATCATCAATGCCAGGAATTCCTGACACTCACGGCCACTTCGGCGAGTTCGGCGGAAAGTTTGTCGCCGAAACCCTGATGCCCGCGCTGTTCGAGCTCGAAACCGCTTACAAAGAAGCGCGGCGCGATCCGAAATTTCACGCCGAGCTGGAAAAATATTCGCGCGAGTATGTCGGCCGTCCGACTCCGCTGTTCTTCTGCGCGAACCTGACCGCGAAACTCGGCGGCGCAAAAATTTATCTCAAACGCGAGGACCTGTGCCACACCGGCGCGCACAAGGCCAACAACGCGCTCGGCCAGGCGCTGCTCGCGGTGCGCATGAAGAAGGAAAGGATTAGCGCCGAGACCGGAGCCGGCCAGCACGGCGTCGCGGCCGCGACCTTTGCGGCGCTGTTTCAGCGCGCGTGCGAAGTCTTCATGGGCGCGGTCGATGTTGAGCGCCAGGCGCTCAACGTTTTTCGCATGAAGCTGCTCGGCGCAAAGGTCACGCCCGTCGATGCGGGCACCAAAAGCCTGAAAGACGCGATGAGCGAAGCGCTGCGCGATTGGACCGCGACCGTGCGCAACACCTACTACCTGATCGGTTCGGCCGCGGGGCCGCATCCCTATCCGATGATCGTGCGCGACTTCCAGACCGTGATCGGACGCGAGGCGCGCAAACAGATCGTCAAGCATGAGGGCCGCCTGCCCGACGTTCTGATCGCCTGCGTCAACGGCGGCTCTAATGCAATCGGTCTGATGCATCCGTTTATCAAGGACAAGAATGTGCGGATGATTTTCGTCGAGGCCGGCGGGCTCGGCGTAAACGGCCCCAGCCACGCCGCCACGCTGACTCTCGGCACGCCCGGCGTCCTGCATGGGAATCGCACGCTGCTGTTGCAGGATGAACTCGGCCAGATTCGCGATACTCATTCGATCGCGGCGGGACTCGATTATCCCGGCGTCGGTCCCGAACTCGCTCATCTCAAGGAAATCGGACGCGCGGAATACGCCGCCGTGACGGACGCCGAAGCGCTCGAGGCGTTTCGTCTCCTGTCCGAGACCGAGGGAATTATTCCCGCGCTCGAAAGTTCGCACGCGGTCGCGTACACGGCCAAGCTCGCGCCGGCGCTGCCGAAAGATCAGGTTATCATCGTCAACCTGTCGGGGCGCGGCGACAAAGACATGAACACCGTCGCGCGCGCTTTGGGCGTGTCGCTCAGGGAGGGCGCATGATGGCGCGCAGTCCAAAGCGCATCGCCCGCAAGTTCCGCGCGCTTCGCGCGCGCGGCGAGTCCGCGCTGATTCCGTTTATCGTCGCCGGCGATCCCGACATGGAAACCACGCGGCGCCTGGTGCTCGAACTCGAACGGCGCGGCGCCGATTTGATCGAGCTGGGCGTGCCGTTTTCCGATCCGATGGCCGACGGTCCCGCCAATCAGCACGCGATGGGCCGCGGCCTCAAGACCGGCGCGTCGCTTGCGGCGATTCTCGCGATGGTTTCGGAGCTGCGCAGGGAAACGGAAATTCCGATGATCCTGTACGGCTACTACAATCCTTATATGCATTACGGATGCGAGCAGCTCGCACGCGACGCGGCGAGCGCGGGAGTGGACGGGATCCTGGTAGTCGATCTCCCGCCCGAGGAAAGCGCGCGGCTTGCCAAACCGGCGCGCGCATACGGTATCGATCTGATCTATTTGCTCGCTCCCACCACGCCGCTCGAGCGCAACCGCAAAATCGCCGCGCGCGCCAGCGGCTTCCTCTATTATGTCTCCGTAACCGGCGTGACTGGTGCGCGAACCAATCTGCCCGGCGACCTCGCCGAACATGTGAGCGCGCTACGCCAAGTAACCGATTTGCCGATCGGCGTCGGCTTCGGAATCTCGACTCCCGAGCAGGCCGGACGGGTCGCGTCGTTCGCCGACGCCGTCGTGGTCGGCAGCGCGATTTCGACTCTCGCCGAGCAGCACGGTCCGGCCGGCGACATGATAAGCGTCATCGGCGATCTGGTTGGCGCGATGAAAAATGCAATGCGCGAGGCGCGCGGAGGATCTGCAATTGCCGGCGCGTCAAAGTAGAGTGGGGACTATGGCTCGCGAAGAAACCGAACCGCCGCGCGTCGAACCCGTGTCGCCGCCACCGGCGCCCGAGCATGCGCAAACGCCCAGCGACGATATATGGACCAAGTGCCCGGCCTGCAAAGAGATCTCGTTTCGCAAGGAGGTCGAGCGCAACCTGAACGTCTGTCCGAAATGCGCGCATCATTTTCGCCTCACCGTCGCCCAGCGCCTGTCGATCACCGCCGATCGCGGGAGTTGGCATGAGATGTTCGCCGAACTCGCGATCGGCGACCCCTTGGGCTTCGTCGATTCCAAACCCTATCCGATGCGGATGCGCAAGGCGCGCGAGGCGAGCGGCCGCAACGACGCGGTCGTCGTCGGCGTCGGCAAGATCGAAGATCGCCCGGTCGCGATCGGCGTGATGGATTTCGAGTTCATGGGCGGCAGCATGGGTGTGGTGGTCGGGACAAAGCTCGCGCGAATTTTCAACCTCGCGACGCGCCGCGGGCTGCCGGTGATCATTTTCTGTGCGTCGGGTGGCGCGCGCATGCAGGAAGGCGCGCTCTCGTTGATGCAGATGGCAAAGGTCTCGACCGCGATCGCGCGCCTGCGCGACGCGCGCCTGCCGTATCTGTCCGTGATGTGCGACCCGACGACCGGAGGCGTCGCCGCGTCGTTCGCGATGCTCGGTGACCTGAACCTGGCTGAACCGGGCGCGCTGATTGGATTTGCCGGCCGCCGCGTGACCAAGCAAACCTCTAATCAGGAGCTGCCGGAAAATTTCCAGCGCTCAGAATTCCTGCTCGCGCACGGGATGCTCGACGCGATCGTCCCGCGCCATCAGATGCGCTTCACTCTGGCGCGCCTGCTCGCGATTCTCACCCGCCCGAAAGCAGTCAGAACGGCAAAGAAGTAAGCCCGGCTACGATTTTGCCGCGCGCCGGCGCTGGTGAGCTCTCGGCGATCCGCGCGCCCGGACTATGGATCGCGCTTTGCCGCATAATCCTGGGGGACGGTTGCTCCGCGGAAACGCGCGCGCGGGACCCGCTGGCGAAGCGGCGGGCCGCAGGGCCGCGCCACCGAATAGGAGCGTTGCTGAGACCTGCCTCCGTCATTTCGACCGCAGGGAGAAATCCCGAGCGGAGGGCTACCGCATGTGGCGTCGGCGCAGAGCATGGGCGCCTCGGGATTTCTCGCCCAGGGCTCGAAATGACGGCCCGGGTAACCGCCAGCGCCAAGGTACTTATCACGTGTAGGCATTGGCGACAGGCACCAGCACGTCGTTGTCGCCGCGCAGGATCAGCGTCGGCGGCAGATTCGCCGCCATCGATCGCATCGAGGGCGGACCCACCCTACTGATTTTGGAGACTGTCGATAACCCTCGGCGCGGCCTCGGCGGCGGGATAAGTACCTCGGCGTTGAGATCCTTCCTGGGAGAGAGGTTCAGAAATCTGATGCGTGCGTCGCATAGCGAAAAACCCGAAAAAGAGCAGCATCCAGGCGGGAAATTGGTCGATGCCGGTCTTTGGCAAGTTACCTAACGATCGTTAGGGTTTTTGCCAGATTTGTTCATGGCTGAACTGTTCAGCCTTACGCGCCGCCGGGATTTGTGCAGAATTGATTCCATGGATCATTCGCCACCAAATCGATGTGCCATCCCGCGCATGCGGCGGCTACGCGCGAGAAATCGACGATTGGATTGCGTGCCCATTGACACGATCGAGCCCGCTGCGGGCGGCTTCCGAGCCGTCCGCCCGCACCAAACATCGACGACGCTGCATGGACGACGCGTTTGCCTTCGTAAAGGCGCGTCGAGACACACCCGCGCCGCCGTCCCGATCTTTGATTCGCAGTTTGCCAAAAATCGTATCGAAGCCACCGTTACGAGAAATATTTGAGGATTTACGTGGATAATTTTTCGAACCCACCATCTAAAATCTACCAAACGAACCCACCGCGATCCGCCTCTGCCCGGGCGAGGCCGCCCGATGTGTGCCTCGGTTGTTCGCACGCGGCGTTGCATGCGATCGCGACTGCAAGTAGGAATCTAGTGACACCAAAACATCGCAAAGCCGTAGGCCTCGCGCGCGAGTATCGGCGCGCCGATCGCCCGGACGACATCGTCATCGTTATCGGAGGAGTCGTACCTTGCCTGAGCTGAAAAGATTTTTGCCGCATCCCACGCCCGAGACTCTCCATTTTTGGGAGGGAACTCAAAAAGGCGAGCTGCGCCTGCAGCGCTGCGACGATTGCCGCCACGTCTATTTTCCACCACGTCCGTTCTGTCCTAAGTGCGCCTCGCGCAAGGTTTCGATTTTCCAGGCGAGCGGCCGCGCGAAACTCTTTAGCTACGTGATCAACTATCGTCCAGCGCCCGGCTTCACCGCACCCTACGCGATCGCGGTAGTCGAGCTGGCCGAGGGTCCCCGCATGATGACCAATATCGTCGGATGCGCGCAGACACCGGCGGCGCTGGTGCTCGACATGCCGCTCGAAGCGGTGTTCGAGAAGCAGAGCGGCGACATCACGCTGGCGCTCTTCAAACCGGCGGGGGCGTAGCATGAAACGCAAATCCGTAGCCGTAGTCGGAGCCGCCGAGACCACCGGGCTCGGTGTGATTCCGAATCTTTCGCAGCTCGGGCTCCATGCCGACGCCGCGCTCAACACTCTTGCCGACGCCGGACTCAAGCCGGCCGATATCGACGGCGTCGCGACCGCGGGCGAGTCGCCAACTTCGGTCGCGCACTATCTGGGAATCACGCCGGCGTGGGTCGATGGGACCTCGGTCGGCGGATGCTCCTTCATGATTCACGTGCGCCACGCCGCCGCCGCGATCAACGAGGGCCTCTGCTCGACCGTGCTGATCACACACGGGGAGAGCGGCCATTCGCGGATCGGGTCGGGCAGGTTTGGCGGATCATCTTCGAGTCTTTCCGGACAATTCGAGGCGCCCTTCGGCACGATGGGACCGCCCACCGTCTTCACGATTCCGGTGTTGCGCTATATGAAAACCTACGGCGTCAGCGAAGAGCAGCTCGCGATGGTTGCGGTGGTGCAGCGCGAATGGGCGGGGAAAAATCCGCGCGCTTCCTTCCGCGAGCCAATCACAGTCGCTGACGTGCTGAACTCGCGGATGATCGCGTACCCGTTTCGCCTCCTGATGTGCTGCCTCGTCACCGACGGCGGTGGCGCGCTCGTCCTGACTTCGGCCGAGCGCGCGAAAGACTTTCCGCGCAAACCGATTTACGTGCTCGGCACGGGGGAGAGCGTCGAGACGCCGATGATCTCGCAGATGCGGGACTTCACCAGCTCGCGCGCGTTTCGGGTTTCGGGAAAGAAAGCGTTCGAGGAGGCGGGGATCACACACAAGGACGTCGATCATCTGATGATCTACGATGCGTTCGCGCATCTGCCGCTTTACGGCCTCGACGATCTCGGCTTCTGCCAGCCCGGCGAGTCGGCGAGCTTCATTGAGCAGCGCAACACCGCTCCGGGCGGCAAGCTTCCGCTCAACACCAACGGCGGCGGCCTTAGCTACATGCACTCCGGCATGTACGGGATGTACGCGATGCAGGAGAGTATCCGCCAATTGCGCGGCGTTGCTCCGGCGCAAGTGCCGGGCGCTAGAATCTCGATCGCGCATGGCGTCGGCGGCATGTTCGCGGCGGCCGGCACGATCGTGTTCAGCAATCAGGCGCCTTAGGTCCGCGATTTTACCGCCCGCCGCCTCCCGGCGCCGTCCGGGATTCTTCCTAGATCGATGCGCGCCCGGTACACTTCGGCAAGCGATGGAAGCACGACTGAGCAAGACTATCGATTGGCTCTATTCGCTCGAATCCCGCGGCGAGATCTACAAACTCGAGCGGATGGATGCGGCGCTCGCACTGATCGGTAATCCGCATCGGCGCCTGCGCGCCATCCATATCGCAGGCACCAAGGGCAAAGGCTCGGTTGCCGCGATGGTTGATTCCGTCCTGCGCGCGTCCGGAATTCGCACCGGGCTTTACACCAAGCCGCATCTGGTTAATCTGTCCGAACGGACCCGAATCGACGGCGGCGAGATGCCGCCCGCGCGGCTGCTCGGCTATATCGAAAGCCTGCGCGCGATCTACGAGCGGGCGGGCCTTGCGCTTACCTTCTTCGAATTTACGGTCGCCATGATGTTTCTGTATTTCGCCGAAGAGCGGGTCGATCTTGCCGTGATCGAAACCGGACTCGGCGGCAGGCTCGACTCGACCAACGTCGTCACGCCGATTCTTAGCGTGATCACTCCGATCGGTTTCGACCACATGGAATATCTCGGCTACACGATTCCCGCGATCGCGGCCGAAAAGGGCGGCATCATCAAGCAGGAAGTCCCGGTCGTGATCGGCGCGCGCGATCACGAGGCACGCGCCACGCTTAATTCGATCGCCGCGCAGCGCAAGAGCGCGGTCCGCATGATCGATCGCGATTTCTCGTTCCGCTCGCATGCCCCGGCGCATCGGCTCGATTACGCCGGGATGGCGCTAAATCTGAACGACGTCGAGCTCGGCCTTGCGGGACCTTTTCAGCATGAAAATGCCGCGATCGCGCTTGCCACAATCGAGTCGCTCGGCGCGCACGGAATCGCGATCGGCGAAGCCGCGATCCGCCGTGGCCTGCGCGAAGTGGTATGGCCCGGCCGCTTCGAGATCGTGCAGCGCGATCCGATGATCATCCTCGATTGCGCGCATAACGAGCTCGCCGTCTCCGCGCTGCTGGAAACGATCAGCGTCGAGCTTGGCCCGGAGGTTCGCCCGCGCCTGATATTCGGATGCCTCGCCAGCAAGCAGTGGAAGCGGATGGCGGCGATGCTTGCGCCGCGGGTTAGCGATGTCACGCTTACACGGGCGCGATGGAAGAATCCGGTTGAGCCTGAAACTCTGCTTGCGCATTTTGCCCGTCACGCTCCGTCGCGAGTCGAGCGCGATCCGCTCAGAGCGATAGAGCGCGTGGCTTCAGAAACCGCGTCTTCGCAACTACCTGCGTCCTCACAAGTGGTGCTGGTGACGGGTTCCGTGTATCTTATCGGCGAAGTTTATCCGTACTTTTTAGGTAAAGCCGGGAAAAGAGGACTCTTCCCTGAAGCGCGCGCATAAATCCCTATCGGCGACGGTGATTCTTGCGATCCTCGCACTCGCGTTCGCGCCGGCGCGCGCGGCCGATTTTCCCGGGATGTCGCCGTCCACCAAAGCCGAACACGCTGAGCCGATCAACGTGACTGGCCGCGAAACCACCTACGACTCCAAGGCCGACACCTTCCTCGTAAGCGGCGACGCCGTGATGACGCAGGGCGGCAGCGTACTCAAGGCCGATCAGATCGAGTTGTTCCGCAAGGATCGCACGGCGGTCGCGACCGGCAATGTTCATCTGATCGATACCGACGTCGAGATCTTTGCGACCGACGCGAAGATTAACCTGGCCAACGAAACCCTCGAGCTCGACAACGCCACGGTTAAGGGACGCAAAACGACCTACCACATGGAAGGCAAAAAAATCCGCAAGCTCGAGGGCCAGAACTACGAGATTACCAGCGGATTTTTCACCACCTGCGGATGCGACAAAGGCGCGCCCGACTGGGCGCTTAGTGCCGACGAGATGGACGTCAACGTCGGCGGCGAAGGCGAAATGCGCCGCGGCACCTTCGACATCCTGGGCTACCCACTGCCGAAAATTCCCTACGCAACTTTTCCCGCCAATACTACGCGGCACAGCGGATTGATCTCAGGCCGCGAAGGCGAATCGGGCCTGCGCGGGTTCCAGTGGCTCCAGCCGTATTACATCGCGATCGACAAAAGCCAGGACGCGACCGTCGCGCTCGACGTCGAGACCTCGCAGCGCGTCGGCGGTCTTGGCGAATACCGACTGACTAATGGCGTCGATGACTATTTCTGGGTCGATGGCGCGTACTACAACGAATCGTTGCGTTCGCAGGCCAATCGCGAAACCGACATCGTGGATACCCAGCTCGCCGACGATCATATTCCGATCGATCGATACGGATTGATCGGGATGACGCGGCAACATATCACCGACAACCTGATCGCTTACGGCGACGGGGTGACGGTCAGCGACAATTTGTACCTGCGCGAGATGAACGTGTGGACGCTGTCGCGCGGATTCGGCGGCGACTGGAACTCGCTGCGCAACGCGATGTCGCGCTTCGGCCTGCTCGACGAGTACGACGACGGCTTCGCGCGGATCCAGGGCACCTGGAATCAGGATCTCGTTCAGCCTAACCAGTTTGCGCTGCAGCAATTGCCCCAAGCGCTGCTCAGCGGCAGAACCGCTCTGCTGGGCGGTCTGGCCTACGCCGACTACGACGCCGAGGCGGTTAACTTCTATCGCGACGAAGGCGTCGACGGCGGCCGGCTCGACGCCAACCCTCGGGTTACTCTGCCCTGGCGCTTCGGCGACTACGCGACTGGTTTTGCAAGAGCCGGAGTGCAGACCGCGCTCTACGATACTTCCGGCGACAACATCATAGTAACTCCAGTCGGTACCGCCGGCAGGCTTTACAACAACCAGCTCACCCAGGGGCCTTCGACCCATCCCGGTATCCGCGGCGACGCGGTGCCTTACGTCGAGACCGGCATCTCGACCGACGTCGAACGTGTTTTCGATATTAACGGCGACACGATCGAAAAGCTCAAGAACACGATCGAGCCCTTCGCCAATTACACCTACGTCCCGACTATCAACCAGAACGGGCTGCCGCTGTTCGATCAGATCGATCGGCTGAACTCGCGCAGCCTGCTGAGCTACGGATTCACCACGCGCCTGTTCGCCAAGATGACGGCGCAGCCCTCGAGCGAGGAGCAGGACGCCTCAACCAGCGGCGAAGGTAATCAGTCGGAAGTCCCGACCGTCGGGCCGCTGGAGAGCGAGGTTGCCGAGTCCGAGTCCCTGGCGCCCACGGGAGCTACGACCTACAGCGGCGGCAACGAGGTCCGGGAGCTTGCGCAATTCACGCTCCTGCAGGATTACGATATCCTGCACGACCTTACGCCCAACGGCGGCCGCATGTCGGATATCGAAGGCGTGCTGACGGTCTATCCGACCACGATCGCGTCGCTCGGCTCGCAAGTCGATTTTAGTCCGACCGGCCGCACCGGGCTGACCTTTGCCAACGTCTATATGAACTTCCAGCCGCCATGGTCGCACATCAGCAATATTTATATGGGCAAGGCGCTGGAGGGCTCGTTCGTGCAGGCGTCGTACAACTACGTCAATCGTGAGACCGCGGTTCTGCCCGGCACCACGCAGAACGCCAACTCGTACCTTTCGCTGCGCGCCTACAGCGACGTGTTCGATCGCCTGGGCGTCTACGTCGCGCCCGACTACAACTTCGCCGCGGCCAAACTGCTCTCGGCCGAGTACGGCGCGCGGCTCAAGTCGCCCTGCAACTGCTGGGCGGCCGACATGGGAATCGTCGATTCATTCAATCCCAACGAAGTCCAGGTGCAGTTTCAGTTGACCCTTGGCGGCTTGGGCTCGATCGGCCAAAGTCCCTTTGGGCGCAATCCGTTCCAGACCATGGGACTCGCCGGCAGCTCGACCGGAGTGTTGCCGCGCTGAACGACTGCGAAATTTCGCGGCTAGAAGTAAAGCAGGACCAGATCCGCCGCGATCCACAGGATCACGGAAATCAGCAGCGGTTTGTCGCCGATCAGCAGACGTGCGGGGTCCCCGCCTTCGTTGCGTTCGTCGATCAGATACAGGTAGCGCAGGATTCCGAACGCGACGAACGGTACCGTCAGATAGAGATGCCGCGTGCCGAGCTTGGTCTCGACTTCCGCCGACGCGGTGTAAATCATGTAGCTGACCAGGGTCGCGCCCGCGACGATCGAGATCATCTGATCGATCAGCCGCACGCTATACTGCCCAAGCGCGCCGCGATGCGCGCTCGCACCGTCGCCCAGCGCGATCAGTTCATGCCGCCGCCGTCCGAGCACCAGCAGCAGCGCCAGCACGAAAGTGATGAACGCGAGCCACGGCGATACGTATGCGCCGATCGCGGCGCCGCCGGCGAACGCGCGCAACACGAATCCGATCGCGACCGCAATTACGTCGATCACGACCTGCCGCTTGGCCCACATCGAGTAAGCGAATTGAAGTGCGAGGTACAATATCGCGACGCCGATGAACTCGGGCCCGAGCGCTATCGAGATCGCCGCCGCGATGCATCCGAGCACAATCGCGAATTCCACCGCCTCGCGCACCTGCAGGTCGCCGCGCGCCAGCGGCCGGCCGCGCTTCTCGGGGTTCAGCCGGTCGGCCTCGCGGTCAGCGATATCGTTGATTACGTAGGCGATACTCGAGAGCGCGCAGAATCCAATCGTCGCCGCGATCGCCATCGCGGTGTACCTGAAGATGAACAGGCGCTGGCTGAACACCAGCGCAGCGAGGACCAGGCCGTTCTTGATCCATTGATACGGCCGCGCAATCGCGACCAGCGCCGCAAGTTTTCCGCGGCCCGCCACCGCCCCGTTTCCGCTTCCCATCGCTGTCCTTTGTACAGTCGCGCGCTTCGATGGCGCAAGACGGCGCCGCACGCGAAATCCCGCCCCTACCCCGGCCGGTGCTCTCTTCGCCGCGGCTTCCACAGGGTTGACATGTTTTGCTACTACTAGTAGAGTCTGTCCAGATTGGTCAGCGTGGATAGGCGCCGGCGTCATGACTCAGCGAGAATTTGATAGACGCGTAAAAGGCAAACCCAATGCGGAGCGCAAACCGGTCCGCCGGCGCGTGCGACTTCTGGATAGCCGTCCGACGGCGGTGGCGCTGTTTCTGTTCTGCGCCGCCATCGCGATCGCGCTGGTCGGACACGGCGAGCGCCTGATCTCGCGAAACGGCGCGCCGGCTCCCGCGCAAGCCGCGATCCAGGCTTTCGGCGCATCGCCGATGCGCGCGGCACGCGGCGTCGTCAAACGATCGGAGCACGCCGCCGGCTCCCCGCTCATTCGATACAGCGGATCCGATGCCGAGGAAGCTTTCGCGCAAGCCTGGGACGGAGCAATCGCGCGGATGAGGATGGTTTTCGACCCGACATCCGAGTCGAGCCTCGACGCAAGCCTTGAGGCGCTAATTGATCAGGTAACTGCCGCCGCGCAGTCACTCGCCGCGCGTGCCGATGAGCTATTGCCGTCGCCGTCAGATACCGCAAGCCATACGCTGGGACTGAATTCCAACCTGCCGATGCTCGCCGGCGCCGGCGCGTTCGCGGCGCTGATCCTTCTATGCTTTGGCGCGGCGGTATCGGCTACCGGGAAAGTTGCGCACAGTCCCCGCCCTCGCCGCGTCCACTACGGATCCCGCCGCCGCTGAGGCCCCGCGCATAAGGTTTCGCTTCGTCTGCGCTTGACCGCCCGACTCAAACCGGAAAGAAAATAGCGGCATGAGCATCGAACCGCCGCGCAACCGTAGCGAAGCCGCGACTGAAAAAACCGGACCGAATGCAACCGTCGATCTGAATGGCCTCGCCCGCTTCATAACCGAGCGCAAACTCGGCGATCCCGCCGGGCTCAAATGCGAAAATATTTCGTTCGGTCATTCCAACGAAGTCCACCTCATCCACTTCGCCGGCAACTCGTGGGCGCTGCGGCGGCCGCCGCGCGGCCCGTTGCTGCCGACCGCGCACGACGTGATGCGCGAGTATCGCGTGCTGAGCGCGTTGCAGAACAGCGCCGTGCCGGTGCCGCGGGTGTATGCCGGATGCGACGATGCTTCCTACATCGGCGCGCCGTTCTATCTGATGGAGTACATGCGCGGCGACGTGATTCGCGCCGACGGCAAGCATTTCGCCAACACGCCTGAGTTGCGTCGCAAGGTTAGCGAAGGGATGGTCGATCTGCTGGCCGCGCTCCAGTCGGTCGATTGGCGCAAGGCCGGCCTGGAGGGCTTCGGCCGTCCCGACGGGTACCTCGAGCGGCAGTTGAAGCGCTGGGTCGATCAGCTCGCGCGGACCTTGCCGTACACCCGTCCGCTACCGGTGATGGAGAAGGTCCGCGACTGGCTGCGCGAGCGGTTGCCCGCCTCGCCTCCGGCGACGATCGTGCACGGCGACTTCAAGCTCGACAACGTGATGTGGAATCCGCGGACCGCGCAGGTCCTCGCGGTGTTTGATTGGGAGATGTCCACGATCGGCGATCCGCTCGCCGATTTCGGCTGGATGCTGACGTACTGGCCCGATCCTGCCGACGGGAATTCGAGCAGCGCAATCGTTTCGAGCATGGCCGCCGAAGAGGGATGGCTCTCGCGGCGCGAGATGATCGCACGTTATGAAAGCCGAACCGGACGCGCGATGAGCGACTTCGCGTTCTACCAGGCGTTCGCGATCTTCAAGCTCGCGATCATCATGGAGGGCAGCTACTCGCGCTTCGTGCGCGGACAGGCCGACGATCCGCTGTTCGCCGGGCTGGTTGAGCGGGTGCCGGCGCTCGCCGACGCCGCGTGGTCGGTGTGCAACTCTTCGCGTCGTTGAAAGGCGCCGGGAACAAACTCGCGGCTCTTCGGGCGCGCACTGCTATAGTGAGGGGATGAGCCATTCCGTCGTCGTGTCCGCCGTTACCCTCATACTCGGAATTATCGTGGGCGCGATAGCGCTGGTGGTTGCGGCGACCGTGCTGGGATTCGTGACCATCGCAATCGGCAAGATGATGAGCGCCCTGCACGCCGTGTTCTACGGCAAACCCCACCAGCGGTTTGCCAATCCGTTGGCACCAGCACGCCGGCATGGCTCTGGATGATGTGAACGGGAGCTATCGATGCCGGACTCGGAGCTGTTTCTCGAACTTGCGCGCTTTGTCGAGCGCGTGACCGCGATCGCGCGCACCGGCCTTGCCTTCAAACCCGACGGTTACGATTCCGAACGCTACGAGGAGTTGCTGCACGAGACCTCGCATCTGAGCGCGATCCTCGCGCGCGGCGGCGCCGCCGAAGCCGAGGCGATCCGCAAAAGGTGGCGCGCCGAAGTGATCGGCGGCTACGACGGTTATGTGACGCCCGGCGTCGGCGTCGGCGCGATCGCGTTCAACCCGCGCGGCGAAGTCCTGATGATCCAGCGGCCCACCGGCAGGTGGTGGTACCCGGGCGGCTTCTGCGACGTGGGCCTGTCGCCCGCCGAGAATGCGGCCAAGGAAGCGCGCGAAGAGACTGGGCTCGTCGTCAAGCCGCGGCATCTGATGGCGGTGCTCGACAGCCGCAAGTACGGCTCGCCGCAAAGGCAGATCTACGCGATGCTTTTTTACTGTACGGTTGAAGGCGGCGAGTTGCGTCCCAGCCCGCTCGAGGCGCTCGACGCGGGATTCTTTGCGCTCGACAACCTGCCGCGCGAGTTGCATCGCACGGACCTTCGCTGGGCCGCGCTCGCCCGCGAATTTCACTTCGACGGCCGCATCGAGCCGTACTTCGATCCGCTCGATCCGGTTACCAGATGATCTCGAAGTGGGGGCGGTTCATCCGGCGCAGCGTCAATCGGTAAAGATTGGTCGTGCCGAAGCTGAAGCCGGCGACCGAGTAGCGGAAATACTTGTCGAAGGTGCGCACGGTTTCTTCTCCGGCCAACGCGACCGCCGCGTCCCAATTTTTCTTTAGCCGCTTGCGCCATTCCTGGTTGGTGCGTTTGTAATCAGCCCGATCGTTGCGAACGGAGATCACCTCGAAAATTCCTTCCGCCGCGTCGGTGATCTCTCCGAGCCGCGGAAGATCGCTCTCGGGAAAAATGTGCTCGGCGACAAACTGCCCCCTGATTCCGCGATCCACCGCACCCAGTCCTATCGCCTGGAGCGACATCCACGCGCCGGGAGCGAGCCATCCGTGGCAGCGCTCGAAGAACTTGCGGTAGCCGGCGACTCGCACCTCGCGGCTTACGCCGGGACGCGCGAAATGTTCCAGCGCGCCAATCGAGATGATCGAGTTGTAGGGCGCCGCCGGCACATGGTCCGACCAGCTTTCGACGCGAACCTCCGCACCCGGCAGGTGCATCGCGCGGACCCACTGCGCCTGATTCTCGCTGAGCGTCAGCCCGACCGCGCTCTTAACGCCGTGAACGGTCAGCAGCCGCGTAAGCAGCGCGCCCCAGCCGCATCCGATATCGAGCACGCGCTCGGCGCCGCCGGCTCGCGCCTGCCGGATATGGTACTCGAGCTTGCGCGCTTGCGCCTGCTCGAGCGTGTCGGACTCGTCTTCATACATCGCGCACGAATAGGAATTGTCGCTATCGAGAATCAACCGGAAAAATTCGTTGCCCTGATCGTAATGAAACGAAATCGCTTTCTTGGAGGCGCCGGGATTGGCGACTGTAGCGGTGGCGTTCACCGATGCTTCCGTACGCATGCTGTAGCTCCCGCTGCGCGCGCGATTAGATCGTCTGGGCGCGGCTCGCGACCCGGCTGGCCACGATGAACGCGATCAGTGCAAACGCGATCGTTATAGCCACCGAAAATTCCATCGCGGGCAGCCGCGTGATCACTCCCGGCTCGCCCAGGTAAAGGCCCTGCCGCAGCGCGGACATCCCGTAGGTGAGAGGGTTCAGGCGCATCGTCCATGCGAGGATCGCCGGCGCGCCTTCGGACGGAAAGAACGCGCCCGACAAAATCCAGATCGGCAGCAGGATCAAATTCATGATCGCGTGGAAGCCCTGCGTTGAATCGATTCGCCACGCGATAATCAGTCCCATGTTGGTCAGCGTGAACGCGATCAGCGCCATCATCGCGATCGATATCGCGATCGCCGTCAGGCTCAGATGGATTCCCGCAAACGGCGCGAGGATTAGAAAAATAATTCCCTGGATCAGCGCCAGCGTCGTCCCGCCCAGCGCCTGCCCCAACACCACCGTCACTCGCGAGATTGGCGCGACCAGCACGCCCTGCAGAAAGCCCTCGCGCCGATCCTCGACGGTTGAGATGGTTGCGAAGATCGCGGTGAACAGCAGCACCATCACGATCACGCCGGGATAAAAGTATTGCGCGTAATTCATCCCCGCCGGCATCCCGCTCGGCTTGAATGATGCTTTGAGTCCCGCACCGAGCAGCAGCCAGAACACCAATGGTTGCAGCAGGCCGCCGGTCAGGCGGGACTTCTGACGCACGAAGCGCGAAATCTCGCGCCACCATAAGGTTCCAGCCTGAAGAATTATTTCCATCGGGCGGCTACGCTTCCTCGCTCTCAGCGGACACACCGAAAAACTGATGCCCCGTCAGATGCACGAACGCGTCTTCGAGAGTCGGCTTGCCGAACGAAACGGAATCGATCTCGTCGCCGAATGCTTCGACCACTTCGCGCACCAGCTCATGGCCGCGCGGGCGCTCGATGCGCAAGGTTCCATCGACGATTTGGCTCTTGAGCTTGAGCCGCTGGAGCATCTTGCGCTGCAACGCGTCGGGCGCTGCCGCCCGAATCACCACCACATCGCCGCCGACGCGAGCCTTGAGTTCTCCCGGCGGCGCCATCGCGACGAGCTTGCCGCCGTCGAGGATCGCGATCCGATCGCAGCGCTCCGCTTCCTCGAGGTAATGCGTCGTCAGCACGACGGTCACGCCGCCGCGATCGCGCAGATGACCGAGGTAGTTTGAAAACTCGCGCCGTGCAGCCGGATCGAGTCCCGTGCTCGGCTCGTCGAGCAGCAGCAGCTCAGGCTTGTGCAAGAGCGCCTTGGCCAGCTCAACCCGGCGCTGCAGTCCGCCCGACAGCGTCTCGACCAGATCGTTCGAGCGCGTGCCCAGTCCGAGCCGGCTAAGCGCAGCCGCGACATCCTCGCGAAGCTTGCGTCCCCAGATTCCGTAGAGGCGTCCATGATGCGCCAGATTCTCGGCCACAGTCAGCTTACCGTCGAGGCTCGGATGCTGGAACACGACGCCGAGGCGGCGCCGCAGCGCTTTGGTGTCGTCGGCGAGGTCATGCCCGAGCATCACGGCGCGCCCGTGCCGCACAGGCGCCAAGGTCGAGAGCAGCTTGAACAGGGTGGTCTTGCCGCCGCCGTTGGGACCGAGGAATCCGAAGATCTCGCCGCGTGCAATCGAGAACGACACGTCTGAGAGCGCGGCACGCTCGCCGTAGTTGAAGCCTAGAGCGATCGCCGCGATCGCGGGCGGCGCCAAGACGCGCTCAGCCACGCTGGCGGCGGCGGGATTTGCAGCTTGCATTGAACTCATTGGATATCGTTTGAAGCCTGATTATCACGCGCGGCGGGCGCGCCCGCAATCGCACGCGGAAGGCTTTGCGCTACGGTTCGCCGAAGCCCGCCGGACGCGAGCCTTCCTCGGGCAGGCCAACCTCGGCGCGATGCCATCCGTCCTGAAACGCGCTCGCCCGTTCGTCGCCGGTGCCGTGGCTGCCGTGCGCGCCCACAAAGTCGTCGCCGGTTAGCTGGTAGTACTTCGTGATCTCGTCGGGATCGAGCCTGCGGATTCCGAGTCGTTCCATGGTGTAGCCGGCGAACTGATCGGCCGCCAGCTCCTTGCTCTGCAGCGCAACGTATTGATTGCTCGGCGCGAAGTCCTGGTGCTGGAGATGGCCTTCCTCGTGCGCGAAGATCGCATACAGCATCGGCGAGCGTGCGTCGGCGCTGGTGATGTTCATCCAGTTGCCGAGCAGCGAGGCGAGGAACGCGCGGTTATAGAAGATGCAGCCGTTGCTGTTCGCGTGCGGCGATTCGTTGGCGACCGATTCATAGACCGGATAGCTGGTGCCATACATATCGTTGAGCTGCGCGACGATCGATTTGTACGGCTCGGTCGCGGCGCGCGCTTTCTCTCCGCACGCGTTGATCACGCCGCCGCTCGCGGCAGGAGCGTCGCTCTGCGCTTGTCCGGCGGCAGGAGCGGCTTGCTTCAGGCCGGCAGACTTGCCGCTCGATGCCTTCTGGCTGGAATGAGGCTCGACCACCTCCCAATCGTCCTGCGCCCGCGCCATCGGTGCCGACGCGGCGACGACGCAAAGCGCGAGCGCGAGCGCCACGCATGCGCTCGCGGTCACTGAGGCGGCACGCCGCATCGCCGATTAGTTGGTCACGGCGCCCTTGGACGCCGACGACACGAGCAGCGCGTATTTTGCCATCACGCCCGATTCGTAATGCGGCTTGGGCTTTTTCCATCCCACGAGCCGTTCTTTAATTTGCGCGTCAGTCAGCGCGACATCGAGACGGCGCTTGGCGATATCGAATGTGATCATGTCGCCGTCGCGCAGCGCCGCAATCGGTCCGCCGACTGCGGCTTCGGGCGCGACATGTCCCACCATCAATCCATGCGTCGCGCCGGAGAAACGGCCGTCGGTCAAAAGCGCGACCTGTTCGCCCAGTCCTTCTCCCACCAGCGCCGCGGTGACGCCCAGCATCTCGGGCATCCCGGGCGCGCCCTTGGGTCCTTCGTAACGGATGACAACCACGTCGCCCGGTTTGATCTCGCGATGCGACACGGCCTTGAACGCGTCGTCCTCTGAGTCGAACACGCGCGCGGGCCCGCGATGCATCATTCGCTCCTCTCCGGCAACTTTGATCACGCATCCTTCGGGAGCGAGGTTGCCCTTCAAAATCACCAGGCCGCCGGTAGGCTTGAGGGGATTTTCAACGGCGCGCACGACTTCCTGTCCGGCGGTTTCGGTTGCGGCGTCGGCTTCCTGTCCGATCGTTCGTCCGCTGACGGTGATCTCATCGGGATGCAGCAAACCGGCCTGTTTGAGGCGTTTCAGGATTAGCGGGATTCCGCCGGCGGCGTACATGTCCACGGCCAGGAAGTGGCCGCCAGGCTTCAGATCAGCCAGCAAGGGAGTGCGCGCGCTGATCCGATCGAAATCGTCGATCGAAAGCGCGATCCCCGCCTCGTGCGCGACCGCGAGCAGATGCAGCACCGCATTGGTGGATCCGCCGGTCATCGCGACGGTCGCGATTGCGTTCTCGATCGCGTTGCGGGTCACGATTCGGCTTGGGCGCAAATCCTGCTTCAGTAAATCCATCACCAGCCGTCCCGCGCGATACGCGCTGTCGGGCTTCTTTGGATCGGTTGCGGGAATCGAATTAGATCCGGCTGGCGAAATTCCCAGCGCCTCGAACGCGGTGGACATCGTGTTGGCGGTGAACTGGCCGCCGCACGCGCCGACTCCGGGGCAGGCGACGCTCTCGAGCCGAATCAACTCGGCCTCGGACATCTTGCCGGCCGAACATGCGCCGACGCCCTCGAATACATCCTGAATCGATACGTTCTGATCGCCGTAGCGTCCGGGCTGAATCGATCCGCCGTAGAGCATGAGCGAGGGCAGGTCCAGGCGCAGCAGCGCCATCACAGTTGCGGGAATCGTCTTGTCGCATCCGGAGATCGTGACCACGCCGTCGAACAGATGCCCGCGCGAGGTCAGCTCGATCGAGTCGGCGATAACCTCGCGGCTGATAAGCGACGCGCGCATCCCATGCGTGCCCATCGAGATTCCGTCGCAGATTGCGATCGTGTTGAATTCGACCGGAGTGCCGCCGGCTTCGCGGATACCGCGCTTCACGTGTTCGGCGAGATCGCGCAGATGGTAAGTGCAGGGCATGATTTCGATCCAGGTATGCCCGACGCCGATGAGCGGTTTGGAGAGATCTTCGTCGGTATAGCCTACTGCCTTCATCATTGCGCGCGCGGGCGCCCGCGAAGGACCGTCCAGGAGCACGCTGCTGTTTTGCCGGAGAGATTTTCTATCGTCTGCCATTCTACATTTGTATTACAGCGCGGCGGACGGATAAACCGGGTGCAAGTTGCGCAAGATTCATATCGACGCATCCAGCATCGCGCGCAGGCATTTCGCGGAATCGAAGAACTCGCACGCGAGCGCTCGCGCCGCATCGCTATGCGCGGCGTAGCCGGCGTCGATCTCGCGCACCGCCGCGAGCGCGCTCGGCATATCGCTAAATGAAACCAGTCCGCGGCCGGATGGAACGTGTTCGCTGAACCCGGTTTCTTCGGCGATAACCGGACGGCCGGTTGCGAGGTAGCAGGCGCTCCGATCGCTTAGCCATCCGGTCCGAAGCTCGCGATAGATCGGCTTGGGGCACAAGATCTCGGCGCGCGAGCGGCGGATATAGTCACGATAAGCCTGGGGCGTCGCGGCGACGGCGTGCGGCTGGACGATCGTCCATCCGTTCTCGCGCAGCCTCGCGCGATCTCCGGCAGGATCGTGGTCACCGATATTT
>JBOHWH010000176.1:0-23624 GCA_050736695.1 Binataceae bacterium (SeqCode) | reverse complement strand
GCCCCCGCCTCCACCCCAGTAGACAACAACCCCATCAAGCCTGCTTGATCCTATCGGCGCCGCTTCTGACTATATCCGTCCGTTCGAATCGGCAGCCGAACCCGGTTACGGACACCGGGAACTTCAGGTGAGATCTGTTGGCGCGCTGGTTCGGGCGAAATCCGCGCATCCGCTGTTCCCCGGGGCCGCAAAATTTTCCCCTTCTCCACTCAAACCGTAATCTGCTCGATAAGTGTTTGCCCGCGGTGCAAGCCAGCCGCGTTCTCAGCGGGCGTTATCCAGAGGATCGATTCCGCTGACCTGGCGCGACAAAAAGATCGCGCGAAGGTGACAAATCGCGGTTTCGGCTGATTCTTCTGGGTGATCTCCCGACTGGAACTAGGTGATCTTAACCATCCTACTAAGCATTTTTCCGATTGGGCCTTCGCTGCCCGTCTCATACGGTCAAAATCGACTGAATGATTTAGCTCGCCGGGTCTGAATGGTTTTGTGAATAGGCGGGCGAAGGCCGTTAAGGAACAGCTTGGGCTATTCTTTACCAGTTGGGCCGCTTGATGCCGGAGTTGGCAAACACGGTCGCCGTGCAGCGGAAGTTTCTCGCCGCTGGAACCATGGAGTCCGTCTCGAATCGCTCGCAAACCTTGCGCACGAGTTGCGCACCCCGACCCAGATCCTGCTCGGCTACCTCGATATCCTGCGCGACGACTTGACCGGAGAAATTGGTGGGGGTCCGCGCGAGATTATCGAGCGCCTCAACATCAGCGCCTACGAATTGGCGCAAACCGTCGAAAACGTTTTGGACTTCGCGGTCGCCGGAGCGCGCGCCGAGGCCGAGTTCGACGACGAGATCGAGCTCGGCGACTTGATCGCGGAGGTGATGCCGGCGCTCGACGCCGCCAACCATTACAAGCATCTCGCCGTCGAAGTCGATCTCCCCGCCGAAGTCTCGCAAATTCGCGCCCGGCGCCGGCCACTGCACGCGATCGTGCTGAATCTCGCGGCCAACGCAATCAAATTCACCAGCCTTGGGTCGGTGGCGATTTCGTTTCGTGCGATGCCTGACTTGGCGCATCCTCAGGAGATCGAACTGCGGGTAAGAGACACCGGTCCCGGGATCGATCGTTCGCGGATCGAGACCGCGTTCGCGCGATGCGCCCAGTTGTCGAGCAGCAGTCGCAGGCGTTACCGGGGGATGGGCCTTGGCCTGTCGGTGGTCAAACGAAATCTCGAGGCGCTGGACGCCACGCTCGAAGTCGAGACCGGGCCGAACCATGGATCAACTTTTGTCGTGCGGATTCCAATTCGCGTGCGCCGCGCTATAGCCGCTTCGGCGCCCAAAGCGGCACGGCGCGCTGTCGGAAGCCATCATCGGCGCCACGCTCACCGGTAATGGCGCATCAACCCGACGACTACGCCGCGAATCGCAAGCTCCGCCGGATCGACCATGATCGGCTGCATCGTCGCGTTGGCAGGCTGCAACCGCACCCGTCCGTCGGATTCCCGATATAGCTTCTTGACCGTAGCTTCGTTGCCCACCAGCGCGACGACGGTCTCACCGTTGTCGGCGCTGTCGCGCGACTCGACGATTATGTAATCGCCGTCGCGAATGCCGTCTTCGATCATCGAATCGCCCTTGACCCGCAGACAGAACGTATCTTCGCGCCGGATGAATTCCTCGGGGACGCTGATCGTCTCCGTACCCTCGATAGCCTCGATCGGCGTGCCCGCTGCGACTTGGCCCGCCAGCACGATTCGATGCGCGCCACCGCCGCTCTTGCCGTTGGCCGGGGACATCTCGAGTGCGCGGCTATGGTTGTGCTGGCGGCGGATGAACCCCTTCTGCTCGAGGTTGCGCAGATGCTTGTGCACCGTCGCCAGCGACGACAGCCCGAAATACTCGCCGACCTCGGCCAGCGTCGGCGCGTAGCCGTTCTGGCTGATATAGTTTTCCAGGTAATCGACCATCTGTTTCTGACGCTTGGTGAGCGTGGCCATGTGCGTGTCCCCTCCGAAGTCGCGGACCTCGTTTAGACAATCATGGCGAAAAGACGGCGAATACGCAAGGCGCGCATCCAATCGATCGATCTCCTTTTTGCTCCTTTTTTAGCCGCCAGGTTTCATGGCACTGCGGCGCGCAATAATCTTGACCTCAGTTAAATGGCGAAGCTAAGAGTAATTTTTGAAAATGGAGATCCGGAACGGATCGTCGAATTTGACCCAGCCAAGGCGCCGTTTCATCACGACGGCAAGCCCGGATCGATCCTCGACATTCTGCTCGGCCACAAGATTCATCTCGAACATGCGTGCGGCGGAAACTGCGCCTGCACCACGTGCCACGTCGTCATCAAGCAGGGCGGGAACCTGCTGAGCGAGGCCGAGGAGCAGGAGGAAGACATGCTCGACAAGGCGCCGGGGCTGACCCCCACTTCGCGCCTTGGATGTCAGGCCGTGGTCGAGGATCCCAACGCGGAGATCACGGTCGTGATTCCGAAGTTCACGATCAATCTCGCAAGCGAATCCCCCGGTGAATCCACCGATGAGCACTGAGGTTCCGCCGGCGATGACCGGACCGGGAGGCAGGCCGCTGCGCATCGCGACGGTCCGGCGGATTTTCGATCACACGCCCGCCATGCGATCCTTGTTTCTCGCTCCGGCTGATCAAAGCGAGATCCACTTTGTTCCGGGCCAGTTCATCTCGATTGCGATTCCGCTCGGCGACGAAACCCGCACGCGAGCGTACTCGATCGCTTCGCTGCCAAAGGATCGCGCGCCGTACGAGATCTGTTTCAATCGCGTCGCGAACGGACGCGGCGCCGAGTGGCTGTTCGAGCGCTCGGTTGGCGACGCGATCGGATTCTCGGGGCCGTTCGGTACGTTCACGCTCGAACGCGCCCCGGAGGCGGAAACGATCTTTATCGCGGTGGCGACCGGACTCGCCCCGATTCGTCCGATGATCCATCGCGCCGCGATGGGAGCGCATCTGGCGATGACGCTGCTGTGCGCGGCGCCTTCGCCCGAGCACATCCTCTACCGCGCCGAGTTCGAAGGGCTCGCGGCGCGCGACGCGGGCTTTCACTTCGAGGCGATCGTCGCGCCCGAGGCCGACCTGTATGCGCGGCTACTCGAAGAAGGCGAGCGGCGATGGATCCGCGGCGACGCGAACCGCACGCGGCAATTCTACATCTGCGGCGTCGGCAAGGGCGTCATCGCGCTGCGCGATCTGTTTCGCACCGCGGGCTATGAACGCCGCGCCGTGCATTACGAGCAGTGGTAAAGCCTCCGCGAATTTAACAGATTATCGACCAAATTATTCCGCATCTGTGAAATCCGGATAATCCGCGGTGGCACTTCTATCTTATTTCGCGAATGCCGCGCGCAGCGCCGCTGAAGCTTCCGCAACTGCCTGCTTTCCCTGCGGCAGCATTTCGCCCATCGTGAAAAACCCGTGGATCATTCCGTCGTAGCGCGTGAATTTCGCCGCCACACCGGCGGCGCTTAGCTTGGCCGAGTATGCTTCGCCCTCGTCACGCAGCGGATCGAACTCCGCCGTGATCACGAGCGCGGGCGGAAGTCCCTTGTGATTCAAGGCGAGCGCGGGCGACGCCTGCGGATCTTTCTTGTCGGTTCCGCCGCGCAGATAGTGGCCCAGGAAATAGCGAATCGAGCGGTCGGTCAGAAAATAGTCGGTGAAAGTCTTGTGCGAGTAGGTATCGCAGGCCATGTCGGTCGCAGGATAGACCAGCAACTGAAACGCGATCGCCGGCGCTTTGCGATCGCGCGCGAGGATCGATACCACCGCCGAGAGATTTCCGCCCGCGCTATCACCGCCGACCGCGAGCCGCCTCGGATCGATATTGAATTCCGCGCTATGCTCTGACACGTAGCGCGTGGCCGCGAAGCAATCCTCAACCGCGGCCGGATACTTGTGCTCGGGCGCGAGCCGGTAATCGATCGCAACGACAACGCATCGCGCCTGATTTGCGAGCGCGCGGCATACCCCGTCGTGGCTTTCGAGGTCGCCGATCACAAATCCTCCGCCATGAAAGAACACCAGCGCCGGAAACGGTCCGCTTCCCGCGGGCGTATAAACGCGCACCGGAATCGAGCCTGCCGGACCCGCGATCTTGCGATCCTCCACGCGGGCAATCGCCTCCAGCGCACCGCGCTGCGCGGAGAACATCTCGGCGGTGACTTTGCGTAGCTGGGCGGGCGGCAGCGAATCGAGTTCGGGAAAACCGGCGGCCTTCATGTTATCGAGCATTGCCTTGACGGCGGGATCGAGCGGCATCGTGACCTCCGTATTCGCACCAGGAAAACTATCTGTCCGCGGGTAACGCGGATTTCCAAGCGTGCGAGATTTATCGCACGAACTGACGCAGAACCGCCAACTCGCCGGGGTAGTCTTTGATTCGCGCGGCGCGCACGATCACGCCCTCGCGTTCGAGGCGGCGCGCGGAGGAGTCCACCAACTCCGGAGCTATCCCGAGAATTCTAGCGATGCTGCGCTCGCTTGCGAACGCGGCGACCTCCAGATGGCGCCGCACGATCCGGTACGCCGCCTCGCGCGGGGTGAGTTTGCGCGCCGCGCCAATCGCGTCGGGCCATCGATGCTCCATCGTGTCCCACACGTAGCTGAATGGATCGCTCATCTCATCGACTTTGAGTGCGAGGAATTTTTCCTGCAGCTCCTTCATCGAGCGGTCGAAGGTGGCGCGCGATTTCGGCTGAGCGTAGCCGGACGCGAGCTTGAGCACCCGAGTCTCGGTTGCGCCCTTGCGCGCCAGTGCGTCCATCACCAGCTTCCCGCAATGCGAAAGCATCCCGCGCTGGTGCAGCTTCAGGTAACCGCCGGGCGCGATCCGCAAACGGAGAAATGCTCCCAGCAGATCGCGCGCGATAAATCCGGGCCGTCCGGCGATCACCTTGCCGTAGTACACGAGGCGTTTTTTCGGAAGCGAATCTTTAATCCGCCAGGTCATCCCGATTCCGTAGTCGTGCTGTATATGCTCGGGCACCTTCGGCTCGCGCTGGCCGACGATCGCCTCGCGCAGGCATGGCACGCCGCGTCCCGCGACGAACGCCGCGCAGAACCCTACCTCTTCGATAAACTTGAGTGCGCTCTTCTCGCCGCCGATCCGGCGCGCAGGCACGCGGCGGAAGTGATGATCGCGATAGCTCTCCAGCGCGTCGAGGACTGCGCGATCGTGGGGCGCCGGGTCCGGCTGCGCGCGCTTCATCGTTCGGCGCGTTCGACGCACTCGCGGAAAATCTCGCGATAGTTCGCCTTGACGCAAAGCCGCCGGATAATTCCTTCGAGCCCGATAAGCGCGCGGATCAGAAACACGCTGTGCGCGGGCGAGTTGTACAGGCGATGCTCGAATGCGATTTCGCCGACGCGCGCCGCCTTGGCGACTGAATCGTATTGCGCGGGGTCGAACTCGCGCTCGACCATCATCGGCTCGAACAGCACGTGAATTATTTCGATCATCGGCGCGGGATCCTGGCCGCGCTCGATCCATCCGAGCTCCTGCATCCCGATTCCGATCGCGCGATCGTTCAGATCGACAATTCCGCGCGCGACTTTCAGGTACGACTTGCGCACGCCGGGCGTGAAGCGGCGAATCGATCCGAAATCAAGAATGCCGAGCCGCGGATGATAACTCACCACGTAATTCCCCGGATGAAAATCGGTGTGCAGCAAGCCGAACTCGAGGATCTGCCGCCAGACCATCGCGTGCGCCTTCTGTGCGACCCAGGTGCGCAGTTCGAGATCAACTTCCGGACCCATCGCGTCGGCGAGCGGATAGCCGTCGAGGTAAGTCATCGTCAGCACGCGGCTCGAGCTCAGCTCCTTCACCACCGACGGGATCATCACCTCCGGATCGTCGGCGAGCAGCCGTCCGAATTCGGTCATGTTGCGCGCCTCGCGGACGTAATCCAGTTCCTCACGTAGACGCTCCTCGAGCTCTTTGTACACCGCGTTGCAGTCGATTTTCTGGCGCATCACGTCGCGCCCGATCGCCTGCAGCGTCATCAGCAGCATCTTCAGATTTCCAAGATCCTGCTCGACGGTTTTCTCGACCCCCGGATATTGCACCTTGACCGCAACGTCGCGGCCGTCGCGAGTCATCGCGCGATGCACCTGCCCGAGCGAGGCGGCGGCGAATGCGGTCTGATCGAAGCTGCGGAAGATCTGCTCGGGTCGTTTTCCGATCTCGCGCCGAATCTGATCCGAAATGGCCGAGTAGCTCATCGGCGGCACGCTCGATTGCGTGGCCTTCAGCACGTCGAGCGCCTCACCCGGCAACAAATCCTGGCGCATCGAGAGCATCTGAATGAGCTTCATGAACGCGCCGCGCAGATGGGTCGAGCTTTCGACAATTCGCTGCGCGTTCCTGACATGCGTATCGAGCAGCTCTTTTTCCTGCTCGCTGCGAGAAAGAAATGGCCGCCGGATCGAGTTCCACAGGTAGCTGCTGCCGACTTGAGACGCGAGTTCGCCGATTTTGATCGCGCGCCGCGCGCGGCCCTGGGTAATGGTGGTGCGCCGCGCCATCAGGAGTCCGCGTCGCGATCGATTCCGACGTGATTCATCAGCGTCGCGGCAATTGCCGCGCCAAATCCATTGTCGATATTGACCACCGTCACCCCGCTAGCGCAGCTATTGAGCATCCCGAGCAGCGCCGCTATTCCGCCGAACGCGGTTCCGTAGCCGACGCTGGTCGGCACCGCAATCACAGGCTTGTCGAGCAGCCCGGCCACCACCGAGGGCAGCGCGCCTTCCATCCCGGCGACGACGATCAGCACGCTCGCGCGGCGGATAGCCTCCAGATTCGCAGTCAGCCGATGAATCCCGGCGACGCCAACGTCGTACAGGCGCGCCACGCGGTTCCCGAACAACTCGGCGCAAACCGCGGCCTCTTCGGCCACCGGAATATCCGAGGTGCCGGCGGTGATGATCATGATCTCGCCGTGCCCGCGCGGGTGCGTGCGTTCTTTTACAATCACAGCGAGGCGCGCATCGGGATGATAAGTCATCGCGCGCAGCGCTCTTTTCACGGCGCGCGCTTTTTCCGGCGCGAGGCGGGTCACGATCAAATTCGCGCCCGCGGCGACTACGCGCTTTCCGATCGCGATAATCTGCGCCGCGGTTTTGCCCTCGCCGAAGACCACCTCGGGCACGCCGCGGCGCAGCGCGCGATGCCGGTCGAGCTTGGCGAAGCCCAGGTCCTCGAACGGCAGCTCGCGCAGATCGCGCATCGCGGCCGCGGCGGTAACTTTTCCTGCCGCCACCAGTTCCAGGATTTCGCGGATTCTTGCTTCGGTCATCGCCGCCTTGAGGGATCGGCACGCAGCGGCCGTTCGAGCGCCAGACGGAGTTCGCGCACCGCGCGAATGTCACTGCGCGTGACCGTGATCGTCATCCCGGGAACTTTAAGTTGCTCGCCCGGCTGCGGAATATGACCCAAACGTTCCAGCACCAGACCGCCGATCGTAGCATACTCATCACCCTCGGGCAGGCGCAGTCCGAAGCGTTCGTTCAATTCGGCGATCGGCGCGCGCGCCGCCACGGTGAGAGTCGTGCGATTGATGACGCGCGCGATCTCCTCGGCGCGGTCGCGCTCGTCGTCGATTTCGCCCACGACTTCTTCGAGCAGATCCTCGACGGTGATAATTCCCGCCGCGCCGCCATATTCATCGACGATCACCGCCAGGTTTTCGCCGGTGCGCTGCAGCGCGACCAGCACCTCATCCAGCGGCATCGATTCGGGAAAATAGCTGACCGGACGCATCACCTCGCTGACCGAGCGCGAAAGATCCGGCGCCTGCAAAAGATCGAACACGTGGATCACGCCGACGATATCGGTAATCCGTTCGCGGAACACCGGCAGCCGGCTGAACCCCACCCGGCGCACGGTCTCGATCGCGTCCGCCAGGGTTACAACGTCCGGCACCGCGTCCACGCGCACCAGCGGCACCATCGCCTTGCGCGCGTCGGCGCGCGAGAAGCGGAAGATTCGGCTGATCATCTGGCGCTCAGACGGCAGAATCGCGTCGTGTTGATCTTGCACCGAGGAATCGGGGGCGCGGCGATGCAGTAATCGGGCGAGATCTTCGCGGGTCATAAACACGCTTTCGGTTCCGGGCGCCACGCCCGCCACCCGGCGCATCGCGCGGCTCAAAAGCGTTTCCGCGACCAGAACGGGCGCCAGTATCACCGCCAGGATCCGCAGCGGACGCGACGCAAAGCGCGCGAACCCAAGCGGGTTGCCGAGTGCGAGCAACTTCGGAAGCGATTCGCCAAAAATCAGCGTGATCGGCGCGAGAATGAATGGCGCCCAATACGAATAGCCCGGATAAAGCCGGTGCAAAAACGCCGTCAGCATCACTGCCGCCAGAACCGTCGCAAGGTTGTTGCTGGTCAGCGTCAGCGCAAGCAATCGATCGCGCTTGGCGAGCAGCGCGCCCAGCGCGTGCGAGCGCGTCTCGCCGCGTTCGCTCTCGGCGCGCACCTTAACCTCGTCAGCCGAGACCACTGCGATTTCGCTCGCGGCGAAGAATGCCTGCACGGCCACACATGCCACCAGCGCCACGATCAGCGTCACGAGCGTCATCGCGTGAGCCTCACCAACTCGACGGTTGCGCCGTGCACCCGTTCGACCCGCGCCTCGAATGAGCCCAGGCGCAAAGTTTCTCCCGGGGGCGGAACGCGGCCGAGCTTGCGCAGCACCACCGCGCCGAGAGTAGGATGGCCGCCGCGCGTCTCGATTGGAGGGTCGGCTCCGAGCGCGAGGTTGAGCTGCGTTACCTCGATCGCGCCGGACGCCAGCCATTCGTCGTCGCTGACCTTTTCGAGCTCCGGAATTTCGGTGTCGAATTCGTCTCTGAGCTCGCCGAACAATTCCTCGAGCAGATCTTCGAGCGTCACCAGCCCCAGCAGATGGCCGTATTCATTGACGACCAGCGCCATCTGAAAGCGTCCGCGCCGCATTTCATCGAACAGGTCGCCGAGCGCCTTGGCGGGCGGAATAAAAATTGCCGGGCGAAGCAGACGATCGATGCGCGGCGAAACCGTCTCGAGCCGGCGCGCGGCAAGATCCTTGGCGTGCAGGATGCCGACGATATTGCCGGGCGCGTCGCGATAAACCGGCACGCGCGTGTAGTGGCCGTGCGCGATCTCCGCCATCAACTGCGCCGGCGGAGTCGCAATATCGAGCGTGAAAATCTTTTCCCCCGGAGTCATCACCTCCGACACGCGGCGCAATCCAAAATCGAAGACCCGATTGATTAGCGCGCGCTCCGCCGGCTCGACTTCGCCCTGATGCTCTCCCAATCGAAGCAGCGCCTTGAACTCGGCTTCGGAGACCGGGCCGGGATGAGGAGCTTCTTCCAGCGGCGTGAAGGGCCGCGCGATCGGATGCACCAGCGCGGTCAGGATCGCGAGCGGACGCGCGGTCAGGCGCGCCACTCCCGCCGGATAGGCAAGCGCGAAAGTCTTGGGCGTGATGTCGCAGAAGATCAGGACCAGCACCAGCATCGCCGGCGCCGCCACGTATGGCCCGATATCGGCGCCGAGCCAGAGCAGAAAAAACGTGGTTGCAAGGCATTCGGCGAAAACGTTGGACGCCTCATTTATCCCAATCACGACGATCAGCGATTCGAGCGGACGAAGCATCAGCCGATCGAGCGCGGCTTGAACCGGGCGGGTTAGCCGCTCGCGCGTATGCTCCATCCGCGCGATCGTGAAGATCGCCGTCTCCGACGCGGCCAGCGCGGCGCTTAAGACGATCAACGCCGCAACCACGATGGGCAAAACGATGATCACAGATCCCACGTCCGCATCTGGTCCCATCCTGCAAGCGCGGGCGCTCCGCCGCCTAAAAAGCGCGCGCCGCGACGCCTGACGATTCTGCCGATACGCGTGGCGCGCACCCCGAGCATCGCGGCGAGCCTGCGCTCGGTGTAACCGGGCCGGAGGCAGAACAGGAGCTCATAGTCCTCACCGCCGCCGAGCGCGAGCGCCAGATCTTCGCGCATCACGGAGCGATAGGCGTCCGACACGGGAATCGCGCGCGGATCGATTTCGGCGCCCACGCGGCTGCGCTCGAGTACGTGCCCGAGGTCCTGCCACAATCCGTCGCTGATATCGATCGCGGCGGGAACCGGGCGCATTCGTGCGAGCCTGGTTCCGGCGGCAAGACGCGCGGCCGGCGCAAGAAATCGCTCGACCAGATAATTTCGCGCCGCACCGCGCGCGCGCAGCTTTCCAGACAGGATGCGCCATCCAAGTGCCGCATCGCCCAAGGTTCCGGTTACAAAGATTTCGTCGCCGGCGCGCGCGGCGTCGCGCCGCAGCGGCTTGATGGGCGCATCACCGATAAGCGCGATCGTGATTGCAAGCTGGCCGGCTCGCGCAATATTCCCGCCGACTACATCGACCCGCGCCGTTCGCGCCGCGCGAGAAAGTCCGGCGTACATCCGCTCAAAAAATCGAATCGAAAGGCCGCCTGGAACCGCCAGGTTGACGACGCACGCCGCTGGCGCCCCGCCCATCGCGGCGATGTCGCTTAAGTTCACCGCCAGCGCGCGAGCGCCCAACTGCTCAGGCGCGCCCCAGCGCAAGTTGAAATGGACGCCTTCGACCATCGAATCGATCGTCACCAGTTGCGCACCAGCGCTGCGCGCGATTATCGCGGCATCATCGCCGGGACCAAGGAGCGTTCGCCGCGACAGCGGCAAGCGCGCGCACAGCCGATCGATAAGATCGAACTCACTGGCGGAAGTTGCCCGGCGGGTGCGCGGCCTTCTGGAGGACTGCTTCACGACGGTCGTGGATCGGCCGCTCCGGGCACGCGACCGGCGTCGGCAATCGGGATCGCCGCGCGAAGCGTGAGCCCGGTCTCGCGCGCGAAAATCGCCTCGACGCTGCCGCCGGCCGCTTCGGCCATCGTGCGCGCGATAAACAGCCCGAGCGAGACGGCGCCCGGTCCGTGGCCGGTGCGATCGGGACCAGCCAGCAGCGCGGCGAGTTCCGCCGGCGCGATCACAGGGCACTGCGCATTGACTTCCATCTTGAGCTTGCGATCATGCACCGCCGCGCGTAGCGACACCACTCCGCGGTCGGCGCGGCCAATCGCGCACGCCATCAGGTTGCGGACGATACGATCAAGATGATGCCCGTCAAGCGTGGCCGGCTGCAGCACCGCGAGCGCCATCGTAACTTCCAGTCCGCGCCGGCGCGCCTCGGCCGCGCAGTCGTCAGCCGCGGCGGTGATGACCTGGCTTAAATCGACCCGGGTCAGGATCGGATGAAAGCGGCCATCTTCCTCGACTCGGTACAGATCCAGCACGTTGCTGACGGCCAGGTTCATATTCCACGCTGTCGAGCCAATCCGCACAAGAATCTGACGGCGCTCGTTCGGTTCGGAACTGTCTTCCTCGAGCAACTGCGCGTAGCCGGTGAGCGCGGCCACCGGGCTGCGGATGTCGTGCGCCATCGTGGCGATCTGGGTTTCGCGGAAGCGCGCCGCTTCTTCAAGCGCCTCCAACTGGCTGCGAATCCGGCGCCGATAACGTTCGAGAAAGACTGCCGTCGCCTGCCCAAACGCAAGCGCCGCGAGCAGTCCGAGCCATCGGTAGCTATTCAGGCGCGTCACGACCGGAACGAAATGCTCAGCCGCGGCAAAGATCATCAGCACGGTCGCGCCCATCGCCAATTGCCAGCGCGATCCCCAACTGACGAACGACGCGGTCGCGAGCGGACACAGCAGCATCGCGATAAACCGCGACTCCGGGTCGTCGGTGCGCGCGCTGATCGCGACGAACGTCGTCATCATGAAAGCGCAGTATACGAGCGTCCAGAATTTCCAGTAGCGCCGAAACGATCGGGTCCAGGTCATGCCGAAAAACAGGCAGGTTCCCGCCAGCAGAACCCAATGCTCGGTTTCGGCCGCAATCCCGACACGCCCGCCCGCGAGATCGAGCGTCGCGTAGGCCAGCAAAAAGAAGAGCCCCAGCGCTCCGCCGATCTTGAGGACGCCCAGCGCCTCCGCGTCGTCGTCGGTCCAGACCAGGGTGCGGCGCTCGATCTCGGCCGAGTTCGCCCCGGGAGCGGATGCTTTGTCAGAATGAATCGCCACTCGATGGAGAAATTCGGCCGCGCAAGCGGCGCCGCCGAACCTAGAGCATAGTCGAGGGTGCTCCGGGGCTAAAGCCCAAACATCTATCTAATCTCTTGTCGGATACGGGCGTCGGCGAGCGCGAAGCGTATCGTTTGGACGCCAAAGTCAACTTCTTGTCGGGTTATCACCAGCGGCGGCGCCAACCTGACCACGGCTTCCGCGTTGAGCGTCCAGTTAATCACCACGCCGCGCGCCAGTGTCGCCGCGACCAGGCGGCGGGCGAATTCGGCCTCGTGAAATTCGATTCCGGCCAGCAGCCCGATACCGCGCACGCCGGCAATCTCCGGCGCCGCCAGGGCGGAAAGCTGCTCACGCAGGTATGCCCCCGTCTCCGCAGCCCGCTCCGGAAGGCGCTCTGCGATGATCACCTCGAGCGCGGCGAGTCCGGCCGCGCAGGATAGCGGATGACCGCCGAAGGTCGTGATATGCCCGAGCGGCGGGTCGTGCGCGAGCACCGCGAGCAACTCATCGCGTGCGGCAAACGCTCCCAGTGGCAGGCCGCCGCCAAGAGCTTTCGCCATCACGACGATATCCGGCACGACGCCAAAATGTTCGAGCGCGAAGAGCCGTCCAATTCGTCCAAAGCTGGTCAGCACTTCGTCAAAGATCAGGATTGCGCCCGCGCGGTCGCATCGCTCGCGCAGCGCGCGAATAAACTTCGCCTCGGGAATCCGCACGCCACCTTCGGCCTGCACCGGCTCGACGACTACCGCGGCAACCGAGGTGTCGATCGCATCGAGAGCGTTAACGTTGTCGTACGGCAGATGCGTCACCGGTCCCGGCAAAGGCTCAAAGGGTGTACGGAATATTGGATTCCCAGCCAGCGCGAGCGCGCCCATCGTGTCGCCGTGGTAGGCGCCGTCGAACGCGACGAAGCGCGTCCGGCGCGTGAACTTGCGCGCGGTCTTGAGCGCGCCCTCAATCGCCTCCGCCCCGCTGTTCGTGAAATAGACGCGAGAGATCGGCGCAGGCAGCAGCTCGGCGAGCCGCACTGCAAGCCGGGCCTGCGCTTCGATCACATACTCGCCGTAAACCATCACGTGCAGATAACGCCGCGCCTGGCGCTCAATCGCCGCCGCGACGATTGAATTTCCGTGACCCAGGGCGGCAACGCCGATGCCAGCGATCATATCGAGATAGCGCCGCCCGTCGGCGGTGTAGAGCCAGCAGCCCTCGGCGCGGGTGACTTCCAGACCGATCGGCGCGTCCGAAGTTTGCGCAATGTGATGCTTGAAGATTGTCTTCAGATCGTCAGTCATCGTTTTGCGCCCGGTTTGGTCATCGAATCGAGATAGGCGCCGCCGCCATGACGCCACCTGAGCGGAGGCGATTGTATCGCGCCCGGGCGTGCGATGTACGAAACGCCGAGCCCTTCAATCTCCGCGATCGTCGCGGCATCGGCATCGCCGCCGCCTCCCGCTATCGAGAATGCCTCGAGCCGGCCCGACGCGGGCGCGAGCCGCGCGCGCAGATCTTCGCGATCATGAAACGGACTCACGTACACGGTGCGAAATCCGGGCGACAGCGAAAAGCCGGCGGCGCGATCGAATATCACTGCCCACGCGACGCGTGGCCCTTCGATCAGTTCCACCTCCTCGCCTCCGAGGCCGCGCCATCGCGCGGTCTCGCGTGCGCGGCGCAGGGCCGCGGCGTCCGCGAGTGTCATCGACTCGGGCGGCGCGATCCGAAGCGCGAGCTCTGCAATCGCGTCGGCCAGCGCGCGTGCGAATTCAGCCGCGGCAGAGCCGGATTCATCTTCGACGAAAATGTGATGCGGCGACAAGCATCCAAGTTGCTCGAACAGTGTCGCGTCGCGCGCAATCTCCGCGGCGATAGCGTGAACCTCCCCGTCATCCAAAGCGGCGCGCGTGACGACGGCGCCCGAGACTCTCCTGCCGAATCCGATAAGGCCGGCGCCGCTGAGCGCCAAGAGCGTCGCATCGTCGCCGTAGGCGACAATACGGCCCGCTCCGCCGGCGAGCGCGGCGGTCAGATCGCGATCCGCCCTGCCCCAGTTGAAGACTTCAATCCTGCGACCGAGCTGCGCGTCGCATTCGCTGATCGATTCTGCGAGCGCCGCAAAGAAATGCGGCTCAGCCGTCGCGGTCTTGATAATCACGCCGGCTCCGCAGATGAGCGCAAGCGCGATTTCGTGCAGGCCCGCGCCGGGCGCGTTGCCCGCCATGATGAACCCTATTACTTCGCGGCGTTCGGCCGCTTCACCGGCGAACGCCATCAGAGCGTCCTGCGTGAACGGAGCGAGCAGCGCGTCGAGTGACGCGTCAAGCAGCGACTCCGAAAAACCCAGGCTCGCGCGGATTTGCGCGACGACTGCCCGGCGCGGCGGAAAATCTCGCGCGCGCCATTTTTCGAGCACCTTCGTGAGTACGCTCGCCACCCAAGCGGGCTCGCGAGCCTCGCCGATCCGCGCGCTCATCCGCTCTATAGCTGTCGAAAGTTCCGCGGCGCTGATTTGAATGTTCACCGGCGCGCCGCCGCCTGAAACGATTCGATCGACAGCGCGCATCCGCGCGGGCCCGCGCCGGCCGCGCGGCCCAGCACGCGCACGCATCCATCCTCTACGACTCCCAAATCCTCCGTCAGAATCGCAGAGACCGAACCGACATTCGCAAGATCAATAAACGCGAGCATCCCCGGCAACCCGTCCGGCAGCCGGCGCATCGAGGCCGGATCGATCGCTATCGGCCGCATCCACGGCGGCGCGAGCTTAACCCGCGCTCCCGGAGCTCCGCCGTGTCGCGAATTGAACGGCGTAGCGTCGTAGAGCTGCGAGCACAGCTCGGTCATCCCGTATTCGTTGATGACGAGATCCTCCTCGATGCCCAGCAATTCTTCCGCATGCTCCCCGACCTCGGCTGGCGAGAGCGGCACCCGCTGCCCCTTGGGACCGCCTGTATCCATCATGCGCGATCCCGCGGCCAGCTTGAGCCGGTCGCGCGACGCGGCGAGGCGCTCGAAAATCGCGGCGAACGCCGCAGTCGTTCCAAGGATGCAGACGGCCTCGCGCGAGGCTGCGGCCTCGCACAGGAAGGCGAGCGCGGACGCAGTATCGACGCGACCGCGATCGGCAACGCATCGCGACTCGCCGCGGCCGAAATCCTCGATACACCAGGTGATCATCGCCGAGAGCGACGACTCCGGCATCCGCTCCTCCGTGGGATGCATCGCAAGGATTCGCATCCGCGCGCCATCGGGAAACAGCATCGCGCCCAGATGCGCGATAGCCGAGGCGCGGTAGACCTCGGGCCTCGCGATAACATGGCGTCCACGCCGCTCAGCGCCAATCGTCGTGCCGCTGGTCAGAAATTCCCGCGCGCCCCTCATCTCCATCGCACCCGAAGGGGCAAGATCCGCGTATTTGAAGGCAATAGTGCTGACGAATGGAATTCGGTCCGGCGACAAATTCCGATTCGGTTCAATCCCGAGCCGGCGACAATAGCTGTTATAAGATGTTATAGCATGATATTGATAGCTGAAAGCGCTGATCGTGAGCGCGTCGAAACGAGTGGGATCAGGCTTATCGATAAACCCGAGAATCTCATTGATGATCTGGCTAGCGGCGGAGTTCATGAGACGTCTTTGGCCGACGGGCGGACTCCTCGATGATGTCGCGAGCGCCGGTCCGGTTCAATCCTGCGCGAGACCTTAGAATCGCGCAGGAACCGCATTTACCAAGGGTCCCGAAAAGGCTACTATGCGGGCTGTGGTGGTGGAGCGGCGGGTCCTCGTAAGCGGCGCATGCGCCGGGCAGATGAGGCGTTCGAGACGGCTTAAATCGATCGCTGCGCTCGAAGGATCGTCTTACCGCCGATATTTTGTGTAACGAGTTTTGCAGTCTCAACGTATTTCTGTTAAAAGAACCTGCATCGGCGAGCGGGAAGGGCATCTTCTAATGAAGAAATTTGGAGCGGGCGTGCTGCTGGGTTTTTTGGCCAGTTGCGCAGTTGCATTGGCTGCTACCAGCGTCGGACATGACGGCGCATTCTGGAACAAGCTTAACCTGTCGGCGAAGGACGGCTACGTTAACGGCTACTCGGACGCAATGAAAGTCAGCGTTGCGCAACTCGACAGCCTGACCATCGCGGCGAATATGTTCCACTGGAAAGGCGCGCCAAAGATCATCCACGAGACCACGCGCCAGCTCTCGATGGCCGACATGACGCCGGATCAGGTGGTCAGGCGACTGGACTCGCTTTATTCGAATCAGAAATATAGCGAACTCGATCTCGGCGAGGCGCTGCAAGTGTTGACGATGCGCGCGCATGAGACTGCGATTCCCGCCGCGCCAGCTTCATCGCGACGGCGCTAAGCCCGCGGCAATCAGGTAGCAAATTGAATTCGGGGCGGTCCGGAAACGGATCGCCTCTTTTTTTCTGCGAACTTCGTCCAGATCGCGATCACATCGAAGTCCGCGGCGAGCTTGAAACCCGCGCCCGCGCGACTTAGCCTCACTTGCGAGAAGTAACCCGTTGAACGCCCCCGTTATATTGCTCGAGAAAGCTTTGCGCGCGACCGCCGGCGTGCATTCGCAGGTGCCGCCCACGCACGTCTCCACCGCGATCGGGCTCGGCACCGATCGGCGTGGCACCGGCATCGTCGTCAGCCCTGACGGGTTGATCGCGACCGTCCACTATCTGCTGCTGGGCGCGACCAGCGTCGTAGTCACGCTGCCCGATGGCGATCGGCACCAGGCGAAAATCGTCGGCAAGGATTACAGCACCGGCCTGGGACTGCTCAAGATCGACCCGGGCCATTCTCTGCCGTGTCTCGAAATTGTTTCGTCGCTTAAGAGCGTGACCGGCGAAGAGGCGTTCACCGTCGCGAGCATCGGCGGCAAAAAGCGATGCGCCGATTGCGGAATCGTCACCTACCTCGGGCCGTTCGACGCGGTCTGGGAATTCATGCTCGAGCGATGCGTTTGCGTGACCGCCTCGGCGCTCCAGATCGGCTTTTCCGGAGGGCCGATCGTAAACCGCCACGGCGAGGTGATCGCGATTTCCTATTTGAATTTCGCCGATATCAGCCGCGCGATCTTGGGCGTCCCGGGCGAATACTTTCTGGCCGTGCGCGACGAGCTGATCCAGCAGGGCCGGCGCGTGTCGGCGCCTCCGCGCGCGTGGCTCGGCGTGCTGTCCTACACCATGCGCGACCATGTGGTGATCGCCAACGTGATGCCCGGTGGGCCCGGTGAGAAGGCGGGCCTGCAGCAGGGCGATCTGGTGCTCTCAATCAACGGCAACGACATCAACGAACGCCGCGCGATGTACCAGGCGCTCGGAAATCAGCGTCCCGGCGAGCAAATCAATCTCAAAGTTCTGCGCGAAGACCGCGTCCATCAGATCGATATCGCGGCGATCCGGCCCGAAGATTATTTCGGATAATTGTTTTCGGATGATTTTTTTTCGGATGATTATCTTCGGATGACTATTTTCGATAATTATTTCGGCTGAGCGCCGCGACGTCCCACGCGGCCGCTATTTCGGAGGAGCCCTTTTCATGAGCCAAGCTAGAGCGCGGCTGCGCGCGATGCTCGCGCGGCCGGAAATGATCGTTGCGCCATTCGTGTTCGATTGCCTGCAGGCGCGCCTCGCTGAGGAAGCAGGCTTCGAGGCGATTTATATGACGGGATTCGGCACCGCGGCGGCGCGCGGGTTTCCGGATTTAGGGCTGCTCACGATGACCGAGATGGCGGCGAACGCGCGCGCGATCGCGAACGCGGTTGACGTGCCTGTCATCTGCGACGCCGACACCGGCTATGGAAATGAACTCAACGTCGCGCGCACGATTCGCGAATACGAAGACGCGGGCGCCGCCGCGCTGCATCTCGAGGATCAGGTCTTTCCCAAGCGCTGCGGCTTTTTCTCCGGCAAGAATGTAATCCCGCTCGAGCAGATGGTCCCCAAGGTCCGCGCCGCCTGCGACGCGCGGCGCGACCCCGACCTCGTGATTATAGCCCGCACCGACGCACTTGAACCGCACGGCTGGGACGAAGTGGAAAAACGCGCGCGAGCCTATCGCGCGGCAGGCGCGGATTTGATCTTCGCTGACGGAATCAAAACCCGCGACGACCTGAAGATGTACGCCGCCCGCGTAGGCGACCTGCCGCTAATCTACAACGGCGACCTGCTACCCCTGGACGACCTGCGCAAGTATCCATTCAAAATAACCATCCACATCGGCACGCTATTGGCAGCCTACGCCTCGATGCGCGAAACCATGCGCGAACTGAAAAGCACCGGCCGCCTCGCAACCGGAACGCAAAGCAAAATCTTCGAAGACTTCACCCGCACCATGCGCGTGCCGGAGTATCAAGTCCTCGAAAGCAAATGCAAAGGTTAGCCTCACCGCGCACTTGTCTTATTCCTCGCGCGATCAGGGACTGTCGAAAAACTCCAAGACTCGTCCGTCGTCCTGAACGGCGACTACCGGGGTGTTGGATCTCCGCGGAGCGATTAGTGCAAAGATTCCTGGTGCAGTCCTCTCGGCGGCAGAAAGTACGTTGGGTCAGCGGTCCCTGTCGGCCGTCATTTCGAGCCCGAGGCGAGAAATCCCGGAGGCGTCGATACTCACAACCCGCGCCATATGCAGTGACCCTGCGCCCGGGATTTCTCCCTTCGGTCGAAATGACGGATGGGGGCACCAAAGCCCGACAAGTGCTGACATAGGTTTGAGATACTCTTGTCCCATGAAAACAGAGCGACAACGAGCGTCTCAGAACGTATCCGTCGAGAACGACTACACGGGTGTTCCGCTTCGGCGTCCGCCAGCTGAGAAGTTGGCACTCCTAAAAAAGAAAGGCTGGGAGTTCAGGCGAAAGGAAGATGAAAAAGGAAGGCATTTTTCTTTCTTGAAGACTTGCGATGCGAGCACATTAACCAACGCGGGCTTCTCGCAGAAATCCGTGGAATGGTTCACGAAAGGAATCGAGGAAGCCGCTATGATTCTGAAGGACCAGAAAAAATCAGTGCAAGAATAGTGTCTGAGTGGCCTCATTTTTCCAATTGGACCGATCCTTCGGCAGAATCGCGACTTCCCCACCGTATCTGTCATGCGAGCTCGATTTTATCTGACGAACCCCAAGGTCGGGCGCTCTCGTACGGCACGTCCTTCAAGAAGTGCGAATAGTTCTGCGATCGTTCGGGGCTTTTCGGCGTATGCAAATCGGGCGCTTCGCCCGCGTGCGTTCAGCCACGCTTTTGCTTCCATCGGCGATAGCGGCAGGAACTCGATTTGCGAGGCGCAGCGGCCCGGGCGCGTTACCGCCGGATGCAGCGCGCCTAGTTCCTCGTTGGTGGTGATCAGGACGAGAACGCGCGAGCCCTGGCCGAGCAGGCCGTCAACCGCGTTCAGCAGCCGCGAGAGCCCTTGGCCGGCGCGCTCCTTGGCGTCGATGCTCAAGAGCTCGCCAGTGTCCTCGAGGACGAGCATCCGCCATCCCTCAGTCTCGCTTTCATGTTCCGATTCGTTGCCGTCGATTATCATTCGAGCCAGATAATCGGCGCGCGGGCCGAACAGATTTTCGGGATCGAAAACGTATTCGAACCGGCAGAACTCCCTCCATTCCCACGCAAGCGCTCGAATCGCGAAAGTTTTGCCCGTTCCGGGTTTTCCGTGCCAGAGCAAAAGCCGTCCGCCCGCGCCCGGCCTGAATCCTTCCAGCAGACCGTCGATCGCAGTAGAGGTCCGCGCAGTATAGTTGTTTTTGATCTCGGACCAGGCGGGAACCTTCAACTCCTTCTCTTTGCGCTCGGGTCCTTTCTCAGACAAGCACCAGAATGCGATGTCCGCAGTCGCGCCCTCTGGCGATTCGTCGGCATCGGTAGGATCGAACAGCGCGCTATGCTCGCTCATGCAGGCGTCGACGGTCGCATCACGGCTCGCTGCAACCACGGTGACCCCGCGGAATTTTGCGCATGCGAAGAGCTGAATCAGGACGCCGCTTCGATCGATAGTTAGACGAAGGTCGCATTCATCGCGCATATCGGCCAGAACGTCATCCTCTGACCGAAGGTATTCCGGCGCCATCGCGGCTTCAAAAGCCCTGTCGGAACGCCAATCTTCTTTTCGCATATATCGGAACCCGCGCGAGGCCACCGCCGTCCGAAATACGTTCAGGTAAAGATCGTCGGTATCCGCGGTTTCGAAATTCTGTACGATTAGAGGAGCGCGATTGGTTAAGTGAGTTTTGAGTTCGTTCATGCCGAAAATTAACGCACGAAGCGGCGACAACCGTTGACATAGCGCAGAAACCGAATCGGCGCGACTTCTGTCTGATCCCTCGCCCTGTAAGAGAGAGGTTAGGTGAGGGTTTTTATTTCCAAGAAGTACCACGGCGCGGCGATTGCAGAGCGGCACCCTCACCCGCGCGTCACGGCGATTGCAAACAAAAGCAATCGCCGCGCCGCTTGCCCTCTCCCGGTGGGAGAGGGTGTGCTCAGAATTCTGCGCGCGCTAGACGTCCTTGAATGACCCCTTTTTTTGCTTTGATTCTATCGCCGCCTGCGCCGCCGCCAGGCGCGCTACTGGTAGGCGATAAGGCGAGCAGGATACGTAGTCGAGGCCGAGGCGATCGCAGGTCTTTACGCTAGCCGGGTCGCCGCCGTGCTCGCCGCAGATTCCGATCTTTAGTTTCTTGTTCGCCTTACGGCCGCGCTCGATCGCGATGCGCATCAAGTCGCCGACGCCGCTCGCGTCGAGTTCCTGGAACGGATCTTTTTTGTAGATTCCGCGCGTCACGTAATCGTTCAGGAACTTCGAGGAGTCGTCGCGCGAAAGTCCGTACACCATCTGCGTCAAGTCATTGGTGCCGAACGAGAAAAACTCCGCCGACTTCGCGATCTCGCCCGCCATGATGCAGGCGCGCGGCACTTCGATCATCGTGCCGATCGTGAACGGGACTTTGGCGCCGGTTTCGGCGAACACTGCCTTGGCGACCTCACGAATCTCGCCGGCCAGGATGTCGAATTCTTTTTTATCGCCGATCAGCGGAAGCATGATCTCGGGAAGCGCCTTGATTCCCTGCTGGCGCAGCTCGCAAGCGGCTTCGATAATCGCGCGCGCCTGCGCCTTGTAGATTTCGGGATAGCTGATGCCGAGCCGCGAGCCGCGATGCCCCAGCATCGGATTGAACTCGAACAGGCTGTCGCGCACCTGCTTCAGATGCGTGGGCGTGACGCCGATTTTCGCGGCGAGGTCCGCGATCTCCGCGTCTTCTTTCGGCAGAAATTCGTGCAGCGGCGGATCGAGCAGGCGAATCGTGACCGGCAGCCCCGCCATCTCTTTGAGGATTCCGACGAAATCTTCGCGCTGCATCGGCAGAATTTTCGCGAGCGCCGCGGCGCGCTGCTTCGCATTCTCCGCGAGGATCATCTGGCGCACCGCTTCGATCCGCTCAGGGGCGAAAAACATATGCTCGGTGCGGCAGAGCCCGATTCCCTCTGCGCCGAACTCGCGCGCGACGCGAGCGTCGGTCGGAGTGTCGGCGTTGGCCCACACGCCAAGCCTGCGCGCCGCGTCGGCCCATCCCATGAATTTTTTCAGATGCGCCGGCATCTCGGGCTGCACCGTTGGCACCCGTCCGACAATCACTTCGCCCGCGGAGCCGTCGAGCGTCAGGTACTCGCCGCGCCGGACGACATGGCCGTCGGCGCTCAGAGTTCCCGCGTGGTAGTCGATTTCGAGCGCGGTGCATCCCGCGACGCAGCACTTGCCCATCCCGCGCGCCACGACCGCGGCGTGACTGGTCATCCCGCCGCGCGCGGTCAGAATTCCCTCCGCCACCTGCATCCCATGGATGTCTTCGGGCGAGGTCTCGACGCGCACCAAAATCACCGGACGGCCCGCGGCGCTTACCGCGACCGCCTCTTCGGCGGAGAAGGCAACTTCGCCGAACACGGCGCCGGGCGAGGCCGGGAGTCCGCGCGCGATCACCTGCTTCTTCGCGTTCGGGTCCAGCCGCGGATGCAGGAATTGATCGAGCGTTTCCGGCTCGACGCGAGTCAGCGCGGTCTTGCGATCGATCAGTTTTTCGTCGGCCATATCGACGGCGATCCGCACCGCCGAAATCGCTGTGCGTTTGCCGTTGCGGGTCTGGAGCATGAACAGGCGTTCGCGCTCGATCGTAAATTCCATGTCCTGGCAATCGCGGAAATGACGCTCCAGACGCGCGCCGATCGCGACCAGCTCTTTGTAGGCTTTGGGAAACGTCTCCTCGAGCGTCGCATGATCGCGCTTGCGTTCGGCTTCGCTCATCCCGACCCGCTCCGCGGCCTTGCGCCCCGCGGCAATACTGTTGGGCCGCGGGGTGCGCACACCGGCGACGACATCTTCGCCCTGCGCGTTGGGCAGGAACTCGCCGTAGAGTCCCTTTTCGCCGGTACCGGGATCGCGAGTGAAGGCGACACCGGTCGCGCAGTCGGCGCCGAGATTTCCGAACACCATCGCTTGCACGGTGACCGCGGTGCCCCAATCGCCGGGGATATTGTTGATGCGCCGGTAGGTGATCGCGCGATCGTTGTTCCACGAGCCGAACACCGCGCCGATCGCTTCCCAGAGCTGCTCGTTCGGATCCTGCGGAACGTCGCGCCCGGCCCGGCGGCGGATCAAGTCGCGAAATTCGCCGACCAGCGCGCGCAGGTCATCGACGGAAAGCTCGACGTCGTCTTTGACCCCGCGCTCGGCCTTTTTTCGATCGATCAATTCCTCGAATGGATCGGCGTCGTTCTTGTTCTCGGGCTTGAGCTTCAGCACCACGTCGCCATACATCTGGCAGAAGCGGCGATAGGAATCCCACGCGAAGCGCGGATTGCCCGAGACCGCCTCGAGGCCCTTCACGGTTTCATCGGTGAGGCCCAGGTTCAAAACCGTGTCCATCATGCCGGGCATCGAAACGCGCGCGCCCGATCGCACCGAGACCAGCAGCGGATTCGCCGAGTCGCCGAACTTGCGCCCGAGCGCTTTTTCGACGCGCACCACGCTTTTCTTCACGCCCTCGGCCAGGCCCTTCGGATATTTGTTTTTGTTCGCGTAAAAATAATTGCAGACGCGGGTCGAGATCGTGAACCCGGGCGGGACCGGCAGCTTGAGCGACGCCATCTCGGCCAGGTTCGCGCCCTTGCCGCCCAGCAGATCACGCATCGCAGCGCGGCCTTCCGCCACGCCCGCGCCGAAAAAGTAAATCTCAGGATGCACACGAGCCATTTCGAGTATCTTCTCCAGTTCCCGCGTCAGGCCGGTTCGGTAATTGCGGACTTCTTGGTTATGGCAGTTCGATTCGACTCTTATCTGGTCCACCCGATTCTATCGCGCACCACTTCGACCAGTCGCGCGATCGGCACGCGCTCCTGCGCGGTGGAATCGCGATCGCGCAGCGTCACCGTGTCGTCTTCCATCGTCTGATGGTCGATCGTCACGCCGTAAGGC
>JBOHWH010000175.1:0-9542 GCA_050736695.1 Binataceae bacterium (SeqCode) | reverse complement strand
GAACTGGACCGGGCGATTGGCTTGAAAGCTTGTGGTTGCATAACGTATCGACTCAATAGCTCGACTTGAGATAACGAGTCAAGCTATCCGGTCGCGGCTAGCCGCGATGCACCGTCATCGTAAGGGCGCGCCGCCAGTTGCTCGGCCCCGAAAGGACAGGGTAGAGCGCTAGTCCGTCTGCAAGACGGCGCAGCTCCTGCCGCGACGGCTCGCTGCCGAACACGCGGTCCCATATCGCGGTCGTGACTCCGAAAATCACGCCGGGTGCGCGCAGATGATGCGCCAGATGACGCGCGCGAAGCCGCGCCTCGATTGGATTGGACGGCTGCGTGAAATGAATCCGGTAGTGGATCGTCTCGTACAGAACGAATCCGGCGACCAGTCCGCCGAGAGCGTAAACCCCGGGTGAATTGCCGAAAATCGCGACCGCCAGGATCATCACGAATCCAACTGGAATCCATGCGCCGACCGTGAACACCGCATGCGGATCCTGATGATGCACCGCGTGCAGCGGCGTCGCGAACGTGCGAAAGCGATGCGCCAGCCAGCCGTGAATCGCGTACTCGACAAAGGTCCACGCGGAGATTCCAGCCACGAACATGAGCGCATCCACAACCATGGCGCGAGTCTATGCGCGAGCAAAAGATGCGGCAACGCAATGGCTATGCTGCACCCGCGTGCAATCAGTGAATTGCGCAGCGGCTCCCACGCACCTGCGCGGCGCGGCATTTTTGTACTGCTTGACTCATGCCTCAATAATGGACTACATCAGGAATGAAACGAGATAGAGAAAAGAGTCCGACGCACGGAGGAAGGCATCCTATGTGGAATTCCGACAACCCATTTCTTAACGGCAATTATGCTCCCTGGCGCGAAGAGGGCGACGCTTACGATCTCGAGGTCGAAGGCGAAATTCCGCGCGACCTTACCGGCGCGCTCTACCGGATCGGGCCGAACCCGCAGTTTAAGCCCGCTGGGCGCTATCATTGGTTCGACGGCGACGGGATGGTCCACGGATTTCTGCTGCGCGACGGACGCGCGGCCTATCGCAATCGCTACGTGAAGACCGACGGGCTGAAGGCCGAGATGAAGCACGGCAAGGCGCTCTACGGCGGCTTGATCGACGGCCTGATGCGTGAGATGCCGCCCGATGTGCCGCCGATGAAAAATCAGGCGAACACCAATATTATAGGTTACTCCAACCGGCTGCTGGCGCTGATGGAAGGTGGATTGCCGACCGAGCTCAAACCCGAGACGCTTGAGACGGTCGGGATGTACAGCTTCGGCGGCAAACTGAACGGCGCGATGACGGCGCATCCGAAGTACGATCCCAAAAACGGCGATCTGCTGTTCTTCGGCTACTCGCCGTTTCCTCCGTACGTGACCTGGCATCGCGCCGACAAGAGCGGCAACCTGCTCGAGACCCGCCCGATCGATTCCGGATTGCCGGTGATGATGCACGATTTCGTCACCACCGATAACTACGCGATCTTCTTCGTGTGTCCCTCCGTGTTCCGGATCGAAAACGCATCGAAGGGCCTGCCGGTGATGATGTGGGAGCCACGGCACGGGACCAGGATCGGCGCGATGCATCGCAAGAGCGGCGAAGTAAAGTGGTTCCACACCGACGCGTTCTACGTTTTTCATTTCCTGAACGCGTATGAAGAAAGCGACACGCTCGTAATCGATGGATGCCGGATCGCGGCGCTCGACATGAGCGGTAACTCGTTCGGAGCACCTCCGCAGCCGTGGCAGTGGACGCTCAATCTGCGCGACGGAAGCATCCGCGATAGCCAGATCGACACGATGCTGAACGAGTTTCCGCGCCTCGACGAACGCCGCGCCGGACTGAAGCATCGCTACGGATATTTCGCCGGCAGCACCGGCGGCAGCGAGCGCGACCTCGCCTTCAACGCCGTAATCAAGCGCGACTACGTGACCGGCAAGAAGGAAATCCAGACGCTCGGCGGCAACCTGGCGCCGGGCGAGCCGGTCTTCGTTCCGCGCACCGCAACCTCCGGCGAAGATGACGGCTGGGTGCTCTCGGTCTGGTACGATCAGGCGGCGAACTCGAGCGAAATGGTGATCCAGCACGCGCAGGATTTTGGCGGCGCGCCGATCGCGCGGGTCAAAGCTCCGCATCGCGTACCGTTTGGATTCCACGGTAACTGGGTGTCCGCCTGAGCGCGGCCGGTTCTCGCCCGTGAAGGATTGATCGATGAAGGACTGAATGAAGAAGCTCGCAGCCAAGCCAAAGCACGCGGCGCGCGCCGGACTGAAACCCGGTCCAACGCGCGCCGCCACGCCGATGCCTCTCCCGCGCGAGCGTCAGGGCGCGGTCAAGTCGTCACTAGAATACGCGCTCTTGGGATTAGTATCGGAATCGGCCGGAGTCTCTGGTTACGATATCGTGAAAATCTTCGATCTCTCGATGCGCCATTTCTGGCACGCGCATCAGGGGCAGATTTATCCGACCCTCGAGCGGATGGAAGCGGCGGGATGGATCAAAAGCCGCCAAGTGATCCAGCAGGGACGCCCCAACAAGCGCGAGTTCTCGATCACCCCGGCTGGGGAGCGCGCGCTCACGCGATGGCTCCATAGCCCGTTCGAGAAGATGAAGCTGAAATATCCGCCGCTGCTGCGCACACGATTTTTAGGCCATCTGGGAGCGGAAGCCGCCCGCGCGCAACTCGAGGAGCACAAACGCGAGGCGCAAACCTACCTGGATGAGCTGCGCGCGATCGAGCGCGGCTTCCTTGCGCAAACCCGGCTCTATCCGAACGAGAACGCGATGTTTTCGTTCTTCACGCTCAAGTACGGAATCGGATGGATGGAAGAAACGCTGCGCTGGTGCGATTGGGCGATCGCGGAAGTCGAGCGCAATCTATCCCTGTTTCGTCCGCGCCAGAAAGCTTACTGAGGCGGCACCTCGCGGCATCTTCAGCTTGTCCCAGTAATTGGCTCTGGTTTCGTCGTTTCGATTTCGGACGATTTGTACCTATGGCGGTGGTATAGACCTTGGTGCTGCTTCTAGTATCCTAGGGCAGACCTGAATTTCGGGTGCGTTTTATCGTCCGATATTGCATGGGTTGCCCTCTGTGGGCTGACCAAAAGAATCCAGGAGGTTTGCATGGCTAGGAAAATCGCCGCCATCGCGGGCGGCGTGGTACTCGGACTGATCATCGCTTTTGCGCGCGCCGGCGCGTTTCCGTTCTGGAGTTCCGGCGATAAGGATTCGGCCAAACCCGCGGCGCCGCAGGCGGTCGCCTCGGTGAGCGCGGTTGATTCGGGCCCTCCTTTGCAGACTCCGCCGATGGCTGCCGAGAGCAGCGGTCGCGCGGGCGCGATCGGGTCATTCGCACCGCTGGTCAAGCACGTGATGCCGACGGTCGTCAACGTCGCGGTGGTGCAGGACGTGAAAACCTTCGGGACGGGCGGTGAGATGGGCCCGGGCGGCGACAATGGCGGTGGCGGCGACGAAGGCGGCGGCGGCGGCGAAGTACCGATGCCTCCTGGATTTGGCGGCGGCAACGGCGATCCATTCGAACAGTTCCGCCACTTCTTCGGACAGGTTCCGCGCGAGTACAAGCAACACGGACTTGGCTCCGGCGTTATCGTATCGCCTGACGGATACATCCTGACCAATAACCACGTGGTCGGTGGCGCCGAAGAAATCCATGTCACTCTGATGGACAAACGCGAGTTCACCGCCAAGGTAATCGGCAAGGATCCCAAAACCGATCTCGCGTTAATCAAGATCGACACCAAAGATCCGCTTCCTGCCGCAGACCTCGGAGATTCCGACGTAACCCAGGTCGGCGACTGGGTCGTCGCGATCGGCAACCCGTTCGGCTTCTCGCTCACGGTTACTGCCGGCATCGTCAGCGCCAAGGGACGAGCCTTGGGCGGCAACTACGACGATTTCTTACAGACCGACGCGTCGATCAATCCGGGCAACTCCGGCGGCCCGCTGTTCAATACCTCGGGTCAGGTGATCGGAATCAATACCGCGATCTACAGCCGGACCGGCGCCAACAACGGAATCGGATTCGCAATCCCGATCGATATGGCGCGCAACGTGATGGAGCAGCTTAAGTCCCACGGACGCGTGATTCGCGGATGGCTCGGTGTCGAGATCCAGGAAGTCACCGCCGACCTCGCGCAATCGTTCGGATTGCCAAAGGTCGAAGGCGCCCTGGTCGCCAATGTCGACAAGAATGGACCCGCGGCGAAGGCTGGCATCGAGCGCGGCGATATCATCGTCAAGTTCAACGGCAAGACGGTTCACGACGAGCATGAACTGCCCGCTCTGGTGGGTCAGACGTCGGTCAATTCGAGCGTCCCGGTCGAGGTGCTGCGCAACGGTAAGCCGATGACGCTCAGCGTCAAGGTCGGCGAGCTTAAGGAGCAGAAAGTCGCCAGCGCGAAAGCCGAAGAGCCGGGTGGGAGCTGGGGCATGCAGGTCGGCGACATTACGCCGGAACTTGTGCAGCAGTTCCATTTGCAAAAAGACAAAGGCGTAGTCGTGCGCCAGGTTGCGCCGGACAGTCCAGCAGCCGATGCGGGCCTGCAGCCGGGCGATGTGGTCCTCGAGATCAATCGCGTGAAGGTTGCCGACGTAAAGGACTTCGTCGCCAAGGCCAAAGACGTCAAGAGCGGCAAGAAGCCCGCACTGCTGCTGGTCGCGCGCGGTGACGCGACACTCTACACGGTCATCAAACCCGGAGGCGGCGGCGACTAAGCGCTCTCTTTCGGACGGATCGACAATCGGCGGCGCTGCGAATTCCAATCGCGGCGCCGCCGCTTTCTTTCGCGGTTTTCGTCACGCATCTCGGGCGCGTATGCCAGCGCGCAGGGTGGGATTCCTCGCTGCGCTTGCCGCTCGGAGGAATCCGCTCGGCGCGATCCGCATTGCCCGCACGCGCTGGGAATGACACACAAATGTAGGCCTGAAGTGTCATTGCGAGCGCGAATGGGCGGTAAACATCGCGTCGTACGATTGATTGGCGTGGCACGGTTCGCGAGGAATTTCGCCACTCGCGCAAGCATCGCCAAGGGATTGAGCTGCGATCGGCGGGCCTCGCTCTCTTTTGTGCGTTCGGTAATCCCGCGCTTTCGCCGGACGCATCGCGATGCTACCCCTATCCACCGGTGGCTGCTTCCGTCTTCAGGTGTGACGCTCTTATCGCGGGCGCAGGTCCCGCGGGCCTGGCTAGTGCTCTGTACCTGATGCGCGCGCGACCCGAGCTGGCTGGCCGCGTGATCGCGCTCGAGAAGTCGGCGCATCCGCGCTTTAAGACCTGCGCCGGCGGACTAATCCCCAAGACGATGCTCGCGCTCGAGGAACTCGGCCTCGCACTCGAGGTTCCTGCCTGCATCGTGATGCGCGGCGAGGCGCGCACTCCAGCCGGCGCCGTCACCCTCGATCGCGGCGAGCCGCTATGCACGATCATCCGGCGTGACGAGTTCGATGCACGTCTCGCCCGCGCCGCGCTTGCCGCGGGACTCGAAATTGCCGAGCACACGCGCGTGCTGGGCGTCACGCAAACCGCCGAGCGCGTTCGGGTCGAAACCGATCGCGGAATTTTCGAGGCGCGCGTGCTAATCGGCGCCGACGGCTCTGGGAGCAGGGTCCGCGCGTCCGTGTTTGGTTCCGCCAAGGACTCAATCGGGCGCGCCCTGATGGCCGATATTCCGGCCGATCCTTCTCGCGCGGTCGAGTTCGCGCAAGCGTGCTATCGCTTCGACTTTCGATGCGTCAGCGCGGGTATCCCCGGCTACGCGTGGTCGTTCCCGTGCCTGATCGATGACGCGCCGCATCTGAATGTCGGAATCTACGATCAGCATCCGCGCGCGTCCGGCGCCGCCGGAGGCGAGCAGGCCCAGATGCTGACGGAGTTGCGGGCGGCTTTTCCCGAGCTGCCGCTGGCGGCGCTGGAGAATCGCACGCAGGCGTTTCGCGCGTTCCCGATCCGCTGGTTCGACGCGCGCGATCGCTACGTAAGCGGCCGCGTGATTCTGGCCGGCGACGCGGCTGGCGTCGATCCGCTGATGGGCGAGGGTATCTCGTGCGCGTTCGAACACGGCAAGCTCGCGGCGATCGCGATTGCAAAAATGCTCGACGGCGATGCCAAGGCGCTCGCCGCATACGACCGCGCGCTGCATCGCGAGGCTGCCGGCCGCAAGCTCGGCAAGCTCGCTTTCGCCGCGCGCCATTTCTACGGACCGCGTCATCGGATGTACTTCCGCATGGCGCGGCTAAGCCGCCGCGCACGCGACCTCGGCGTCGATTGGTACAACGGAGCGCATCACACCGACGAGCGTCCGACGCGCGCGCTGATCGCGCGATGGCTCCGCGAGATTTTATTCGGCGCAGCGAACAGATAGCATCGATGCACTAGCGGATGAGGCGGGGGCGGGCGCGCGCGAATTGCGCGCGACGGGCCGATGGCGAAGAAAAGAAAGAAGCGGCGGCGCAGACTGGGCCTACTGGCGCTGATCGCGCTGGCAGTTCTGATCGCGGGGTTCGTGGTGCGCCGGATGCTGATGCCGCAGGCGATTCATTACCTGGCCTATCGTCCGCCCGACAGCGGCGTGATCGCTCCAGCCTCGAACGCGCAACCCGCGCCGATGCCGAGTGAAAATCTCTCCGCGAGCGATCGCCAACAGCTCGACGACACTCTGAAACGCAAGGCCCGGTAGCTCCCGCGATGGCGCAGACGCAGATTGTCGATGACCTTGGTTTCCGCGTCGAGCTCGAAGCTCCTCCCGAGCGGATTATCTCGCTGGTCCCTAGCTGGACCGAGACCTTGTTCGCGCTCGGGCTGGGCCGGCGTGTCGTCGGCGTGACGAAGTTCTGCGTGTCGCCGGAGGGCGGCGTCGCGCGGGTCGCAAAGATCGGCGGCACCAAGAATCCCGATCTCCGCGCGATCGCGAATCTGCATCCCGACTTGATCATCGCCAACGCCGAAGAGAATCGCCGCGAAGACGTCGAGCGGATGCGCGCGCGGGGAATCGCGGTTCTGACCACTTATCCGCGCACGGTGCCGGCCGCCGTCGAGTCGCTGCTCAAGATGGGCCGCGCATTAGGATGCGAGCCGAAAGCGATCGCGCTTGCGCGCGAGATCACTCTGACGGTCAGCGAGATCGAAGCCGGGATGGGAGTGTGGGCGAAGCTCCGGCTGCGCGTCTTTTGTCCGATTTGGAAAAAGCCGTGGATGGCGTTTAACGCCGACACTTACGCGCATGACGTGCTGCGGATGCTCGGTTACAACAACATCTATGCGGCCGCGGGCGAACGCTATCCGATGACCACGCTCGAAGCCGCGCTCGACTTGCGTCCCGATATAGTGTTGCTGCCCGACGAGCCATATGAATTTGGCCCGAGCGATATTGAGGAGCTGCGCGCCGCGCTGCCGCCCGCGCTTTCGCGCCGCGTGCTGATCGTGAGCGGCCGCGACCTGCATTGGTACGGCGTCCATATGGTAGAGGGCCTCAAGTCGCTGGCCGCGCGTCTGGCCAGAGTCCGCGCCGCGGTGCTCTGAGCGCCGTCGGAAATTTCTACCGATATTTCTGTCGGGAAATTCTCAGTAGCGGCCGGCGGCTCGCCGGCCGTTTTTGTGGTTGGTTTGCGCCTTTCGCTCGAACGCACTAAACCTCCATCATGGCTGTATCGTCGCCGCTCAGCGGAATAAAAATCCTCGATCTCACCAAACTCGCGCCAGGACCGTTCTGCACGATGATCCTGGGCGACCTCGGCGCCGACATCATCAAAATTGAAGAACCCGGCGCGCCAACCGGACGCCGCGCGCAGCAGGCCGGGGCGGCGGGCACGCAAGGTCCGGCGGGTGCGTTCGGCGGCTCGCCGTTCAACGCGCTTAATCGCAACAAAAAATCGATCGCGCTCAATCTCAAAAGCGGCCCCGGCAAGGAGGTTTTCCTGCGCCTGTCCCAGCGCGCCGATATCGTCGTCGAGGAATACCGCCCCGGCGTCGCCAAGCGCCTCGGCATCGACTTCGCGAAGCTCTCGGTGCGCAATCCACGGCTCATCTATTGCGCGATCACCGGTTACGGACAGGACGGGCCGTATCGCGATCTGGTCGGCCACGACCTCAATTACATCGCGACCGCCGGGGTGCTCTCGATCCTCGGGCGTCCCGGCCAGTTGCCGACGATCCCGCACAACATCATCGCCGACTACGCGGGCGGCGGGATGCATGGCGCGATCGGAATCCTGGCGGCTTTAGTCGCGCGCCAGCAGACCGGACACGGCCAGTACGTGGATATTTCGATGATGGACGGTGCGCTCGCGCTGATGGCGCAATCGTTTTCGAGCTTCTTCGCGACCGGCGCGATTCCCAAACGCGGCGAGACGATGCTCGACGGCGCGATCCCGAATTATAACGTGTACGAAACCAAAGACGGCAAGATCATCACGATCGGATCGCTCGAGCCGTGGTTCTTCGCCAACCTGTGCCGCACGCTGGGCCGCGAGGATTTGATCGAGCACGAATTCAATTCCGCCAAACGCGCCGAGATTCAAACGTTCTTTACCGATTCGTTCAAAACCAAAACCCGCGACGAATGGTTTGAGCTGCTCTCCAAGACCGACATCTGCGTCGGCAAAATGAACACCCTCGACGAAGTCGGGCACGACCCGCAGGTCCTCGCGCGCAAAATGATCGTCGAGCTCGATGCCCCCGGCGGCCGGAAAGTCAAGCAAGTCGGAATCTCGGTCAAGCTCTCTGAAACCCCCGGCTCGATCCGCTCATTGGCCCCCGCACTTGGCCAACACACCGACGAAGTTCTAAGCGGCCTCGGCTACACGCTCGAGCAGATCGCAAAGTGGCGCGAAGAAGGCGCGGTCAAGTAATTCGCGCAGAAGTGAGGGCGGCGTTTGATGAAAATCGGATTCGCGATCTTTGTGGCAGCCGCAATTGCGGTCGCTACCATGTCAGTTTTCGACGCGACCGCTCAGGCGCAGGGCTTCCAGGTATGTAAAGGCAAGTTTGCGTTATGTACCGTCGCCCCCTGTGTCCCGATCCCAGGGAACGATAAGCAGGTCTCCTGCCGATGTACCGTAAACACCGGTTATTCCGTCGGACAGCAGGCCTGCCAGGACGCGAAGGAAACTCCCGAGGGCCAGCAGATCAGGTCGCGCTATTTTCCCGTCAAGAACTACACCGTCTGCTCGAACGATCGCCCTTGGGCATGGTGCCTGGACAGACCCTGCATCATCAGCAAGAACAATCCGGAAGCAGCTTCATGTGCTTGCGACCTGGTAAAAGGCCGAGGCGACTACGTGACCTGCTTCGATCCCGCGACGACTTGCATGAGCGGTGTGATTTCCTCGGCGACAGTCACCCAGATCACCCAAGTCACGAATTTTTTGAAAACTCAGTCGAAGTTACCGCCCTCCAAGATCCAGGTACTGAATGCTCACCACTAGTGTCGTGTCTCGTAAAAAACTGTAGCGATGCGGAAGCACCGGCCTCCGCTTTTCGTTTCAGGAATGCGGTCTTTTGCGGGTCACCGTCTGAACC
>JBOHWH010000174.1:0-41222 GCA_050736695.1 Binataceae bacterium (SeqCode) | reverse complement strand
ACCGCAAGGTGACGAGCGTGCGTGCGGCAGCGTCCGTCCGGAGCATCCAACCGCGCTCGACAGCGACAGGATACGAGGATAGCGCGAACCCGACCACGGCGATGCTTGCCGGAGCGCTGTTGCGCGTCGTATCGGCCACCAAGCCATTCACGGGATTGTATTCCTGCAAAAAATAACCGAAGGCGCCGCGCTGGTACCGTTCCAGTAAATCCTCATCCGATCGGGTCTGTTCTTCAGTCATCGTGCTATTGAACCCTTTTCATATTCTGCACACCGCCGGTCCAACAGAATACCACTCTCGATAATTGCAGACGGCGTGGCTGCGTCGCGGCTGGCAACTTGGTCCATCGCCTCAGGCTTTGGGGAGCTTCCGCGCCGGAACATCCCGATCGGCGCCTAAAACTTCGCGGATGACAACTGCCTGATTGTGTTCTTCGTCTTTTGCGCTGTAAACGAGGGTCACGAGGCCGCGGGTAGCCACCTTGGATATCTCTTTCAACATCTCGCGCGCCTCGGGTCTTTTCAATTCAGCCTTGTAGCGTTTGCGGAATTCTTGCCAATGCGCCGGGTCGTGTCCGAAGGATTTGCGCAACTCCGTGCTCGGTCCAAGCTCCTTCATCCACTTGACGACGTTCACTTTCTGCTTGTTCAACCCGCGCGGCCACAACCGATCGACCAGGATCCGTGTGCCGTCCCCGCGCGACGCAGCTTCGTATGCGCGTTTAATCTGAATCATTGCGCTTTCTCCTTTCGACTTTAGTTTCTGATTCGCAAAATGCCGCTCTTTGTGTGTAATTGTCGCGAACCATGAAGGATTGCATAGTGAGATCGAAGCTCGTCAATAGAGATGCCGTCCTCCATCGACGCGCACGCACTCGCCGGTGACAAAGTCGGTCTCGACGAGGAACAGCACCGCCTTGGCGATCTCTTCGGCGCCGCCCCAGCGGGCCAGAGGCGTAGCCTCGATTATCTTGGCATTCTCCTCGGAAGTGAGATCACGCGGAGCAAGAATAGGGCCGGGCGCGATGGCATTCACAAGAATCTCGGGAGCCAAATCGAGCGCGAGGCTCTCGGTGAGCGCCGCCACCGCAGCTTTGGAGACATAGTAAGGAGTGTAGTCAATGTACCGCGGACGGCCGCTGACTGGTAGCCAGTCGGCAACATTCACGATCCGGCCGCCACCGCCGGCCTTCATCACAGGCGCCGCATGCGTTGAAAATAGAAAAGCGCTCTTCGCGTTGGTATCCAACGCACCCGACCAATCCGACCCGCTTTGATTGGGTGTTTTCATATAGATGCCAGCCAGGTTGATCAAAATATCCAGCTGTCCGAGCGATCTCGCTGTTTCGCGAACCGCGGCTTCGACCTGTGTTTCATCGGTCGCGTCAGCCCGAATCACCGTGGCCTTCACGCCCACCGCCCTGGCTGCCGCCGCTGTCGTGTCGGCTGCGCTCCGGGATTCCCGATAGGTCAGCGCAAGCGCGCAGCCGCGCGCCGCCAGGGCGTGCGCCACCACTATTCCTATTCGTGCTCCGCCTGTTATCAGCGCTACTTTGCTCTTAGTGTCCAATGTTTTCCCCGCGGTCGGACGTGTTGCCTCCCGCCGTTATGATCGCGCAGCGCTGTTCGGCGTCACTTCACCGGCTTCGGAAAGGCCTTCCAGCAGCATATGGAAATAAACCATCCCGGCGTATGGGTACCATCGTTTGGTCAAGCGCGCGACGGCGTCGTAATCCAGAGCATTCCGGCGATGCTGCCATTTCGCGAGCCGATTTCGAGCACCGACGTCGTCGCCGGGGAAGACGTCGAGTGGCTCCAAACCGCGGAGCACGACATATTCGGCCGTCCACCTGCCAACGCCCCGCAGCGCAAGCAAAAGATCTATCACGGATTCGTTGTTCAACTTCTCCAACGCATCGAAGTTGATTCGCCCGCTAACGAGATTTTTCGCGAGTTCGAGAAATGCGCGGACCTTGTTGCCGCTGAAACCTAATTTTCGCATTTTGCGTGGAGTGAGCGTCAAAAGGTCTTGCGGACGCGGAAAGGCGTATTGGGTCTCTTTCCGCAGGGTCAGACTCAAGCCGCAGGCTCGAGCCAGGCGCCCAAGCAATTCCAGTCCGACTTCGAGCGACAACTGCTGACATGCGAATGCAGTAGCCAGAGTTTCGAAAACGGTAGGAAAGCGCGGAGGCTTCACACCGCGAAATTTTTCCACTAATGCCAGCAGTTTCGGATCGTGACGCGCCATCTTGTAGAATGGAGTTAGGTCCACCTGCAAGCCGAGCATCTTCTCCACTAAGGATTTTGCTTCTTGCTTGACGGCGGGTCGAAGGCCGGCACCGCTAAGGGTTACACGTAACCTCGGAGCTTCGGTCGTCCCGACTTGGCAAACTGCTACTTCAACTGGAACATCGCCGAACGGCAGCACTCGCCGATAGATCGAGCCGTCCCAGCGATCCACTACGTTTTGCGGACGACGGCGGAGAGTCCATGCTGTGAGATCAAGTCGAAACGGCGCGATCGGGGTAATCGAAAAAGTGAGCTGAGCCGGGGCATGGGAATGAGGAGTTTTCATCGTTTCACGGAGTTGTCATCCAAATGGGCTCTGCAAAAAAGATAATGATTTGAGAGCGGTGGCTGAGTGTTCACCACTCAGCATTCGAGAGCGGGCGAAATGGACGAAACAATCGCCAAACTATAACAGCCGCACGAGATCATCATAAAGCAACCCTCTGAGATGAAGTTCAGATTAAATTTGCGACGGCGATGCGGATCAGCTCCATAAGTTGCGTTGGATAGACTCCGAACCAGACCAGGAGAATCGCCAGAACTGCCAAGGCGAAGCCGCTGGTTAGTGGAAGCGACAAGGACGGCGTTGGTTCGCTTTCGGATGCCTGAGGAAGGTCGGCATACATCGCGACCACGATGCGCAAGTAGTAGAAAAGTCCAATCACGCTCGTGATGACCAGGATGAGGATCAGTCCCCAAATCGACCCGGAGGCACCCGCTGCGAGAATAAAGAACTTCGCAAGGAATCCGGCGGTCAGGGGAATTCCCGCCAGTGAAAGGAGCATGATTGTGAAAATTCCCGCCAGCACAGGCCGCCGCCAGAATAATCCGCGATAGTCGTTTATAAGTTCCGCCTCGCCGCCGCTATCGGAGAGTACCGCGACCACGGCAAAGGCGCCGAGCATCGTAATGAAGTACGCAACCAGATAGAAGGTCACAGCTTCGGCCGCCAGACGTCCGCCGGCGAGAAACGCGACGAGCAGATATCCCAGATGCGCGATCGAAGAATACGCCAGAACGCGCTTCACATTGTTCTGCCTGAGTGCGAGAAGATTCCCTGTGAACATCGAGGCGATCGCGATGATGGCGAAAACGATATACAGAGCGCGATCGTGGGCGAAACTGAAACCGTAGAAGTAGCGAAGCAGGATGGCGAACATGCTGCCCTTGGAGACGGTCGCAATATACGCCGTCACCGGAGCGGACGCGCCCTCATAAACGTCCGGGGTCCAGAGATGGAAGGGCACCACGCCGAGTTTGAAACCGATTCCAGTGATGAGCAGCACCGTTGCGGGCAACAGAATGCCAAGGGAAGGATTCGCCTGGCTTGCGAGTCGCGCGGCGATTTCACTGAACTGCATCGTCCCGAGTACGGCATAGATGAGCGCCATGCCGAAGAGCAGGAAGGCTGCCGATGACGCCGCGAGTATCAGATACTTGATCCCGGCCTCGAGCGGGCGCGACTTCGTGCGCTGATAAGCGATCAGCGCATAGAGCGAGACGCTCAGGATTTCGAGACCGAGGAAGAACGAAACAAAGTCCGTACTGGTCACGAGGACTTGCGCACCGAGCGTGGCCAGCAACAGCAGGATGTAGAGCTCCTCGCGTTGTCCGGGCTGCTTTTCGAAATAGCCATAAGAAATCAGAACCACCGCGAAGCAAGCGGCGATAATCAGGCCCATGTAGAAAATCGCGTATCGATCCACGACCAGCAGGAGCGTCACTTGGCGCGGCGCCACGGAGCCTGCAGGCCAGAGCGAGGCGAACGCCGCGGCCAACCCGATTAACGTGAGCCAGACGGTCACCGCATAGCTGCGCCGGATCGATAGAGCGAGCATCACGACGATCGACGTTGCGCCAACGATGATCACCGGCAGAAGCGCTATCCAATCGGTGCCGCTCACCGTGAACCCCTCGCCTTTTCCACGTAGTGGTCCACGGCCTGCTGCAAATTGTTCATGGCCGGACGGAACGTATTAAGCACCGGCTGCGGATAGAGGCCAAGCCAGAGGAGGATTGCCATCATCGGCACGATCATGAGCGCCTCGCGTGGCTTAAGATCGCGCACCGACCAATGATTGGTGTTCGGCCCATGAAGGGCGCGCTGTACGAACTGCAACGCGTAGAACGTAGAAGATAGAATCCCGATGGCCGCGGCGATGGTAATCCCCAGATGCGAGCTAAAGGTCCCAAGCAGAATCATGAACTCGCCCACGAAGTCGCCGAGGCCCGGCAGTCCCATGGATGCTAACGCAAAAAACAGGACCGAGCCGCTGAGTCGGGGCATCGTTGCCCACAGGCCGCCGAGCCGATCCATCTCGCGCGTGTGGGTTCGTTCCTGGATCGAACCCACGAGAACAAATAGCGCGCCGGTGCTGAATCCATGGCACAGCATAAGGATCACGGCACCTTGCAACGCCAAAGAATTCCACGCAAAAATGCCTATCAACACGAACCCCAGATGAGTGACGCTGGTATAGGCCACGAGTCGCTTCAGGTCGGTCTGGCCGTACGCGAGCAATGCTCCATAAATGATTCCGATCACGCCGAGGGTCATTGCGATCGGGGCAAATTGATGCGCCGCGCCGGGGAAGAGCGGAACCACGAACCGCAGCATTCCGTACGCGCCGGTTTTGAGCAGTAACCCCGCCAGCACAATGCTGCCGGCCGTGGGAGCCTCGGTGTGGGCATCAGGCAGCCAAGTGTGCAGCGGGAACACCGGCATCTTCACCGCAAACGCGACGAAAAATCCCAGCATCACCAGTAGCGCCGCGTGCGGCGACAGTGGCGTGCCGAGCAGAGCCGAATACTCAAAAGTATATATTCCAGTTGCCTGGTGATGAATGAAAAACAGCGCCAGGATGGAAATCAGCATCAGCAGGCCGCTCATCTGGGTAAACAGGAAAAACTTTACTGCCGCGTATATCCGATGCTCATGACCCCAGATCGCGATCAGAAAATACATCGGCACCAGCATCAGTTCCCAGGCGAAATAAAAGAGAAACAAATCCACCGCAAGGAAGACACCGACGATGCCGGCGAGCACCCAGAGGAGGTTTAGATGGAAGAACCCGACCGCATCCTGGATCTCATTCCAGGAGGCGAGTACTGACACGATGCCCAAAAAGAAAGTGAGGAGAATGAGTAGAAGGCTTAAGCCGTCGATCGCAAGGTGGAAGCGAATCCCAAAACTCGGTATCCATTTCCAGTCAAGCTCGACGAGCCAGGTAGCGGACTGAGGAATGAGGCTCATCCGATGAAAATTGCGGTACCAGAGCCACAGGCTAAGGATGAGATCCACGCAAACCGCAAGTAGCGATATCCATCGCGCGGCAAGCGTGCTCACACGCGCCAGGAGCCAGGCGAGCACTCCGCCTGCCACAAGGATCACGATGATCCACAGCAGGATCATAAAAACAGGACCAGCGAAATAAAAATGACGGCGGCCACGGCTACGCTTGCGACGTACCATCGCACCTGGCCGTTCTCCGTCACGCTGAGAACGCGATACGAAACGTGGCACAGTCCAGCGATACCGGCATATATTGAGTCGACCCAGTCGTCCTTATCCACCCAAGCGAACCATCCTACCGGGCGCACGAAGACGCGGTCGTAGAGCCAATCCATGCCCCAATCGGAGAACCAGAACCGATGGAGCTCGCGCGAAAAAGCGGGTGTAGTAATCGCCACCGCCCAGTTTCGTTTCTTGAGGAAGAGCACCCATGCGAAAAACAGTCCGATGACAAACGCAAGGGTCACGATCGACTCCGAAGCAAGTTCAGTGAACCTGGCGACATGAGTTTCGCTCACCGCGGGCAGCGCGAGATGCAGGAAATCGACAAAGGCCGGCTTATTCCCGAGCCACGACGGCAGGTTCACCCAGCCACCGGCCACGGAAAGAATCGCGAGCACGATGCAAGGAAACTTCATGGCGAAACCGGGCCGGTGAGAAACCTGCATTTTGACTTCGCCGAAGAAAACCAGAAAGATCACGCGGAAGATATAAAGCGCGGTGAGGAAGACGCCGATCACCCCGACTGCCCATAAGCCCGCGCTGCCTTTTTCCGAAGCCCATCCGCTCCAGATGATTAGCCCCTTGCTATAAAAGCCGGCGGTGATCACCGGCAAGCCTGCCAGCGAGCAGCCGGCAACAACGAAGGTCCAGAAAGCGAGAGGGAGCTCTTTGCGCAGTCCACCCATCTTAAAGATGTCGTGTTCGTCGTGCAGAGCGTCGATCACGATACCTGCGCTCAAGAACAACAAGGATTTGAAAAACGCATGCGACATGAAATGAAAAATCGCGGCCGACCAGGCACCCACGCCGCAGGCAAAGAACATGTAGCCAATCTGGCTGACAGTGGAATAAGCCAGCACTCGCTTGATGTCAGGTTGAGTGAGCGCACTAAATCCGGCGAGAAGCAGAGTGGCTGCTCCAATCACCGCGACTGCGAATTGCGCGATGGGCGAAAGTGAAAATAGGACGTGGGTTCGTGCGATTAGGTAAACGCCCGCCGTGACCATCGTCGCCGCATGGATCAGCGCACTGGTCGGCGTCGGACCCGCCATGGCATCCGGCAACCAGGTCTGCAACGGGAGTTGCGCCGATTTTCCGACAGCGCCTCCGAGCAGCAGAAATGCCGCTACTGTCGCGTAAACGGAGCCGCCCGGCCACTTGCCGGCCGCGTGCATCATCAGCTCCTGAATATTCAGCGTGCCGAGCTCATGGTACAGAAGGAAGAGCCCCAGGATCATCGCGGTGTCGCCGGCCCGGGTGACGATGAACGCCTTGCGCGCCGCAAGGCCATTTAGCGGATCCGCATACCAGAAACCGATCAGGAGATAGCTGCAGAGTCCGACGCCTTCCCATCCGAGATGAAGAAGCAGCAAATTGTTAGCGAGAAGCAGCGTGACCATCGAGGCGACGAAAAGGTTCATGTAACAGAAGAAGCGCGTGTAACCCTCGTCATCGATCATGGACTCGGATGAATAGAGATGAATCAGGAAGCTGACAAACGTCACTACCAGCGTCATCAGAATCGAGAGAGCGTCGAGGTAAAACCCGATCTGTGGCTGGAATTTCCCAATGCTTATCCACGTCCAGAGAACCAACGTATAGACATTTCCCGAAGGAGGGGCCGCGAGGAACCTCCACATGATGAGCGCGGAGATGACTGTAGCGGCGCCGATCGAGCACACGCCAAGCGAGCCGGCCGCCTTTTTCTTCATCTGCGAGCCGAAGACGCCGAGAACCAGCGCGCTGGCAAACGGGATTGCCGGAATCAGCCAGACCAGCGCGTACATTTCATCCTCTCATTTCACTGACCGCATCGACATCGAGCGACGGACGCTGGCGATAAAGTTGGATCACCAAAGCCAGCCCGACCGCAACCTCGGCGGCAGCCATCGTCAGAATGAACAGAAACATCACTTGGCCGTCGGGCTGCGACCAGCGCGATCCAGCCACCACAAAAGCGAGACCGGCGGAATTCAGCATGATCTCCACCGAGATCAGGGTAAAGATCAGGTTACGGCGTGCCAAAAGGCCCGCCAGTCCCAACGCGAACAGGATCCCCGCTAACAATAGACCGCGGCTCATTAGTACCTGCGTCATGATGTTCCGCCTCTTTTTCCCGCCGGCGACCCAAGTGGTATGCGCCGACGAGTCCCGACATCAATAGAAACGAAGCCATCTCAATCCCAAGAAAATAAGGGCCATAAAGAGAGCGTGCGACCTCTTTGGGTGTGACCGCGCCTGCTCCGATCGTTTGCGGAGCGGCGAGCGTCAGCAAGTAAGCGATCTCGGCGATCAAGATTGCCGCAAGGATCGACGGGCCCCACCACGTGCCGGGACGAACCCATTCCCGCTCGATGGCGATCGTTGCGCGACCCAGGTTCAGGAGCATCACCACGAAGATAAACAAGACCATGATCGCGCCCGCGTAGATGATTACTTCGAGCACGGCAATGAACGGAGCGCCAAGGGTGTAGAACACAACCGCCACGGCCATCAGCGACACGATAAGGTAAAGCAGCGCATGAAAAGGATTGAAGCGCGTGATAGCCAGCAAAGTGGTCACAATTGCGATCGCACCAGCCATGTAAAAGGCTACCAACATCATTTCATCTTCAAGGAATGAGGTCGTGCAGGTCGGTTGGCGGGGCTTCGTTTTCAGACTCTCCCTTATCTTTGCCGCCTATTTTCACTCCAGCAACTCGCCAGTAGTTGTAGCCGGGATATTTGCCGGGACCCCTGATTAGTAAATCCTCTTTTTCGTAAACCAGGTTTTGCCGGTGGTATTCGGACATTTCGAAATCTGGAGTCAATTGGATCGCGTAAGTGGGGCAAGCCTCTTCGCAATAGCCGCAGAAGATGCAGCGCGAGAAATTGATCCGGAAGAATTCCGGGTAGCGCCGGCCATGCCCGTCGTCGGTAGCTTGCAGTGAGATGCAGTCAGTAGGACAGGCCGCCGCGCAGAGATAACACGCCACGCAACGCTCCCCTCCGTCGGGATCGCGCGAAAGGATGATTCGGCCTCGCCAGCGCGGTGCAAGATAAGCCGGCTGCTCGGGATATTGTTTCGTGACGCGGTGACTGAACGCGTGCAGGAAAACGTGCCAAAGTGTTTTCAATATACTCAGCATCGAATCTCCTTCCTTCCCGGACTCTCACTCACGGCCACGTGCCGCACAGTGCTCCGAATCCTCACTAATCGGGCCTCAGATCAAGACCACCGCGCCGGTGACCAGAAGGTTGATCAGGCTGAGCGGCAGCATCCACTTCCACGCCGCTTCCATTAGCTGGTCAAACCGCGGGCGCGGAAGCGAAGCGCGAAGCAGAATGAAAAAGCCAAGAAAAAAAATCACTTTAATTAGAAACCAGATATAGGGTGGCAGCCACGGCCCCAGCCAGCCGCCGAAGAACAGAACCGTGATCATGGCGGAAATCAAAGTGATTCCCATGTACTCGCCCATGAAAAACATCCCGAACTTCATCCCTGAATATTCCGAATGAAACCCGGCGACTAACTCGCTTTCCGCCTCAGGCAAATCGAACGGCAGGCGGCGCGTCTCGGCGATGCCTGCAATTAGAAACAGAACGAAGCCAAGAAATTGTGGAATGACGAACCAGAGCTTGCGCTGGGCGAGTACTATATCGGAGAGATTAAAAGATCCGGCGAGCAGCACGGTCCCCATGATCGACAGGCCCATGAAAACCTCGTAGCTAAGCATTTGCGCCGCCGCACGGAGCCCGCCCAGCAGCGAATACTTGTTATCCGAGGACCAACCGGCAAGAACGACGCTGTACACTCCGAGCGAAGACATCGCCAGGAAGAACAGCAGCGCGATATTCAGGTCCGATACGACAATCCCCGGAGAAATCGGAACGATCGCAAACGCCAGCAAAACCGTAACCACAACGATCGCAGGTGCCAGGACGAAAAGAACTTTGTCCGCAAAAGGAGGGATCCAATCCTCCTTGGCGAAGAGTTTAATCACGTCCGCCACCGGCTGGAGCAGTCCGAATGAACCCACGCGGTTTGGCCCGTAGCGATCCTGCCACAGTGCCAGCATTCTTCGCTCGACCCAGATCATTATTGCCGCCAGGTTCAAGACAACGAGGAGGATCGCGATGATCGCGATGATGGGATGATAGGTCGTCACGTTGGCCGTGAAATCCTGCACCAAGCCGGAAACCGGATCGCCTCCAACTCGGGAAGTCCCGTGGGAATTCCCGCCGTCCCCGATGCCAGAGACGAGTCGATTTTAACCGCGAGGCGCAGATTGCGCCCCTTGAGATTCACGTCGACTTCTTGCCCCATTTTGAGGTTGAGAGAATCCGCGTCATTCTGACGCAGCGCCAAATAGGGTCCGCGCGCGAGCCCCGCAATGGCCGGAGCCGAATGACTCAACTCTTCAGAACCGAAGATGTGATAGAACGGCACGAGCAACCACTCGCCGACGCGCGACTCGAATGCGAGCGGGATGTCGGCGAAATAAGCCGCGCCGGCATCTTTTTGCTCGATCATCCGCACGCCCGGATTGCCGCCTTCGAGCGAACCCGCGATTTCGCTTTGGAATTTGTTCGTCGCCTGGATCGAATTCCATCCCGGCGTCCAAAAAAACGGGATGATCGCGGCGGGCGGCTGATCCGGCGTTCCTTCCATCATGAGCGTTCCTTCCATCGTGAAGGAAAGCGGCGAATTCGGATCGACGGGAGGCTTTGGTTCACTCACGTCAATATTGGCGCGCATCGAGGCGCGGCCGCTGTAGCGTTGCGGTTCCCGCGGCACTTTCGCGCCTGAGAGGCGGAAGGTTGACGGCGGAGCCGCCTGTCTGATCGCGGCGATGGGCGGCAACTCTTCCGAGATGGCGGCGATGATTTCATCAAGGTCTTGCCACGGCGCTACTTGCGCTCGTCCGCTCGCGGCAATTGCATCCCGCAGCCATTGCCAACTCGCCGCGACATCGCCATTGGGGACGAAAGCCTGGAAGGATCGCTGCGCACGGCCTTCATTGTTGACCAGGGTGCCGTCGGATTCAGCGAATGTGGCCGCGGGCAGCACTAGCTCAGCCATCGCCGTAGTTCGCGTTGCAAGATGGTCGAGGACGATGACGTGGCCCGCGCTCTTCAAAAAAGCATCGACAGCGTCGGCGGGGGCGCGGCGATAAAGGTCATTCTCGAGAATAATGACCGCGTCAACCGCGCCATTTCCCCTCGCGCCGAACGCCGCACTCAGCGTTTCTCCTCCGATCATGCCGAGTCCAACTGTGTTGCACTCCGGCATCGCAAAACTCAAAGTCGCCCGATTTCCGGATTTACACAGCGCGCGCGCGATGTTGGCCGCCGCTTGGACGACAGCGTTGCTCTGACAACCTGCGCCGGAAACAACGAGCGGCTGCTTGGCATACTTCAATTCGTGCGCGATACGCGCGGCGAGAGATTGAACGCCGGTCGCGAGATTCGGCACTTCGGGAGCGGAAGCATCGAGTTCGTGAGCAATGGCGAAACCCAGCCGCGAGAGGTCGTCAGGAGCGGCGCGATAGGTCTCTGTGGCGACATCGTCGAGGCGAGTCGCGCTCACAGAGGCAATGAAAAATGGTCCTTTCCGGCCGTGCAGCGCCTCGCGAACGGCATCATCTTGCCACAATGGAATTTTAAGCTTCCGGGCGATTTCGAACGGTTGCTGGCGCGCCGATTGACGCAACCGGAGCGCCATAATGGGCGCGGTGTTGGTGACATCCTCGCCCAGAACAAAGACCGCGTCGGAGAGCTCCACTTCGTGCAGCGTGGGCGTGCGCGCCGGTCCTTCCCGCAGGATCTCGAGCATCCGCAGAACCAGGCGCGACTCGTCATCCGCCATCCCCATATAAAATTGTTTCGCGCCGACGAGCGTGCGCAGAGCGAAATTAGCCTCGAGCGTGGCGCGTGGCGATCCAATCCCGACTATTTTTTTGTTTCCGGCGAAGATTTCGCCCAAATGCTCAAGAGCGGCCGCTTTGGTGACCGGCTGGATCGCGCCGTCGCGTTTTAGTAGCGGCTCACGAATTCTCCGCTCGCTGTTCACGAACTCATAACCGAAGCGCCCGCGATCGCAAATGAAATAGCCGTTCACGTCTCCGTTGTAGCGAGTGAGAATCCGGCGAAGCATCCCGTAGCGCTCCGCGGCCGTGGTGTTGCATCCGAGGCTGCAATGGATGCAAACCGAAGGAGCCATCGTGAGGTCCCATTTCCGCGTGTAATGCTGCTTGAAGGTTTTGTCGGTGAAGACGCCGGTAGGACAGACTTCAATCAGGTTTCCGGCAAACTCGTTTTCGAGTACGCCGTCATCCTTGCGGCCGTAAAAGACGACGTCGCGCAGCCTGAAGGCGTTGAAATCATCGCCGCCCGCGTATTCGCGATAGAAGCGCACGCAGCGATAGCACTGGATGCAGCGATTCATCTCCTGGTTTACAAAGGGACCCAGGTTCTGATTGCGGAACGTACGTTTGTTGAAGCGGTAGGACCGGTAAACATGGCCGGTCATGACGGTCATGTCTTGCAGATGGCATTCGCCGCCTTCGTCGCAAACCGGGCAGTCATGCGGATGATTTTCCATCATGCCTTCGATGATTCCGGCGCGGAATTTCCTCGCTTCCGGATCTTCGACGGAAATGCGCAACCCTTCGACAACTGGGGTCATGCAGGACACGACGATTTTCCCCTTCGTGTCCTTCTCATCCTTGAACTCTTTGACTGCACACTGGCGGCAAGCACCGATCGCTCCCATCGCCGGATGCCAGCAAAAATAGGGAAGATTCATTTTTAGCGACAGACAGGCTTCGAGAGCGTTCTGGTCAGGTTTCACGTCAAACGCTTTTCCGTCGATGTAGATCTGCGGCACGCTTATCTCCAAGGGCAGCGCTTTTCCTGAATGTGCCGCTCGAAATCTTCACGATAGTATTTGACCGCGCTCTGCAGAGGCTCGACTGCGCCGGGCGCGAGCGCGCAGAAGGTGTGCCCCGGCGCGCAGAACCAGGCCTGGTATTCCAGCTTCTCGATGTCGCCCGGCTTGCCTTGGCCCTCTTCCATCGCCTTTAGGGTGCTCGCGGCGAAGCGCAACCCGCTCCAGCATGGCGTGCACCATCCGCAGGATTCCTGCGCGAAGAAATGCTCGAGGTTCTGGCACATTCCCACCGGGCAGGTCTTGTCATCAAGAACGATCATCGTGCCGGTGCCCAGGCGGCTGCCGGCTTTTTGCACTTCATCAAAATCCATCGGCACGTCGAGATGCTCTTCGATGAGAAAATCGGTGGAGGCGCCGCCGGGCAGCAGGCCCCGAAATTTCAAGCCGTCGCGCATTCCTCCGGCGTGATCTTCGAGGATTTCGCGAATCGTCGTGCCCATCGGAAGCTCCCACAGCCCGGGCCGCCTCACTTTCCCACTCGCACCGTACAGTTTTGTTCCGCCGCTAGAGGTGCGGCTCAGGCCCTTAAACCAATCCGGACCGTTGGCGACTATGTGCGGGACGTTGCAGAGAGTCTCAACGTTCTGGACGACCGTAGGCTTTCCCCAGACGCCGGAAACCTGCGGAAAGGGTGGCTTTGCACGCGGGTTTGCGCGTTTGCCTTCGAGCGCGTTGAGCAGTCCGGTTTCCTCCCCGCACATATACCGGCCGGCGCTCACGTGAACGTACATTTCCAGGTTGTGGCCGGAACCGAAGATATTCTCTCCGAGATAGTGATTCTCGTACGCTTCGTGGATGGCTTTCGCGAGCCGCTGCGCCGACACGACGTATTCGCCGCGAAGGAAAATGTAGGCCACATCGGCTTCGATCGCGTGTCCCGAAATGATCATCCCTTCGATTAGCTGATGCGGATCGCCCTCCATCAGCCGGCGGTCCTTAAACGTGCCGGGCTCCATTTCGTCCGCATTTGCGATCAAATACTTCGGGTGCGGCGCGTCTTTTCCCATCGGGACGAAACTCCATTTCTTTCCGGTGGGAAAGCCAGCGCCACCGCGGCCGCGAAGGTTAGACTGAGTCACTGCCTCGGTGATTTCGGCCGGATCGATAAGCAGAGCTTTGCGCGCAGCTTGATAACCGCCGGTCTTTTCATAAGCCTTCAAATCCGGCGCTTCGCCGTCCGGACGAATATTTTTGGTCAGCGGCGTCTCCATCGCGATTGCCACAGTTCCCCCCTACTTATATCTCTCCAGGACCTGATCGATTTTCCGGGTATCGAGGTCCACGTGCAGGTCCTGATCGACCATCATAACCGGTGCGTGGTCGCATGCGCCCAGGCATACGATCGGCAGCAGCGTGAAGCGGTTGTCCGCCGTCGTCTTCCCGACCTCGATGGCGAGGCGCGAGCACAGATGATCGCGGATGCCGTTGTACCCCATAATCCAGCAACTCACGCTGTCGCAGACCATGATCACGTGCTTTCCGACCGGTTTGCGGAAGATCAAGTTGTAAAAGGTGGCGACGCCGTCCAGATCGTCCACCGACATCTGCAGAAACGCGGATATATCGCGCAGGCTCTCATCAGACACCCAGCCGCGATGCCGCTGGACGATCTTCATGGCTTCGATGCATACGGATCGCTGGTCCGGGTAATGCGGCATCTCCGCTTCGATCTCCTGACGCTCTTCAGTGCTCAGCACCAACGGATCTCCTCATCGGTCAATATCGGCAAGGACAAAATCGAGACTCCCAAGAATGGCGAGCAGGTCAGGAATCATCAGGCCGCGGCACAGCAGCGGCAGCGTCTGAATGTGCGGGAACGACGGCGTGCGAATTCGTGTGCGGTACGAAGTCGTGCTGCCGTCACTGACCAGGTAATAGCCATTGTTTCCTTTGGTGGCTTCGATCGCGCCGAGCACTTCGCCTGGCGGCGCCACGGGCCCCCAGCTCACACCCAAAAAATGAGTGATCAGGGTTTCAATGTCGTGCATGGTCCTGTCTTTCACCGGCGGAGTCGCAAGCTCCCGCATCGACTTGTAGGGGCCCGGCGGCATCTTCTTCACGCACTGTTCAATGATGCGGATGCTTTGCCTCATCTCTTCGATACGAACCACGGCACGGTCGTAGCAGTCTCCGTGCGTCGCCGTGGGAATCTCGAAGTCAAATTGGTCGTAACTGGAATAGGGTTGCTTCTTCCGGAAATCCCACTCGAAGCCGCAAGAGCGGAGGTTCGGGCCGGTCACGCCCCAGTCAATCGCTTCGTCGCGCGTGAACACACCGATCCCCTGGGTGCGCGCCTTGAAAATACGGTTCTGCATTACTTCGTGGTCGTATTCTTTAAGACGTGGCGGAAAGTAAGCGATGAAATCGCGGATCATCGCTTCCCAGCCCTTCGGCAGATCCTCCACCACTCCGCCGATCCGAAACCAATTCGGGTGCATGCGCGCGCCACAGAAGGCTTCGATAATCGCAAAGGCACGCTCGCGATCGTTGAAAGTGTAGAAGACCGGCGACATCTGGCCGAGGTCTTGAGCGAAAGTGCCGTACCAAACCAGATGGCTGATGATCCGGAATAGCTCGCACAGCATCACGCGAATCACCTGTGCGCGCGGCGGAACTTCAATTCCGACAAGCTTCTCGACAGCGGTGAGGTAGGCCAGATTGTTCATGACCCCGCCGAGGTAGTCGATCCGGTCGGTGTAGGGGATGTACTTGTGCCAGGTCTGCCGCTCTCCCATCTTTTCGGCGCCGCGATGGTGGAAGCCGATGTCCGGCACAGCGTCGACGATTTCCTCGCCATCCAATTGCACGACGATTCGCAGGACTCCATGGGTGCCCGGATGCTGCGGCCCCACGTTGAGGAAGATGAAATCGGAATCTTCGGTGCCGCGCTTCATTCCCCATGCTTCAGGGCGGAACCGCATCGCTTCCTGCTCGCGGTCTTCTTTATCCCGCGGCATTTCGAACGGACCCATCTCGGTGGCTCTGGCCGGATGATCCTTGCGCAGCGGATGACCCACCCAGGTCTTCGGCATGAGAATGCGCGTCAGATGCGGGTGGCCGTCGACGACGATGCCGAACATGTCCCAGATTTCACGTTCATACCAATTTGCGGAGGGCCAGAGATCGATAACCGTGGGAATTCGGAGGTCGTCCGTGGCAAGAGCGACTTTCAGGCGGATATATTCGTTCCGATCAAAAGAGAGAAGATGATAGACCACCGTGAAATCGCTCGCTGGCTGCCCATCGCGATGCACTCGCATCCGTTCATCGATGGCGGTGAGGTCGTACAGCATGCGGTAGGGACGTTCGAGGTCGATTTTAAGATGATGGAGAACATCGTGGATCTTGTTGCGGGGCAGCCAGAGAGTTGGAATTGCGTCGCGCGTCGATTGAGTTACAATTTCCGCGCCGAACCGCGGCCGGAGCTCCTCCAGGATGTTCGAAACTGTAGCCATCGCGGAACCGGGATTCAGACCTCGTCAGTCGGCCGATAGACGGTTGCTTTCATTCGGTCCGCGCGCTTGAGGTCACGCTCGGACGGCGGTGCCGGCCGCGTCACTCCTTGCGGACCCACGACCCAGCTCAGCGGGCGCTTTTCGGTTCCCACCAAGTCGCGCAGGAGCAGTACGCCCTGCAAGAAGGCGTCGGGACGGGGAGGACATCCAGGCACGTAAACGTCCACCGGAAGAAACTTGTCCACTCCCTGAACCACGCTATAGATGTCGTACATCCCTCCAGAGTTGGCGCATGAACCCATCGAGATTACCCAGCGCGGCTCCATCATCTGCTCGTAAAGCCGCTGGATTACAGGGGCCATCTTGATGAATACCGTACCGGCGATGACCATTAGATCGGCTTCCCGCGGCGTGTTGCGAATCACTTCGGCTCCGAAACGCGCCAGATCGTATTTGCTCGTGATGCTGGTGGCCATCTCAACGAAGCAACAGGAAAGTCCGAAGCCAAACGGCCAGATCGAGTTCTTGCGTCCCCATGCAAGCAAGTTCTGCAGGCGCGAAAAAACCAGAGTCTGCCGAATTTGCTCATCGAAAGGCTTCTCTTCGAGGCTACCTGCTTGTTCAGGATCTCCGGGTCGGACAATCGTCGCTTTCATCTTGTACTGTCCCTCGCTCGTAGCCGGCGTTCTGGAGTGCCCCAATCCAGTGCGCCCTGCCGCCACAGGTAGGCAAGCGTGATCAGCAGGATTCCGACAAAAATGAGCAGTTCAAAATAGCCGGTCCTGCCGAGGTCGCGACCAGCCACTGCCCAGGAAAAAATGAATACCGCTTCGAGATCGAATATCACGAAAAACATCGCCAGCAAGTAAAATTTGACGGACAACCGCACATGCGCCGAGCCTTCCGAAACGACTCCGCCTTCGTAGGGATCGGCGGTGGCGGGTTCGTTATGTCGTTGTCCCAGGACATAAGAAAGGCCGAGCATCGCCCCTACGAGGACAAGAACGATGATGAAGTAAGCGAATAACGGCCACAGACTCACTGAATTTCTTTAGCCCCCCACCCTGCCCTTTCGGTCCGAACGTTCTCTCCTGGTCGAGCACGTTCCTCTGCGAAAATGGCACGCTTTGTTTTTAGACCTGTGGGTTCGATCGCTCCATTGCAAGTTCCTTCTCGAGGTTCTCCTTATCGCGTCCGACGGTGGCCACCGCCAAGGTCTTTCCGGCTCGCTGAAATGAAAGCTTGCAGTCCTGATCTTCGAGACTGCCCTCCAAATCGAGGTGATCCCACTTTTCGGCGTGACCGATGTAATTGAGGGTAAAATCGAACTGAGTGGTCCAGAAGAACGGCACAGCCTCGAAGCGCTCGCGCTGACCGAGTATATTGCGCGCCGCCGTTTGTCCCTGACGTTCGGCCACGACCCAGTGTTCGACGCGAATATTTTCCCCGGTCAACGGATCGGGCCAGCGCGCGATATCGCCTGCGGCGAAGATGTCCGGAATGCTGGTTTCGAGCTGATTATTCACCGCCACGCCCCGATCCATCTTGATTCCGGCGCGTTCGGCCAGATCGATCCGCGGTTTGACGCCGATCCCGACAACGACAAGGTCGGCGTCAATGCTAGAGCCGTCCTTGAGCGTCACTTTGTGTTCGTTGATCGCAACCGCCGTCTGTTGGAGATGAAACACCACGCCGTTGCGTTCGTGCAGGCGGCGCAGGTACGCGCCCACTTGGGGACCGAGCACGGTTGTCATGGGAACTTCTTCAGGTGCGACGATGTGAACCTGGAGTTTGCGCTGAATTAGAGAAGACGCAACCTCCATCGCAATGAAGCTGGCGCCCACCAGGACGACGCTCTTGGCCTTCCCGGCCTTGGCAATAATCGCGCGGCAATCACTCTGCGAGCGCAGATAACAAACATGTGCGAGGTCCGCGCCGGGAATCTTGAGCTTCACCGGCTCGGCGCCGGTCGCGATGAGGAGTGCATCAAACTTGTGCTGCCTGCCATCGGCTAGCTGAACAGACTTGTTGCGCGGATCGATCGCTTCAACTCGGGTCTTCAACAGTAGTTCGATCTCGTGTTTTTTGTAGAAGTCCCTGGAGCGGAGCGGAATCAGTTCCTCGCCCGCTGAGCCATTAAGGAAGTCCTTCGACAGTGCTGGACGATCATAGGGAACGTTCTGATCCGCGCTGATCATCGTGATACCGCGGCTATATCCTTGACGCCGCAGCATTTCGGCCGCGGCGTTCCCTGCCGCACCACCGCCCAGGATGACAACGTTCTCCGGCACTTTCGCGGGAGCCGGCCCAGTTTTGATCTTGGGTGTTTTCTTGCCGACGAAAAGTTTGCCGTCGCGTATCTCCGTCTTCCACGATGCAACCGCGGACAGCGCCGGCGCGCGCAACGCTTCTCCCGTGCGCAGGCTGAAGCAGGCGTGGTGCCATGGGCAACGCACGGTATCGTCGACCAGGATGCCTGTGGCCAGCGGGGCGCCGTAGTGGGTGCAGATCGCGCCTATCGCGAAGTAGTCTTCGCCGCGTCGAGCCACGAGAATCGGCTCCCCTTTGACGTGGCCCTGCAGCATGCTTCCATCTGCGAGCTCGGCGATCGAGACTCCTCGTGCGAAGTCCGGGCCGGTCAAATCTTTTTTTTCTACCATCGTTAGGTCCTCGCGCTCGCCAAAACGTCAACGTCCAAACTCGTGCTTAGGGATGCGGGGCTGCTGAGACGCCAGCCGCGGAACCGATCGCGCAGAAGCGCGAACCGCGAGCACAGAAAAAATCCTTCCTTCTCATCGTTATGCTCGTTTCCACTCCCCGCCAATACTTTTTTTTATAGCGCCGATAATTCACAGCTATAAGCGAATCGCCCGACATGTTGAAATGTTGCCGTAACGAAATAAGTTCTTGCTTTGCGAACATAAAGCGATTAGTCCGCATTCGATCAGCGTTGCCCCGGCTCGACTCCCGCCCCAGAGGTAGATTCAAGCGAACTGGCAGTTAGCTACTTGCCAATCTTAACAACTAAAGTTGCGGCTAAGGTCAAGAAAAGTGATGATTGGAAACCCGTGCTCGCAGAGGTTTTTCCAATGATCCGAGTCATGTATCGCTGGACCGTGAAAGAAGGAGACGAGGCGGAATTCGTTCGGACGTGGGAGCAAGGTACCCGAAAGATCCAGGCGTGCTGCGAAGGCGCGATGGGCAGCATCTTGCTGCGCAGCTCGGAAAATCCTCGACAATTTTTTGGACTGGCGCGCTGGCCGAACAAAGAGGTATGGGAGATGGCGCAGCGAATTATGCCGACTCTGGATCTAGCGGGACCGATGCCAGAATCACAACGCTTCTTCGACGAACTCATCGACATCATTCCCGAGATCAGCGGCTAACCATCGAAATTTCGATTTTGGAGCGGGCGAAACGCGCGTTTGAAGCCCCCGTCGGCCCATCATTTGGCGATAACGTGCGCGATGAAGTTAGCCGGTTTTGAAGACCTCGGGATTCGGCGCACCGGTCACTTCGATTTCTGCCGTCGCGCCCTTATTCATTGCCCTGGTCATCGCGTGATCGACGATCCGGATTATCTGCGGGACCGGGAGTTCCATATCGGCGATGATAGCGTTTCCAGGCGGGACCGGGACGCTCTGTAGAAAATGCATCGGCGGCATCGCAAGCGCACCCATGATCCACGTTCGGGCCCAAATGTTTCCGACGGGGTGAAGGCTCGAGAGCAGGTTTGGACCGCCGTTGACCATAAACACTCGCACCGTCTCACCGACCTTGGCCTTCATTGCACCGAAGTGTTTGCTGGTAATCGCGTTTACTGCGCCGTTAAAGACCACGTAGGTCGCGTTTTCGCTTAACAGACGTTCGTGGTCGAAATCGCGCGGTCCCGGGTGCCCGGGCATCTGCTTCGTGTAGGTCTCGTTCTGTCCGATATAGAACTCACGATCGACAAGCGGCAGACCTTCTTCCGGTTCGACTACAATCATTCCAAACATCCCGCGCGCGATATGGACATCCATCTCTCCGGGAACCGCGCAATGATACGTAAAGCCACCGGGATACATCGCCTTGAACGTGATCGTTTTGGACTGTCCGGGAAGCACGGTCAATTGATCCGCGCCGCCTCCCGGACCATAGGCCGCATGCAAATCTATCGAGTGCCAGGTCGTACAGTGAGGGTCATTGTGCAGAGTGAGAGTGATAGTGTCGCCGCGGCGCACGCGGATCATCGGCCCGGGCACCTGGCCGTCGAAAGTCATGTAGGAAAACTTCGCACCGGGTTCGATCTCGCCGTCCACCTCGATCGCTTCGAGCTTTATCTCGTGATGCACAGGATGGTTTCGTCCGGCGATAGGCGGGGGGATGTGAGTTGGTTCGGCAACCACTCCTCTACCCGGCTGAGCCGGCAATCCTGGTGTGGAACGAGGCGCGGGGCTGTCAGGTTCGGCACTGGATGCGGCCAGCGCACTGCTGGCGCCGACGCCCAGCAGCGTGGCGCTCGCACCGAACACTCGAAGCATCTCCCGCCGTGTCAGATTGAAGCCCATTGTTTAAGCTCTTCGCGCTGTGTGCGCTACCGTCTCTATGACCGACGTGGGGCGTGAAGCAATTATTTTTTGACCATTATATGGCCGATCATGTGATCCTTTTCGTGCGGGATACAGACGTAGGTATAATGGCCGGGTACCGTGAACGTGTAGCTCCACGTCGCACCCGGAGCCATGAAACCCGAATCGAAAGGCTTCGCGCCCGCGGGCATAGCTACATCGTCCTTGTTCTGAGCCATGCTCGGATCGGTGGTCACGTCATGAAGTGATTTTCCGGTGTTCTTCCACTCGACGGTTGTGCCCGCCTTGATCGTCAGCTTTGGAGGAACGAAGGTAGGCGGCTGATCGGTCATCGTGACCACAGCGGTTTTGCCGGCGGCCGCGACGGCAGCCGGGTCAGTGGCCACATTGGCCACAATGACGACGGCACCAGCAATTATTCCCAGCAGGAGCCAATTAAGTACTGTTCTTTTCACTAGTTTTAATTCTCCTTGATTCTTGAATACAGTAATCATCTTCCGCCTTCATCCGCTGCGCGCACAAGCGGATTGATTCCATCACGCGACCTTCAGAGCCATCCATAAACGCCGCCAACCACAGCGGCTATGACCAGCAGACTCAGGATCAGCAGAACCCAATGCATCCGTTCCATTCTGATCAGCGCTCTAGCAGGATCCCGCGTCAGCATTTGCTCCATCCGCGGACCAACCACCAGCGGTTCGATAATAAACAGCATCAGTCCGAACAGCACCCACAACGCCACCATCGCTTGCATCCACCAATAGCGCGGCTCGGCGAACCGGACCCATGCATTGAGTGCGAAGAGCATGAAGACTCCGCTAAGCCCGACGATTAACCATGCAATCCTGGCCTGCGGACGAAATCGATTTTCAATCTGCCGGAACATCCAGACTTTTTGCTCGTTCGACTCGAGCCGCCGCATCGTCGGAAACATCACTGTGGTAACCGCTCCGATACCTCCGATCCAGACCACAATCGCGACTACGTGCAGTATCCGCGCCGCGACTACCCAGTCATTTTTCACTTCGCCAACCTCATACGCGATACCCTTCCAGGATCGCTTTGCGACAATCCGGAGGCGACTGAGTATCCGGTGCTGGCGACAAAAGCCAACAGCGCGATTACGTTCAATAACCCGCCCCACTGATACGCGGAAAAGGAATCCGTAAGATCTCCGCCGATACGCAACAGGAGCGACAAATGGAGGAGCACCGAATGGAAATAAAACACACGATGATAGGGCAGCGGCCGTTGCAGCACGGCCGGAAAGATTATCGGCGCATGCGCGAAGATCATCGAGAAAACGAAGCCAAGAAAAATGGCGTGGAGCATCACGTCGTAATGAAAGGTCGTCAGATTGCCGCCAAACCAGATCCATGCGGCCGCTCCGGCGCCTAGCCAGAAATATCCAGCCAGCAGGTTCACCGCGATATACCGAGTGAGCCCGTGCTGCCACACAGTGCGGCGCGCCAGGTCATAACGCCACAGCCAAAGCGCCATCAGCAGCATCCCCACGCCGGCGAGGCGAAGGCCGATATCGGCGTTAGTCACACCGATGGCCAGACCCGCAATGAACGCCCCTGTCCCGAACAGAAAGAGCGGCCGGTTGCGCTCGCCGAGTCCAGCGAGCCGGCTTAACTCTAGGCGCTCGCCGACGATGGTGAGCACCAGGAACCCGATCCACCAAAAGAACATCTCGGCGATCGGTACCCCACCGAGCCATAGACAATTTCCGACAAACCACGCTACCGCTCCCAACGCCATCGTGATCGTGAACAGAGCAGTCTGCCGGCTGAGAATCGCGACAAAATTCGCGATCAACCCGAGACTGCCCAAAGTGATGAGAAGAGGCCCGACGGGATCGGGCACACCCGCAATCAGTGCCAGTCCGCCCAACCCGCTCAACAACGGCGCGGCGTAGCTCCAGCTTTTTCCCAGCGCCACCGAGCGTTCGAGACTTATGAGCGTGCCCAAAAAGCCGCAGACCATCAGTGGGCCATGCGCCAGGGAAAGGCTGGGCTGAAGGACCGGCATCTGCCAGCCGAGGCGATCCAGCCCAGCCCAAAGAGCAGCCAACAGCGCGAGAATCGATAGCGCGAGAAGCGGTAAGCGCTCATACTTGAATCGAGATCGGGCCGCCATGCGGACGCCACCCGGAGCGCTATCAATCGCCCCGGCAGTTCGGCTTGTCATAGATTCACTCGATGGCGGTAGTCAGAAGAACCGCGCTTTCCTCAAGCGACTCGAGGCTGTGCGCTACGCCGCGATCAAGGGCGACGATGCTTCCGGCGGCAAGCGTGGCTTTCTTGCCTCCAGCCAAAAATCGGATTCGCCCGGACACGACTTGGACCACGATCGGCCCTTTCGTGCGATGCTCGGCGAGGTGGGCGCCTTCCTTCAGCACCATCAATAGAACATTGAGGGCGTCGTCCTTTACGAGGCTTATAGCCAGTCGATCCTGCGCCTGCCATTCCGGTTTCGCTTTCAGATGGCGGGCCTCATCGGCAATCGTACGCGTTACCATCTCGCCCGTTCCCGGACGGAGCGCTTGCCTGTCTTCATACTCAGTCATTGTGTCTCCCGTCCTTGAGTTGTGCCTACACCGATCAATCGGCCGCCGTCGTCCGCCCAACGCAGTAAAGCTCCATGATCGATGCTCCAATCGTCCGGCGCAGTTTCGGCAATCGTCATGGGCGGTTCTATGCGGAACCGTTCGGCGCTTCGATTCTTGGCGGCCTCGGATTCGCAATCTGTCAGGAATTTGGATCGAGTCCCCATTTGCGTTTATTCTCCGCGATCTGTTCGGGAGTTGGAGCGGGCTTTTCGTCGAACAGCTTGACTTTGAACTGGTCGGGTACCTCGACGGTCTTGGCGTTGAGAGCGGTATCATCTTTGAACAATTCCGGAACGGCGGGCTCCTCGAAAATCGCCTGCCAGGGACACTCCGGCTCGCATGCGCCGCAATCGATGCATTCGTCGGGATTGATGTAGAGCTGATTGGGAAAGTGCTCGCGATCCTCACCGACGTACTCGTAAATGCAATCGACCGGGCATACGCTGACGCATCCGGTATCCAAACAATCAATGCAAAGCCGTGTTATTACCCAAGGCACGAATGCAACTCCATGTCGGACGACCAGTTCAGGCTAAACGGCCGCTGCCGGCCTATTGAGGTCCTCCTTCGATCGCCGCCATTGCGATTGCCGAATGAGTCAGCGCGGCGCCGGCGCGCATCTCGGCCGCCACATAAATAGCCTCAGCGATCTCTTCATCCGTTGCCCCGAGCCGTTTTGCGCCGTGCACGTGTCCGTCGATGCACCAGGGACACTGGGTGACGTGCGCGACCGCGACCGCGATGAGGTTTTTGATTTTGCCGGAAAGCGCACCGTCTTTGAACACAACCTCGCTGAAGTTGGCGAAGGCTTGTGCGGTCTCCGGTTTCAAGTGGTGCATTTTCTGACGATGCTTCGCCGCGTCTTTGACATAAAAATCAGCCATTGTGATCTCCTTTACATCCTTCGATCTGAGATTCAGTGTGAATGATCGCACGATTATCGGCATACGGCGACAAAGAAAGTTCCGGGCATTGCAAAGTGAAGTGGACGATCCCGGCACTCGAACTTCCCTTGGGAAGTATCTCATCTGCGGCATAACCGCGTGTGCCGAGCCACATCGTTTTCTTCACCCCCAGCCGAGCTGGCGTTTTCCGGCCGTGGAGATCATCTGGGGCGACCAAACCGGGTCCCAAACCAGATCGACGATTACGTCTTCGACTTCCTCGTAGAGGTTCAATATCGCCGCTCTGACCTCCTCGGTCAGATAGGAATGCATCGGACACGCGGGCGTCGTCATCGTCATGGCGATACGTACTTTGTCGCCATGAATCTCGGTGCTGTAAATCAATCCGAGATCCACGATGTTGACTCCAACTTCGGGATCGTTGACACCCTGCAGCGCTTGAAGAATGTCGCTCTCCGTCATCGTCGGTTACCTGTCATGTTCCGCGTATTTCAGCTGCAGCCGATGCTGTCAGGCACTGCGAGCGATCCGAACCCGCCAGGTGTCGGGTCCCTGTTCCAGGTAGTCCCACGAGAACTGCCCCGCGTGTTCGGCCTCGAATTGGTAATAGAGCGGCTTCGGGTCGTGGTCGTTGATCAGAATGAATGCCTCACCAGGCCTGAGCGCGTTGTAAGTATCGAAAATTTGAGTGTGTCGCTCCCGGGGCGTTACGGTACGAACATCCAATGGACGATCTTCTGGCATTTTCCTTTCCTCCTGATTGATATCGTGAATCGCTTCCAACCCGCGCCCTTGGCGCGCTTGGTCAAAATGCTCTTCGATTAACGGCAGATAGATTCGCTCTTCTTTCACCATATGAAGTTCGACAATTGCGTCGAGCCGGATGGCAAGGTCTCGCAACCGCTGCTGCATTCGCGGGCGATCGATGCTGTTCGCGCTGACGAGGTCACGCGCGGTCAGTTCGATTTTGGTCACGTAGTCAGCGATGAACTCGTGATCGACGATCATCGTCGCGCTCGGCCTTCCGTGGGTTCGCAGTACCGTATCGACCAGCGCATAGAGATGAGTCTCTTCGCCGCGCGCGTCGGGCAGCAGGTCGTTTTTCAAAAACGCCACGAACGCATCGCGCTCAGCTTGCGGCTCGCCCACTCCGATTCCACGCGCGTGCGCCGCAAGAGTCTTGCCCAACGACAGATGATGCTTTCGGATTGCTTCGGTAAGGTTTGTCATTGTGACGGCTCGCCGCTCTGCCGTCGCAGAGTCGTCTCTTTGACGGCGTTCCTCTTAAGGTGTATTTTATATACATCTACTGCGATCGGAGTCAAGCGCGATGCAACAGCAAACGCAATCAATCGAAGATCCGGCGGCCAGCGAACGCACCGCAATCGATCTGCGCGAACTTTCCGAACTGGGCCGACGGGCGCGTGCGCTCGCGGCTTACGACAACCTCTCGCCGGGGCAACGACTCGAACTTATAGCGAAACATCGGCCCAGGCTTCTTTTCGCGGAGCTTCAGAAACGCCACGGCTGCGCCTTCTACTGGTGGCCACTCGAAAACGGCGCGGATATATGGCGCGTAATGCTGGCGAAGCCCGCGCGGGGCGTGGAGATGACGGTGACCGCCATTTTAAGCGCCGATCACGATCGCCTTGACGCTCTCTGGAATGATTTCGAATCAGCGGTGGAGCTTTGCCATATAGACGCTGTTCATCGGCGGGTCGGCGAAATCTCGGTTGGGTTGCGACGCTTCATCGACATCGAAGAGGCGATAGTGTTTCCTTTGCTCGAAGCGCAAATGGGAACCGATGATAAACATCTGACGGTAGTGATGCGCTCGGAGCATCGAGAGATCGAGCGGCTTCTGGATAGCTTCGACAAGCTCCGTCTGGCCAAAGACTGTGCGACAATTTTGCGGCCGTTCGATCAGCCGGTTGAACCGTTGCTGCTTTTATGGAATCACTTTCGCTCGGAGGATACAGTTCTCTATCCGTTGATAGAAAGAGTTTTATGCCGCGCGGAACAGAAAGATTTGGTTCCGATCATTCAGGCTTTTGAAATCTAAACTGTCATGCGATTGACTTACTACACAGATTATTCACTGCGTGTTTTGATGTATCTCGCCATCGCGCGCGACCGAAGAGTCAATATCTCCGAAATAGCCGACCGCTACGATGTCTCGCGCAACCATCTGGTGAAGGTCGTACACAGTCTTGCGCGCGGCGGGTTCGTTGCAAGCTACCGCGGCAAAGGCGGCGGCCTCGAATTGGCGCGCGACCCTGAGCTGATCAATGTTGGCGCGGTAGTCCGCTACACTGAGGGGCCGCTCAAACCCGTCGAGTGTTTCGACGTTGAAAAGAACCGCTGCATAATCACCAACGTGTGCGGACTCGCCGAGGTGGTTAACGAAGCCTGCGGTTCCTTTTTTGCGGTTCTCGATCACTATACTCTCGCCGATTTGCTTAAGCGCCGCCCGGGCCTGGCCAAAATCCTCAGCGTGAGCGCTAGCCTTAGCTAGACTGGGCTGCCCTCTGGAAAAATGAAGACTGGCGGATCGTCCGTCCGGAGTGTCATAATGCCTGCGAAGCCCCGCCGTTAGCTTTTATCCAGGAGATTGGCCATGTCTGCGATAGTCCCGAAAGCCACTACCACGAAAGAGATCCCCGCGAGATTCGCCGATCTGATGGACTACAACAAGAAGTGCTTTGCCTTTCTCGCGACAGCGATGCCCGAAGGCTCACCGCAGGTGACGCCGGTATGGTTCGACATGTCCGGCGACAAAGTTCGCGTCAACACCGCAAAGGGAAGGGTCAAGGAACGGAACATGAAAAAGGGTTCGCGAGTGGCTCTTTCGATTATGGACCCTGACAAACCCTATCGTTCGATCCAGATCCGGGGCACGGTCATAAGCGCCACCGAGCAGGGCGCCGACCAACACATCGATTTGCTCACAAAGAAATACATGGCCCGGGACAAGTACCCATTTCGAGCTCCAGGCGAAATCCGCGTCATGTACGAAATCAAACCGACCTCGGTTGCCACCTGGGACTAGGCGCGGAAGCGCACAATCTCAGTTTCGCGCCACTGCTCAAGGCTTCGGATTAAACCGGGAGAATTGCCGGAATCTAGACAGTAATGGGAAGCCCCGATCATTGTCGATGACTTCCTCGACTTCAAAATCAATCACGCGTTCTGCGCCGGCAATGCCGCGCGCCCGTTCGGGGCTCCAATCGATAGATGCAATACCGGTGAGTTGGAGGGTTCGGCCGCTGTTGAAATCTATGAACAGTAGTCCGGCGTGCGGATTAACAGCGATGTTCCCAAGTGTATTGAACATGCTGTTTCCGTTGTAGTCAGCATAGGAAAGATGGCGATTGTCAACTACCCGGACAAATCCCGGGTCACCGCCTTTGTGGGATACGTCGGCCCCCTGTTCCGGATGATCGGTTGCGATGAAAAACGTATCTGCCGCGGAGATCTGTTTGCATTGATCGGCGGACAAGACCGCTGAACGCGTGCTCGTGGGCTCATCGGCGTGGGCAATCTCCCGGAAGCCGGCAAAAAAACGCTCTTGAATGTAGCGCCGGCAATTGTTGTACACCTGCTCCGCTCTGATATAGATCGCGCCATCTTTGATGATCCCGAGGCCGTTGATGCGCAGGCGCCGGGGACTGAGAAAATCAACCGCCAACAGAGCGGTATGCGCTTTACCTATCAGGTTTTTGCGTAACGGATCGCCGGGGGGCGGAAGCGATCCAAGCCGCACGATGTGCGCGTCGAGGACTCTGATGAAGCCGGGCTCGCCAATGATCACCGAGGCCCATGCATGATTGCGAGAGTCCACGGTCCCGAGCACCACCATTGGCCGTCGCTCGAGATAGTCTATAGCGCGCTCGGGAATAAATTCGGTGGTCCCGCGGCGGACTTGGTCCGCGATCGCTCGTACACCGGCGCGCTCTTGCACTGCGAGTTCTCCGCTATGGAAGTTTATGCCCGTCATCTTATGAGATCGCTTGATGAGTCGCCGTTTGCGACCTTCACTTGGCGCTCCACGTTTATGGAGGATGCTTAACGACGACTACCAAAGATGGCTTCGGCAAGGTAGAGGCGGCTTGGTCCCTGGCCACGGTCGAATCGCCAGCATCGCGCACCGGCGATCAAACATCCTCATCGGAAATCGGACAGAAAGCGGTACGGTAAAGAAAAAAGCCGGCGGCAGAAATACCTCGTCCGCCGGCCTTCTCCGAATGCAAGCGTGTCGCGGGAGTGCGGAACCGTCGTGTGACAATTCAGCATCCGCGTCGTTTACCTATCCTTGCCGTCAATGAACAGAGGCCAGGCGAACGTCCTTGTGACCAAGAGCCTGCGCGAGATCATAGAATGCCTGGTTCGTGATCTGATGCAGTTTGTAGTCGCCTACAGTGCCGAGTTCAGCATTTTTGTCGATGTTGTCCATGACTTGGTCATGAATCTTGTGGCTCAGGGCCTTGTCGAAGATTAATCCTGACCACCAGGTTTTAGACTCCGAATCGGTGCCCGCGTCCACCAGGGCACTAGCCAACTCCTTGCCGGATAGAGTCGGCGCCGGAAGCTTTATGCCGTCCGCGGTCGCAATCTTGAGTGAGTTCTCGATTGCGAAGTCGAAACTTTTCGCCCAAAGGGCAAAATCTTTTTTACCGTATTGTTTTTCCAGCTTTGCAACCTCCGCGCCGGCAAGCTCAGGCCCGATCATCGAGGTGAGCGCCTTCGCGACGGAAAAATTGCCCGGGCCTCCTCCCGCTGCAACCAGTGAAGCAGTCACCGCAAGAGCTGGCTCTCCCGTGTAGATCGGGCCGCCATAACGATTGGTGGTCGCGGATAAGGCAAAGGGAACCGCCACGAATGCAAGAAAAGCGGTTGTAGCCACAACGGCAACTGACCTGACAAAAATTCTCATTTTCTCGTACCTCCAATTCATCGTAGCACTCCTCACATACCAGTGCGCGACAAAAAGTTCGCGCTGACAACCGCGAGCCTGAAGAATCAGAGCCATGGATTAAGACAATACGTCATGAATCCAATTTCAGACTTGTCGGCGCTTGCCGCCCCCGCTGGGTTTGGGTTCGTGATCGGCGAATGGCAGGAGCGGTTACACGTTTCAGTGCGTGGCCTTTGTGGATTGCCACGTGGCCGGTCGTTTCACTCTTGATAATATATTGCGGTTCGTCTTTCGATGCATGGTGCATGTAGTCTTTGAAGAGCGTTTCGGTGGTGACTTTCTTGACGATGACGCCGCGAACCCGGCCCGCTTCCGAGTTCCATGAAACGTGATCGCCGCGCTTGAATTCTTGGGGCATCGTATTCGTCTCGATTCAGAATGACTCCCGGAGAGCGCCGAATTATCTAATCCCGGCCGACTTTGCGATTATCTCGGCGAGGTCCAAGGTGACGGTCGAGACCTCCGCGGAGCGCGACTTAACCGCGTCTTCGATCATGGTCATGCAAAATGGGCATGAGACCACCACGGTCTCGGGTTTGGACGCTTCGAGCTGCGAAAGCCGCTTCTCATTGATCCGCGTGCCTCCGACTTCCTCTTTCCAGAAGCATCCGCCACCGGCGCCACAACAGTAGGTCCGGTTTTTCGACTGCTCGACGTCGGTCACCGCTGCGCCGGGAATCGCGTGAAGGGCCTCACGCGCATCGCTCCACTTCCGGTCATGACGCGCCATGAAGCAGGGATCGTGGTAGGTGATGCGCTGATCGAGGGCGATGCCGGGGCGCAGCCTGCCGGCGCGAATCAGCTCGGCCAGAAACTCACCCTCATGAACCACATCATAAGAACCACCGAAGTCGCGGTATTCCTTTTTCAGATTGTGATAGCAATGTGGACATTGCGTGACGATCCGCTTTGGCTTGTAACGATTGAGCGTTTCGATGTTTTGCGCCGCGACGCCGGCGTAGAGGTACTCGTTACCAAGTCTTCGCGCGGGGTCGCCGTTGCATCTCTCCTCACGCCCCAGAATGGCAAACTTGATTCCCGCCAGTTTCATCAGGCCGGTGAGCGCGCGGGAAACCTTTTGACTGCGTTCGTCGTACGAACCAGCGCATCCAACCCAGTACAGTACCTCGATCTGTGATGGGTCATCGAGCTCAGACATCTCGGGAATGCCCAGGCCCGCGGCCCAATCTGCGCGTTTTTCGGCCGCCAAGCCCCATGGATTTCCCTGGTTCTCGATTCCCTTGAATGCCGCCACCGCCTCCTGCGGAAATCGGCTCTCCATCATGACTAGATGCCTGCGCATGTCGTCGATGCGTTGGATGTGGGCGATCCCGACCGGACATCCTTCTTCGCACCATCCGCAATTCGTGCAATCCCAAATCGCCTGCTCGGTGGCGACATCCTTGATCATGTCGGGTCCCGTCCAGAAAGGCGCGTCGGCGTCTTGCGCAGCCGCTTTGGCGCGAAGCAGGAAGGGCGTCTTGTCGAGCAGATGCTCGCGCTGCTCAATCACGAGGAACTTGGGGTTGAGCGCTTTGCCGGTGGTCGCGGTTGGGCAGTTGATCGTGCAGCGTCCGCATTCGAGGCACGAAGCCATGTCAAGCAACTGTTTCCAGGTGAATTCCTCAATCTTGGAAACCCCGAAGGTTTCCGCCGTTTCAAAATTCAGAATCGGCTTGAGCCGCCCACCCGGCCCGAGGTAACGGAAAAAAAGATTAATCGGTCCGAACAAAAAATGGCGCAGCTTTGAAAACGGAAAAGCAAACAGCAATAGGTACACCACCAGCATGTGCGTAAGCCAAAGCCACCGATGGAACGTGATTCCGGCGCCGAGCGCACCCTCGATCCCGCCTACTTGCCGGCCGATGTACGCCCATTCCGTGAAACTCGGATGAGTGGCGTTGATTCGCGCTCCCTCGAGCATCAGTCCGGTCACGGCGGTCAGCACCAGCATCAGAAGCGGGTACCAGTAGCCGAGATAATTTTCGAGATTATCGAGAAGTTTTTCGCGCGGAGAAGAGCTAAGCAGCGTCGGCCGTCCAGACCGCGCCAGGCTCGATCGCCTTGCAGCCTCTGAAACCAGGATCAAGCGCCGAACGGCGACGACGGTAACCCCCACGATCAGCGCCAGAAAAAACGTATCCATCGCGGCTTTGAAGAAAAGATAAAAGTCGCCAAAGTAGAAGTAGAGATTCAACCCAACCAGGCCCGCCGCGTAGCGGAGATCGCTGTTGAGGAACACGATGCTGGTGCCGATGAACAATCCAACAAACGCGACGTAGAAGGTGTAATGCATCCACCCCCAACTCTCCCTTATGACCGTTCCTTCCCCGATCCCGTCACTCAGAGCGATCCACAAACGTCTAAACGGCCGATCGATCCGGCTTTCCTCCGCGGTTCCCACCGTCACTCGGCGCCACCAATAGAGTCCCCGCCAGGCAAACGCGCACAGAAGCACGAACAGCAGTGCGTACATCACTACGATGAACGCAATCGGCACATTCCACAGGATCTGCCGGGTGACTTGGTAGTTCATATCTTTGACAACGATTCCAACCGGTGAGTCGCCGCGAAATGGAGATGCCGCCGAATGTTTTTAAACTCTAACAGCATAGCAAAGCGGACTTGCTACTCGCTCAGGTTTCGATGACTGTTTGCACCGCGCCGCCGAAGACTCTAAAGCATGGGTCGTGCTTTTCCGTCAACCGTGGTAGCCGTCAGATATTGGCGAGTTCGCCGAAGTACTCGTTGTCCTCGTTGTAACCGCCCTCTCCTTTGCGCAGATGCCGCACATCATCGACGAACTCGATCGCTCTGATCCATTTCACCATCTTGAAGCCGAGCTGGCTTTCGATCCGCAGCCTGAGCGGAGCGCCATGCAAAGGACCGAGCGGTTTCGAATTCATCTCATAGGCAAGCAGTGTTTGCGGATGAAGCGCATCCCGGATCGGCAGGCTATCATAAAATTCGCCGCCCTCGCCTCCTTCACCAAACGAATAGAAGACTACCGCCCGCGCCGCTTGCCTGGGTCTCACCAGCTTAATCAATTCGCTGAGCAATAGCCCGCTCCACTCGGCGATGCCCGACCATCCCTGAATGCAATGGTGAAGCGTGATCTGAGACTCCTTCCCCATCGCCATCAGATCCGCGAGCGTAAGCTCCAGCGGATTATCAACCAGTCCATATACTTTGAGGCGATACGACTCAAATGAGTCATTGGCCAGCGCTTTCCACTCCTCGCTGGTCGGCATCTTGCCGTTGGCCCAGAAAAATGGCGAGATGTTGTCGCGAGTAAACTCGGCGCGGGGCGCCGCGTAATCGAGTAGAAGCCGCATTATCGGAGTCACAATCGCCTTGGCGACGTGTTGTATTCTTCTCGGATGACGCCAGGCCATGTAGTTGGCGAACACATTAAACAGCAGAATCCCCCCGAGCATGCCAAAAAAGATATACATTCCGGCCGGCGTGAAGGCGTCAATTCCCAACATGATATGGTTCATGTTTCTGACGAAGCCGGTAGCCGCGACCATCGCGACATGCACGACGATAAAGGCGACAAACGCGCACATCACCAGAAAATGGAGCGAGCGGCCCACCTGCCGGTTGGCGGGCAACTTTGAATACCATGAAAACCGTGACGTTAACGCCGGCGACATCGACGGACCCGTAAGAATAGCCAACGGCGCCAGGATAAACACGACCCCAAAATAGGCGAGTTGCTGCAACGCGTTGTACTGATAAAACCCATCAGGCTCGGACGGGATGTGTAGTGTGGCGTAGTGAACAAAGACTGCCCACGCCTGCGGAATGATTCGCCACGAATCCGGTACCAGGCGTTTCCACTGCGACGTGACGAACAGGAGAATTACAAATACGAACCCATTGACGACCCAAAATAGAATGCTTAGAAAATGCCAGTGCCGTGCTATTCCAATGCTGTGGCGATACCCGGGCAATCCAATCCATGGTGTCAGGTAGCGAGCGTCGTCTTTCGCCGTCCATAGCCGATCCGTAGGCACCACAATTGGCGTCAGCCGGAGCCATTCAGTCCCGGGAGTACAATGGACATTCCAGTACAGCCTGGGATGATCCGCCAAGATCTGAAGTCCGCTGCGCACCAGCAGGATTATGAAAAAGAAATTCGCCCAGTGCGTCACCCGCAGCCATACCGGAAACCCACTCACTGCCGGGGGGAACTCCGGCGAGAATGTCTTAAGCGGCGCCAATACCGGCAACCCCACCGCCGCCCATTGGATATAGGCCGCGCCAACCGCGGCTATAAACGGCAACGCGAGGACGATCAGCGTCTTGCGTTCAATTCTCATAACGCCACGCTCGGGCCCAAAGCGGATCCGTCTGTCCCGCGGCGCGGCAGAGTTCCAACGGTTGCTATGGAACTACGAATCACTTGAGCCGGCCCAGGATCTTTTTCGCCTCGTCTACAACGTGCTCCGCAGTGATACCAAACTCGCGCATCACTACCGGTCCCGGTGCGGAGGCACCAAACCGATTTACGCCGATGATCGCGCCTTCGGGGCCGACGTAGCGCTCCCATCCGAAGGGAGAGGCCGCCTCGATGCTCACTCGCGCGCGGACGTTCGGCGGAAGGACCTGGTCGCGATATGGTTGCTGCTGGCCGTCAAACAGCTCCCAGCATGGCATCGAGACTACCCGGCTGCGGATACCTTCTTTGATCAGATGCTGATGCGCCTCGAGCGCAAGCGAAACCTCTGATCCGGTGGCGATTAGGATCACTTCGGGCGGGGATTCGCCCGCCTCAGCCAGGATATATGCTCCGCGCTCCAGTCCGGACGCGGAAGCCAGCGCCGTACGATCCAGTACCGGCAACTTCTGGCGCGTAAGCACGAGACCCACCGGGCCTTCGCGATGAAGTAGCGCGACGCGCCACGCCTCCACGGTCTCGGTAGCATCGCTCGGCCGTATGATCATCATGTTCGGCATAGCTCGAAGGCTGGCAAGCTGCTCGACCGGCTGATGTGTCGGACCATCCTCTCCCAGAGCAATACTGTCGTGGGTCCAGACATAGATCACACGCGCCTGACTCAGGGCTGCCAGCCGGATGGCTGGCCGCATATAATCAGAAAACGACAGGAAGGTGGCGCCAAACGGCAGAATTCCGCCATGTAGGGCCAACCCCGTGACGATCGCAGCCATCGCATGCTCGCGCAGTCCAAAGTGAATGTTCCGTCCCGCATAACCCCAGATTCCGCCCGCCGTTCCCTGTGTGGGCAGTGCATTGCCGGACTCATCGACAGACGGGCACTCGAAGTCTCCGCATCCATTCATCACGGTACGCGTCGAAGGATCGAGGTCTCCCGAGCCGCCGACCAGGTTCGGCACCACCGCGGCCAGCGCGTTGATCACTTTGCCACCGGCGTCGCGGGTCGCCATCTCTCCGTCGGCAGGGGTGAACACCGGGAGTTGAGCCTCCCAGTTTTTGGGAAGCTCGCCATCAAATATCCGGTCTAGTCGCTCGGCCAAGTCGCGATGCGCACCACGGTAATCATCCATACGCCGCTTCCATGATGTCTCCAGCTCCGCGCCGCGCTCGACAGACTTTCGAAACTCACGCATGGCTTCGTCGGGCACGTAAAAGGTGCGATCTTCTTCCGGCCACCCGAGCTCGCGTTTGGTCAAGCGCACTTCCTCCACGCCGAGCGGCTCGCCGTGAGCATGCCATGTGTCCTGTTTATGCGGACTGCCATATCCAATATGCGTGCGCCCCACGATCAACGAGGGTCGATCCTCGACCGCGCGGGCGGCGGTCAGCGCAGCGTCCACCGCGCCACAATCCTGGCCGTCGATCCGCTGCACGTGCCAGCCGTACGCCTCGAAGCGCGCGGCCACGTCCTCGGAAAATGTGATATTCGTCGTCGCCGAAAGAGTGATCAGGTTCGCGTCGTAGAGCACGATCAATCGGTTGAGCCGCAAGGTGCCGGCGAGCGAAGCCGCCTCGGCAGCGACTCCTTCCATCATGTCGCCGTCGCTGGCGAGCACGTAGGTGTAGTGATCCACGACCTCATCGCCTTGACGATTGAAGGTCGCCGCCAACCACCGCTCCGCGATCGCCAGACCCACGGCGTTTGCCAAGCCTTGGCCGAGCGGCCCAGTGGTGACCTCCACGCCCGGCGTGGTCTCGTGTTCCGGATGCCCGGGCGTGCGGCTTCCCCACTGCCGGAACTGTTTGATTTCCTCGATGCTGAGATCGTACCCGGTCAGGTACATCATGCTGTAGAGCAACATGCTGGCATGGCCGGCGGACAGCACAAACCGGTCACGGTCCGGCCACGCGGGGTTTTTCGGATTGTATCGCAGGTGGCGCGTCCAAAGGATGTACGCCATCGTTGCCGCGCCCATCGGCATCCCCGGATGGCCCGAGTTCGCCTTTTGAACTCCATCGATAGACAAGGTGCGGATCGTGTTTATCGCAAGCTGATCAATATTGTCTTGGGGTGTCACTTGATTCTCCTGCAAACCGACAGATCGAATTGAGCTCGCCCGTACGCGCGATGTCCTCCTCGTGTTCCGGCTACGCGATCATACGGTTCGGCTCACTTAGTCGCTCCATTCCGGACGATTTAATGGAAGTGCTGTCATACTCGCCGGACAACTGGCGAGCACGTGTCTTGGTTTTCTTTGTCTCTCTACTGAAGCCTCCTACGAGGTCGGCGTCGAGAAACAATCATAAACCAAGCACGCGTCCGCCCTCCCTGAGGGCCGTCTCAAAATCAGAAACGCCTCCAACAAGGCCCGGAAGAACCGTGAGGGATCGGCAACTACATCTCTTTAGCGCGCACAAGGGCCTCGCTGATTATTCCAGGCGAGCCTTGAGCGATACGTTCGCATTTATCAGCCGGAACATGATGCAGCTCGTTTTAGCCGCGACTGCGGCATCGATGAAATAATTTTTTCGGCATTTTCGCTGTCACGTCAAGCAAAATACTTATGATGCTGCAGCCTTTAACCAGATTTGCCGATCTGACCGTCGCGGTTGTAGTGATGCGCTCAGCCGGAAATCCGATGCGATCCATTGCATCGGACAACGCCATCGAGAACGACGCGGCATGAGCGGCGCCGATTGGCTCTTCGATGCAGGTTATTTTGTGATTGCTGACAGCTCTGCTGATTCTTCCAGGCCCGATCCGCTCTGCATAACGAATTTCACGCAGGGCCCCGTTCCGCGTGGTGAAACTGCCACTGCCGCCGTTTCATCCAAACACTATTCACGCGTATCCGTTTCTCGCTTGCTGTTGCGATTCAGTTTGTAAGCTCTATAGAGCAGCGCCACCCCGATCCATGCGGAAAAGGCCACGAGCGGATAAGCCAAAAGACGCGGAAAGAATCCAAAGAGAATTGTTAATAGTAACAGCAGCGGTCCGACTGTTAACATGATGCGGGCTTCGACCGGTTCCAATACGCGACGGTTTGTGAAAGCTGCGCCGATCGCGTTCCCGACGCGTATCGCTCCCGCGGCCGCGCGTCCCGCGCTTCCGCCACCGCTAGTTAAAACCGGATGCAAATGACGCGGTTCACCTGGTGCAAACACTTTCTGTTTGCTGTTCAAGACGATTTCGGTCGCGTTGCTCAAATCTTGCAGATACATTTCTTCCATGTCGCGTGCGAATGAATCGTCTTCGACCATCGCGTCCAACTCGCAGTTACCGAACCAGCTCGCGATGTTCAAGTTGGTCGAACCCACGCGTGCCCAATGTTCGTCGGCAACCGCGGTCTTCGCATGAATCATCGTGCCATCCCACTCAAAGACGCGGACTCCCGCTTCCAGGAGCGGCCGATAACCGGCTCTCGATAAGGGTTGGAGCATAGGAATGTCAGTTGCGTTCGGCACCAGAAGCCGGACGTCAACGCCATCTTTTGCCGCGGCTCTCAAGGCTTGCAGGTAAGAGGTGGTCCCCGCAAAGTAAGCATCGGTTAACCATAACTTTCTTCGCGCCAGGGCCGCGACAAGTTCATCTACGCGTATCATGCCGGCAGTGGCTGGCAAGCTCGCGACGATCCGCACGTCCATATAGCCAGCCGAGCCGGCAGCATCTCCGCCGGCCAATTCCAGCTCTGAAATCGGCTCACCCATCATGGCCCAGATCTCAGCGAATGCTTGCTCGATTTCTGCGACTGCGGATCCTCGCAGTTCAACTCCGGTGTCGCGCCACGGCTGGACATTTCGTTGCGGGTCGCCAATCCACATTTTCCCCACGCACAAGCCCGAAATAAAACCCACGCGGCCGTCCACTGCGAGCATTTTACGATGATCGCGCGAAAGCCAACCTAACGGACTGTCAAAACGTGGCGGATTGTAGCAGCGCACTTCAACCCCATCAGCGCGCAGCCTATTCCAAAAACGCCTTGACGCTTTTCCCAAGTTGCCGATCCAATCGTAGATAAGTCGAACGCGCACGCCCTCGCGTGCCTTGGCAACCAAGGCGTCCGCGAACACTTGCCCGGAATCATCTTCGCAAATGAAGTAGCTCTCGAAGTGAACGTGGTGTTTTGCTGCTTTGATTGCCTCGAGCCACGCGGGGTAGTTCTCGCCGGCGTCTTTGAGTAAACGCACGTGATTTTTTCCCACCAAGGGCGCTGCCGCCGCTCGCGATAGGGCGCGGTCGGCGATTTCCCGCAACATGCGCCGACTCTGGCCGGCGTCGGGCTCGGTTTTCATTGATCGGTTCTCTCCTGCGCACGGTTCGGGGCACGCCATATCCGAAAGCCTCCGCTCATCTTGCGCCTATGACTGACAGAGTACTGACCGTATTGAGCGACCGAAGTAATGCCAGCGCTGGCCGCTGGCCGCCGGCCGCCTCCTCGCGGCCTTTTAGGTACGCGCGATCACGCTATAACGGCGCCGTAGCCGGTCCAGTAGATTAGGAAATAGCTGACGCCGATTGCGAACAGGGCCGCGAATGCGATCACGTCGGCGGCGCGGAATGGATAATCCATATAGGTTGTCGGCCGCGCCAGGCGCCCGAAGCCGCGCGCTTCCAGCGCCATCGCCATGTTGTTGGCCTTTCTAAGCGCGCCCATGAAGACCGGAATCGCAACAGTCGCGTACCGGCGCATCCGCGCGAAAATGCTGCCCTCGCCGAATTCGTAGCCGCGCAGCCGCTGCGCATCGACGATCGTCAGCGCGGAATCGACGAACAGCGGCGCGAGCCTGAACGCCAGCGACACCGCAAACCCAACGCGATACGGCACGCGCAGCTTCGCAAGCCCGATCGTGAATTCTTCGACCTTGGTGGTCGAGATAAACAGCACCGATGCCGCGAGCAGCTCCGCGAGCTTGATCCCCTTGCCCAGCCCGAACAGAATCGACGCCTTGCGGACATTCACCTTCGGCATGTGAACCATCGCGGGCCCCGGCTGGTACGTGGCCATCCACATCAGCGTAGTCGAAGCGATCAGGATGATGAACAGCCATCTGAGCGCGTAGAAATTTCCCGACGATCCGGTGATCACCGCGATATACAGCAGCAGAAATCCCAGTGGCAACAGTGCCAGCGGATTGTCCACCCAGTACACCGACCAGAACATCACGAGCAAAGCGATAACCTTTACCGTCGGATGCATCCGATGGACGAAAGTGTCGCGCTCGATGTACCGGTACATCGGCATCAGGCGCGCCCCTTTATCCAGTCGGCAAATTCCCGCGGTGAAAGCGCGAGCATCCCGAACCTGCGCGCAAGGCGCGTGACTTCGGGCGGACGAAACGAAGCGGTCTTGAGCAGTTCGTCGTTGACGAAAAATTCCCGCACGCCGCCGTCGAAGAGCTTGCGCCCCTTGCGGATGAGCGCGACGCGGCGCGCGTACTCGGCCACCAGCCACGGCGTATGCGTGATGATCACGATCGCGATTCCCGAGCGGTTAAGATCGGTGACGAGCTGCATCATCCGGCGCTGCTCGCGATAGTCCAAGCCCGTGGTCGGCTCGTCGAGAATCAAAAGCCGCGGCCGCAGTGCCAGCACGCTCGCGACCGCAAGGCGCTGGCGTTCGCCCTTGCTTAAGAGAAATGGATCGCTCTCGCGCTCTGCGAGCAGGCCAACCGCATCGAGCACCTCGACGCATCGGCGTTCGACCTCGGCGGCGCCGAGCTTGAAGTTGCGCGGACCGAATGCGACTTCCTCCCACACCGTGGCGGCGAAAATCTGATGGTCCGGATTCTGGAAAACGTATGCGGCTTCACGCGCGGTTTCAGCCGCGCGCAGCGACGCGCGATCGCGGCCTTCGAGCATTACACGCCCCGCGACCGGCTTGAGCAGTCCGACGATATGCTTCGCAAGCGTGGTCTTGCCCGATCCGTTCTGCCCGACGATCGCAAGAAAATCGCCCGGATGGATTGCGAGGCTGATCGAGTCGAGGACTTGCGGACCGCCCGGGTAGTTGAAACTCACGTCATCGACGGTCGCCAGCGCCGCAGGCTCGGTCGTTCGCGCGGCGGCGTTCTCATCTTGCGCAAGATCTTGCGCATGATCCTGCGCGCGATCCCGCGGTGCGAGATTCCGCGGCGCAAGATTCGCCGGCGCGGACTGCGCGCTCGATTCAAGCCGCGGATACGCACGAACGATCGCGGCATAGGCGTCGTCAACGCTCTCCGCGTGGCCGCCGATTCCGAGCATCGCCAGCGCGCGGTTGAGACTCGGCGGATGCATCCCCGAGGCTTCGAGCAGATCGAGATCGGTCATCACTTCGCGCGGCGGACCGACGGAAATCACCGCACCTTCGCGCATCAGGATCACGCGATCGGCGCGGCGCAACTCTTCGGTTTCATGCTCGATCACAATCAGGCTGAGCCCGCGTTCGCGCAGGCTTGAGATCAGCGCGAAAACCTCGGCCTTGCCTTCTGGATCGAGATCGGTGGTCGGCTCGTCGAGCACGATCACGCGCGGAGAGAGCGCCAGCACCGACGCGATCGCGAGGCGCTGCTTCTCGCCGCCGGAGAGCGAGGTGGGATCGCGATGCTCGAATCCGCGCAGGCCGACAGCCTCGAGCGCTGGCCCCATCCGCGCGGTCATCGTCGCTCGATCCATCCCGATCTGTTCCATCGCGAACGCGACTTCGTGCGAGACGTTGGTCGAGAAAAGCTGCGCCTCGAAATCCTGAAACACCATGCCGACATCCGCCGCAACGTCGGAGACGCGCAACCCGTCCAGGCGATGGCCTCCGATAGACACGGCGCCGGTGAAATCGCCGCCCTCGAACTCCGGGATAATCCGGTTGAGGCATTTCGCCAGCGTCGATTTTCCGGCGCCTGAGGCGCCCATGATGCCGATCATCTCACCGCGCTTTTGCTTAAAGCCCGCCGCGCGCAGGGCCGCCTTCGCGGTGTCCTGATAGGTAAAGGTAAGGTCGGCTGCTTCGACCGCATACTCAGAGCTGGCGGACGCCGCGCCGCCGATACTCTCGGCTAAAGCTTCGGAATTTTGCGGCTCGAGTTTCACATCACCACCAGACCCGCGAGCGCCAGAAAAATAAACGGGCTAACGATAATCGCAACCGATTTGTCATACGGCGCCGCGTTCATGTACGCGGGCAGAAATCTTGGCGCCCACCATCCGACCGAAAGTAGATTTCCTAGCGCCCACGCCGCCGCCTCGCCGACGATCAACATCACCAGCCCAAGCCATCGAATTGGCGCCGGCCGCAACTTCATCTCGGGCATCACATCGCGATAAAGCAGATGCCCTTTGCGCACGCGCGGATAGACCGCCAACAGGATAAACGGCGAGAGTACCAGCGCGGCAGTCATGTTGTTCAGGATAATCACGTTGCCGAGAGCCGCGAACGGCCGGAACGCGAGGAGGTTCTCGCCCCATCCGACCAGATCCGCGCACAGCATGCTGGCCGCAAGGCAGGTGAAGACGTACTTGGCGATCGCCCACGGCGAGCGCGAGATCGGCGCCTCGCCGCCGGCGATCACTTGCCAGACTTTGTACGGAAT